>NZ_CP063989.1:323567-647134 GCF_014595995.2 Actinomyces respiraculi
ACCAAGGACTTCCTCCACGACTTCGACGGCGACGGCGTGGCTGAGACCAAGGTCGGCGAGTGCACGATCGAGGCGCAGCTGCTGACCTGCACCTTCAACGGCGAGCTGCCCGAGCGCATCAAGGGCGGTTACAAGGACGTCCACGGCACCGGCAGTGTGCAGGTCTCGGCCGTCAAGGTGACCACGGCCTCAGAGATCACGGTCTCCATCAACGCTGAGAAGGAGGTCGATGTCCTCCTGCCCAATGGCGAGCCGATTCTCCCGCCGGCCCCGGCCGCACCGTACTCGCCGATCCCCTTCGACAAGTGGGCGTGGGGCATGACCGAGAGCGACACCGGGCCGATGTGGAACATTCTGTTCTCCACTGGCCTGCCGGCCAGCGGGTCCACGGACCGCTTCCTCGCCAGTTTCTATAATGCCGACTACTTCAACGGAACGGACGTCCGGGAGATCGTCATCAAGGACGTGCTTGGCCCCGGGCAGACCTTCCCGGCGCTTGACCAGTTCAGGCTGATCATGCGCGACTCGAAGCACTCGGACCTCAGGCACCAGACCATCGCCCTGGGGTCCTCCAGCGCGAGCACGACGTTTCCCGGGTTCTCTGTTGCCCGCGTCGTCATCGACGGCACGACGGCGGAGGGCACGATGGCCACCATCACCCTGCGTGGTCCCTTCGCGCCGGACACGAACTACCAGTTGCAGTACCGCGCCAAGGCCGACCTCACCACGCCGGAGGGCAAGGCGATTCCCGGCACCGTCTACAAGAACACCGCCTCGGTCTGCGGGACGGATCTTGTGAGGACCAGCGAGCAGTACTTCAAGGAGTCCTTCACCATCGACCTGACGCTGGCAGTCGGCTTCGGCACCTTCAACGTCACCAAGTACGTCCAGGGCACCGGCCAGGACCAGGTTCCGGCGGACGCGAGCTTTACCGTGAAGGCGGACTACACGCTGCCGTTGACCGCGGACAAGTACCCGGGCTGGACGCCTCCCGGGGCCCTCAGCGGCGACAACAAGTCCGGCACGGTCACCTTCGAGGTGGTCAGGGGAGTGGCGAAGCCCCTCCCCGGTGCGGATCCCAACCCTGACGCTCCCCTCCCCGTGGGGACCGTGGTGACGGTCAGCGAGGTGCTTGACTCCTCCACGGGCGCGCCGGCCGGCTACGCGTGGGACACCCCCAGCTTCACGGCGGGGGCGAGCACGGGCGAGACCGTGACCCTGACGATCGCTGATGGCCATGTCATCCCCGTTGAGCTGCGCAACACGACGCAAGCGCAGTCCAACTACTTCCAGGTCGTGAAGAAGGCCGAGGGTGCCGACGGGGCTGCGGGCAAGGACTACACCTTCACCTACACCTGCTCCGACGGTCAGATGGGCACGATCACGGCCAAGGGTGACGGGGTCGCTGTCAAGAGCGACACGTCCTTCCCCGTGGGGACCACCTGCACGGTCACCGAGGACACCGCGAAGGCCGGCATTGAGGCTACACCCTCGACGCCTCGGGCGAGCAGACCGTCACCATCGGCCTGACCAGCGCCGAGACGGTGACCGCATCCTTCACCAACGCCTACTCGCCGGTGCCGACGCCGTCGCCGTCGGTCACGACGCCGGGCAAGCCGCCGCTGGCCAAGACTGGTGCGTCCAACGTCGTCCTGCTGGGCGTCATCGGGACCGTGCTCGTCGCGGGCGGAGGCCTTGCGTTCCTGGCCAAGCGTCGTCGCGACGACGCCTGAGATGAGGCGGCCCGGTCCCTGTTGAGCAGAGGCTGAGCACCCCCGTCGACCTGAGCGCCCTCACCCCACCCGGGGTGAGGGCGCTCAGACGTCCCACCCGTACAATTGCGATGCCGCGTCTTCCCTCCTCGACCGCGCGTCGGCGTGCGACCTCGCCTTCTATACGTGCGTGCAGTCCGATTGGGGTGCCCTCGCGCAGCTCCGGAAACCGCCCTCCCGCACGTGTACGATCCTCTGGTCACAATTGAGCGTCGGCCACAGCTCAAGGAGGCGGTCGTGAACCCGCATCCGCCTCGCTGTGATGTCAGCCACTGCTGGGCCGCCTAGGTTCCTGGCGCACCTACCCCCGCCACCAAAGGGACATGCTGACGCGGGTCACGGCTGGGCCGGGCGACACGTGGGGATGGGAGCCAGAATGCCCAGCGGGGGCTGGCGTCGCGCCTGGCGCTCAGTTATCTGTGGCGAGCGGGCGGGTTGTCGGGTCGGGGATCTGCAAGGCGTGAAGCCTCCCTCGCTGCGGCGTGTCTGCGGCTGGGCTCACAGTGGCGGTGCTGGGCCTCGGCCCGCGTTGTGCTGAGGGCGGTGGTAGCCTGCCGACGTCGATGTATGCGGGGTCGTGGACCCCCATTCCTCTTCCCGCATTATTCCCAACCTCACCTGATGAAAGACGAGAATATGCAGCCAAACAGAGGCAGCCTCGCCGCCAGAGGCGCTAGAGCGAGAGCGGTTCCACTCTCTCTCTCTCTCCTGACGCTCCTGTCGGCCCTGGCCCTGGTGATCCAGGGGCTCGCTGTGCCGGCAGCGGCCGCTGACGACCCTGCGATCAAGGTCGGGGTCACCAAACTGGTGATGACCGACTATGACGGCGTCGCCGAGAACGACACCCAGCTCACGCAGTGGAACACGGCGAAGATGACCGGCACCTGGGACGCCTCCGCCCTGTCTGCCATCACAGCGGGCACGTCCTTCACTGTGGGCCTGCCCGACGTGTTCAAGTTCCGCCAGTACCCGCGCACCGATGCCATGACGGTGCGGGACGACGGCGGCGTTGAGCGCACCATCGGTGAGTGCGTGACGCAGGAACGTTCGATGACCTGTACGTTCAACGATGAGGCTCAGAGGCTTTCCGAGGCAGGCTTCAAGAACTTCAAGGGCAGTTACTCGCTCCTGATGACGGCGGTGCAGTCCACCTCCGAGGAGACGGCGATCTTCAACCTCAACGGTGAGCTGCGTCCCATCGACCTGCCGGGAACCGGCGGTATTACCCCTGAGCAGTACAACCCCGCCCAGCTGAGCAAGTGGACCCGGGATACCATCGCGGTCGGCCAGACCAGCAACACGTGGGTGGTCTACTACGGCACGGACTACATGCGTGACAACGTCAAGCCTGCCGGGACCATCAAGACCGACGGGTCCGTGTCGACTCTCGTCCTCCACGAGGTGCTGACTCCCGGCCAGGAGTTCGACTGGTCTCGCGCGGGCGATGTCCGCCTCGCCCTGAACCGGAGCGCGGCGAACAGCCAGCTCTTCCAGGTGCTGTGGACCATGGATGGCGCCACTTCGAACCCTGACTGGAAGGTCGAGGTCATCAAGAACGCCCCGAACGACGTGACCTTCAAGATCACGGGTCCGTTCCCGGCGTCCACCAACATGAACCTCGACCTTCCCGTGAAGTTCACCGAGCCTGCCAAGCCCGGTGTGAAGTACAGCAACACCGTCTCTGCTGAGGGCCTCGACTCCAGCACCACGGTGAGCGCCTACTACGTCGACTCCGTCGAGATCACCGTGACCATGGAGCCGGGCTACGGCACCTTCAAGGTGAGCAAGCTCGTCGACGGCTCTGGTGCCGCTCTGCTTGACAGCAGCGTGCAGTTCCCGCTGAAGGTGGACTTCACGCTGCCGGCTCACTACAACACCTACAACCCCGTGTGGCAGCCGCCGGACGGCTTCACCATGGACGCTGACGGTCTCACCGGTCACGGCACGATCATGATCGCGCCGGGTAAGACGACCTACTTCGACTCCCAGGTCACGCTGCCCGCAGGCACCAAGGTGACCCTGTCGGAGGACCCGGATGGCGCACGGCCGATCGCTCCCCCCACCGTCGAGTGGGGCACGCCCGTCATCAGCCAGCCGACCTTCGAGATCGGTGATCAGCGTGTGACCTCGGTTCAGATCACCAACACCGCGAACTACGTCCCCCCGAAGACCGGCACCTTCCAGGTTGTCAAGGTGGTCGACGGTGACTACACGGCGGCGTCCGACGAGACCTTCACGGTCGGCTACCGCTGCGACGACGCCAACACGACGACCGGTCAGGTCACCGTCCGTGCTGACGGCACTCCGGAGAACGGGCCCACGGTGCCCGCCGGCACGACGTGCACGATCACCGAGGACACCGATCAGGCCGAGCGCGACGGCTACTCCCGCGTTACGACCTACTCGGCCACGTCCGTGACGGTCGCTGCGGACACCACCCCCACGGTCACCGTGACGAACACCTACACCCGTAACACTGGCTCCTTCACGGTTGCCAAGGTTGTCGCCGGTGACTACACGGCGACGGCCACCGACACCTTCACGGTCGGCTACGAGTGCAACGACCCGGCGGCCACGAAGGGCGAGCTCACCGTCCCTGCTGACGGCACCGCGGTGAGTGGGCCGACCGTTCCGGTGGGCACGTCGTGCACCCTCAAGGAGGACACCGCCGCCGCTGGTCGCCCGGGCTACTCCCTGGCCACCACTTACTCGGCCACGTCCGTGACGATCGCCCAGGGGGCTACTCCGGCGGTGACCGTGACCAACACCTACACCGCTCTCAAGGGCAGTTTCATGATTGCCAAGACGGTTGATGGTGATGGTGCCGAGCTGGCGGCCGAGACCGAGTTCACCTTCGACTACACCTGCAAGCCTGCCACTGGCGCCGCGGCGGTTACCGACTCGGTGACCGTCAAGGGTGGTAAGTCTGTGGCGGTTGAGGGCGTGCCCGTGGGCGACTGTGTGGTCACCGAGCGCGACGCGACGGTTGCTGGCACCAGCGTGAGCACCGCGCTCTCCGTTGACGGCACGCCTGTTGGCGGCAATGAGGCGATGTTCTCGGTCACCGACGGCACCACGGTCAGTGTTGCTGCGACCAACACCTACACGCGTGACCGCGGCTCGTTCTCCGTGGCCAAGACGGTTGTCGGTGGTCAGGAGTCCTTCCAGCAGGACACCTTCGTCTTCGACTACACGTGCACCGATGGCACCATGGGACATCTTGACGTCCCGGGTGACGGCACGGCTGTGACCTCGCCGATGATCCCGGCGGGCACCGAGTGCACGGTCAGTGAGCGGGCTGAGTCCGCTGATCGTGTCGGTTACACCGTCGAGTCGGAGATCCCCGGCGGTGGCAAGGTCACGATCGCCAAGGACACCGTGGCGCCGTTGACCGCGACGAACACCTACTCGCCGGTGCCGACGCCGTCGCCGTCGGTCACGACGCCGGGCAAGCCGCCGCTGGCCAAGACTGGTGCGTCCAACGTCGTCCTGCTGGGCGTCATCGGGACCGTGCTCGTCGCGGGCGGAGGCCTTGCGTTCCTGGCCAAGCGTCGTCGCGACGACGCCTGAGATGAGGCGGCCCGGTCCCTGTTGAGCAGAGGCTGAGCACCCCGTCGACCTGAGCGCCCTCACCCCACCCGGGGTGAGGGCGCTCAGACGTCCCACCCGTACAATCCCCGCTGATGCGACTCACCGCCGTCCTGCCTCCACTCCTCACCGACCCGACCACCGCCCAGCTCGTGGCCGCCGCCGGAGCCTCCACGCGCACCGACCGCACCGCCGTCGTCGCCCCAGGAGCCCGCCCCGCCATCATCGCCGCCCTCTCCCTCGGTGAGCAGGGCGTCGCCCACGCCGTCGGCGCCCCCGGAACCCCCACCACCCCGGCCACCGGCACCCCCCTCCTCGTCCTGACCGCCACCACTCGCGAGGCCGAACACACCGCCGCCGCCCTCACCTGCTACCTGCCCGAGCACGACGTCGCCGTCTTCCCCGCCTGGGAGACCCTTCCCCACGAACGCCTCTCCCCACGCGCCGACACCGTCGCCACCCGCCTCGCTGTCCTGCGCCGCCTCGCCCACCCCGAGGACGGACACACCGACCCCGCCCGCGGCCCGATCCGCGTCCTCATCGCACCCGTGCGCGCCCTCCTCGCCCCCGTCATCGACGGACTCGGCGAGCTCGAGCCCGTCACCCTCGCCCCCGGGCTCGACGTCGGCCTTGACGCCACCGCCCAACGCCTGGCCGACGCCGCCTACACCCGCGTCGACATGGTCGAGAACCGTGGTGAGTTCGCCGTGCGCGGCGGCATCCTCGACGTCTTCCCACCCGCCCAGCCGCGCCCCGTGCGCGTCGACTTCTTCGGCGACGAGATCGAATCCGTCTCCTCCTTCTCCGTCAGCGACCAGCGCACCGTCGACGAGCTCGGTACCGTCACCGCCAACCCCTGCCGCGAGCTCCTCCTGACCGACACCGTGCGCGACCGCGCCCGCCAGCTCCAAGACGCCATCCCCGGCGCCGCCGACATGCTCGAGAAGATCGCCGCAGGCATCCCGGTTGAGGGAATGGAGTCCCTCGCCCCCGTCCTCGTGCCCCGCATGGTCCCCCTGCTCGACCTCGTCGGAGACCGCCTCGTCGTCGGCCTCGAACCCGAGCGCCTGCGCAAACGCGCCGAGGACCTGACCGCCACCACCCAGGAGTTCCTCGCCGCCGCCTGGACCAGTGCCGCCAGCGGCGAGCAAGCCCCCGTGGACCTGTCCGCCGCCGCCTTCGCCCACCTGGCCGAGGCCCGCGCCCTTGCCCTCGCCACCAACCGCGGCTGGTGGTCACTGACCTCGCTGAAGGCCAGCCCCGACACCACCGAGCTGCCGCTTCGCGACCCCCGCGGCTACAACGGCAAGCTCACCGAGGCCGTCACCGACCTCGGTGCCCTCGCCACCGGCGGCTGGAGCGTCATCGTCACCACCCCCGGCCCCGGGCCCGCCCGCCGCATGGCCGAGCTGCTCTCCGACGGCGGCGTCCCGTCACGCATCGTCACCCAGCTCGACGAACCCGCCGACATCACCGCCGACGGCGTCGTGCGCGTCACCCAGGCCAGCGCCGGGCACGGTTTCGTCGCCGACACGCTGCGCCTGGCCCTCGTCGCCGAGTCCGACCTCACCGGCCGCGCCCCCACCAGCCCCCGCGAGCGCAAGATCCTGCCCTCACGCCGCCCCCGCAAGAGCGTCGACCCCCTCTCCCTGCACCCCGGGGACCTCGTCGTCCACGCCCAGCACGGCGTCGGCCGCTTCGTCGAGCTCATGCGCCGGCCCATCGGCTCCGGCAAGAGCGCCGCCACCCGCGAGTACGTCGTCATCGAGTACGCCCCCTCCAAGCGGGGCCAGCCCGCCGACCGCCTCCTCGTGCCCACCGACGCCCTGGACCAGGTGAGCAAGTACGTCGGCGGCGACAGCCCCACCCTCAACAAGATGGGCGGCGCCGACTGGCAGAAGACCAAGTCCCGCGCCCGCAAGGCCGTGCGCGAGATCGCCGGGGAGCTCGTGCGCCTCTACGCCGCCCGCACCGCCACCACCGGCCACGCCTTCAGTCCTGACACCCCCTGGCAGACCGAGCTCGAAGAGGCATTCCCCTACACCGAGACCCCCGACCAGCTCGCCACCATCGACGACGTCAAGGCCGACATGGAGAAGCCCCAGCCCATGGACCGCCTCATCTGCGGCGACGTCGGCTACGGCAAGACCGAGATCGCCGTGCGCGCCGCCTTCAAAGCCGTCCAGGACGGCAAGCAGGTCGCCGTCCTCGTGCCCACCACCCTGCTCGTCTCCCAGCACGCCGAGACCTTCACCGAGCGCTACGCCGGCTTCCCCGTCACCGTCGCCCAGCTCTCCCGCTTCCAATCCGACGCCGAGTCCCACACGGTCCTTGAGGGCCTGGCCGCTGGAAGCATCGACGTCGTCGTCGGAACTCACCGTCTCATTACGGGGCAGGTCCGATTCAAGGACCTCGGGCTCGTCATCATCGACGAGGAGCAGCGCTTCGGCGTCGAGCACAAGGAGACTCTCAAGGCCCTGCGTACCGACGTCGACGTCCTGTCCATGTCCGCCACCCCCATCCCCCGCACCCTGGAGATGGCCGTCACCGGCCTGCGCGAGATGTCCACCCTCGCCACCCCGCCCGAGGACCGCCACCCCATCCTCACTTACGTCGGCGCCTACGAGACCAAGCAGGTCAGCGCCGCCATCCGCCGCGAGCTCCTGCGCGACGGCCAGGTCTTCTACGTCCACAACCGCGTCGAGGACATCGACCGCGTCGCCGCCCGCCTCCAGGACACCGTCCCCGAGGCCCGCGTCGCCACCGCCCACGGGCAGATGAGCGAGAACCGCCTCGAAGAGGTCATCGACCGCTTCTGGCACAAGGAGATCGACGTCCTGGTGTGCACCACCATCGTCGAGACCGGCCTCGACGTGTCCAACGCCAACACCCTCATCGTCGACCGCGCCGACCGCTTCGGCCTGTCCCAGCTCCACCAGCTGCGCGGGCGCGTGGGGCGCGCACGCGAGCGCGCTTACGCCTACTTCCTCTACCCGGCGGACAAGCCCCTGACCGAGACCGCCCTCGAGCGCCTGCGCACCATCGCCACCAACACCGACCTCGGCGCCGGCATGCAGGTCGCCATGAAGGACCTTGAGATCCGCGGTGCCGGCAACCTCCTGGGCGGTGAGCAGTCCGGGCACATCGCCGGGGTCGGCTTCGACCTGTACGTGCGCATGGTCTCCGAGGCCGTGGCCGCCTACAAGAAGGCCCTGGCCATCGACCCGGCCACCGCCTCCGATGCCGCCGCCCGGGCCGGCGAGGACGGCGCGGAGATCGACGAGGACCTGCGCGTCGAGCTGCCCGTGGACGCCACCATCCCCGAGGACTATGTGCCCCACGAGCGCCTGCGCCTGGAGGCCTACACCAAGTTCGCCGCCGCCCGCAGCGAGGACGGCATCCGCGACGTCCTCGACGAGCTCACCGACCGTTATGGACCCGTGCCCGAGCCCACCCAGCGCCTGGCAGCCCTCGCGCGCCTGCGCGCCCTCGCCGCCCGCCTGGGCGTACGCGAGATCGTCGCCCAGGGCCGCTCCATCCGCTTCGCCCCCGTGGACCTGCCCGAGTCCGGCCGCATGAGGCTTACCCGCCTCTACCCGGGCACCACCATGAAGCCCGCCACCCGCACCATCGTCGTGCCCGCCCCCGGCCAGGCCCGCATGGGTGGCGGCGCCATCGAAGGCGAGGCGCTGCTGCGCTGGGCCGAGGTGCTGCTGCACGCGGTGGTCGAGGGCGACGAGGACTACGCCGTCGAGGCCACGAAGTACCGACGGCGGCGGTGAGGCTGGGGGGCCGGAGGGGCCCGACACAGTTGGTAAAGTTATCAATCTCGGACGAGGTTGGTAAAGTTATCGCCATGCGTACGCCGCTTGACTCCCCCTTCAGCCCCGGATCCGACGCCGTGCCTCAGATCTGGGCGGGGAGGAGTGCGCAGCTCAGCGACTGGCGGGACGTCCTGCGTCCGCGCCGGCTCGCAGGCCTCCCCGAGCGCGGGCGCACGATCCTCGGCGAGGCCGGCACTGGCAAGTCCGCCCTTGTCAGACGTATCGCCGCTCATGCGGCGGCCTCGGGGGACTGGGTGACCGATCAGCTGCGGATGCCGCTCGGCGCGGACCCGCTCAAGCGTCTCGCCTCTGCCCTGCTCGCTCTGGCGGCATCCGCAGGTCTGTCCACGGCTGCCGACGCCCGTGTGGGCGCGCTCCTCGCCAGGGTCGAGGCCGTCGCCGTCTCAGGTGTCTCGCTCTCCTTGCGGCAGGCCCCAGGGGCGGAGCCCTACACGGACCTCACCAGTCTCCTCCTGGAGATCGGGCGGGCGGCGCTGCGCCGTGGGGTCGTCGTGCTCATCCACCTGGACGAGGTTCAGAACATCACCCGGCCAGAGGTCCTCTCCCACACGCTCATCGCGCTCGGGGACGCTCTGAGCCACGAGGAGGAGATCACTCTGCCCGGGGGAGTGGTGGCCTCGCGCGCGCTGCCCGTCGTCGTCTACCTCACCGGGTTGCCGGAGTTCGCGGACATGGCCGGCGCGCGGTCTGGTGCGACCTTCGCTCGCCGGTTCCGTACGACGATCCTCGACTCGATTGGCGACGACGACCTCGGGGCAGCCCTTCAACCTCTTGTCACCGAGGGGTGGCCGATCCTCTCCGCCGACGGTGACGCGCGACGTGTCCACATGAGCGCTGAGGCTCGTGACCTCATCGTCGAGCGCGCCTGCGGTGAGCCCTTCCTGTTCCAGCTTGCCGGAGAACGCGCCTGGTACGCAGGTACCTCTGACCTCATCACGGCCGACGACGTCGTGCGCGGATGGAGCGACGTCGCGCCGGAGGCTGAAGCGCACGTGCAGCGTCTGCTCGAGCGCCTGCCGGAGCGCGAACGTCACTTCCTCGACGCGATGGCGGGGCTTGAGGCACAGGAGCGCACGCTCACGGCGATCACCCAGGCGATGGGGCTGAGCAAGGCAACTGAGGCGGGAACGACCGCGCGGCGCCTCGACCTCAACCGCCGGATCGTCCAGCGTGGCAAGCCGTACTCGTTCCGTCACCGGGCGATCGGCGCCTACCTCACGTCTGACTGGCCTGCGCCGTCGTGACCGGCGGCGGCGCTCCACGGCCGGGCGTCTGGCTGAGCCCGGCCTTATCGCCCGGGTGTGAGGGTCGTGTCACGCCGCAGGTGAACGCCCCGAAGGACCATGGCCCTCGTGATCATGCCAGCAGGCCGGTAGTCTTGCCCTGCATCCTGATCCAATCCAGCAAGGAGCACCCACAGTGGCCCTCATCGAGAACGTTCATGCCCGCGAGATCCTTGACTCCCGCGGTAACCCGACCCTTGAGGTCGAGATCCTGCTGGAGGACGGTGCCTCCGCTCGCGCCGCCGTCCCCTCCGGCGCCTCCACCGGCGCCTTCGAGGCTGTTGAGCTGCGTGACGGTGACACGTCCCGCTACCTGGGCAAGGGCGTTGAGAAGGCCGTGGCCAACGTCAACGACATCATCGCCCCCGAGATCATCGGCTACGACGCCGCTGACCAGCGCGGCCTCGACCGCCTCATGATCGAGCTCGACGGCACCCCCAACAAGGGCAAGCTCGGCGCCAACGCCATCCTCGGCGTCTCCCTCGCCGCCGCCCAGGCCTCCGCCGAGTCCGCTGGCCTCGACCTCTTCCAGTACGTCGGCGGCCCGAACGCCCATGTCCTGCCCGTCCCGATGATGAACATCCTCAACGGTGGCTCCCACGCTGACTCCAACGTCGACATCCAGGAGTTCATGGTTGCCCCTATCGGCGCCAAGACCTTCCGTGAGGCCCTGCGCATGGGTGCCGAGGTCTACCACGCCCTCAAGGCCGTCGTGAAGGGCCGCGGCCTGTCCACCGGCCTGGGTGACGAGGGAGGCTTCGCCCCCAACCTCGACTCCAACCGTGAGGCCCTTGAGCTCATCGTCGAGGCCATCGAGAAGGCCGGCTACAAGCCCGGCGCCGACGTCGCCCTCGCCATGGACGTCGCCTCCACCGAGTTCTTCGACGAGAAGACCAAGACCTACCAGTTCGAGGGCGAGGCCCGAGACAACGCCTACATGGTCGAGTACTACGAGAAGCTCATCACCGACTTCCCGATCGTCTCCATTGAGGACCCGCTGAGCGAGGACGAGTGGGAGGACTGGAAGGCCCTGACCGACAAGATCGGTGACCGCGTCCAGCTCGTCGGCGACGACTTCTTCGTCACCAACCCCGAGCGCCTGGCCAAGGGCATCGAGCTGGGTGCCGCCAACGCCCTGCTGGTCAAGGTCAACCAGATCGGCTCCCTCACCGAGACCCTCGAGGCCGTCGAGATGGCCCACCGCGCCGGCTACAAGTCGATGACCTCCCACCGCTCCGGTGAGACCGAGGACGTCACCATCGCCGACCTCGCCGTCGCCACCAACTCCGGCCAGATCAAGACCGGTGCCCCGGCCCGCGGTGAGCGCATCAACAAGTACAACCAGCTCCTGCGCATCGAGGAGGCCCTGGGTGAGGACGCCGTCTACGCCGGCGCTTCCGCCTTCCCCCGCTTCAAGGCCTGAGACCTGAGCTGAACGCACCGGTGCCCGGACGCCGTCGGACCTCGACGGTGCCCGGGCATCGCTGCGCCTGCCGCCCCCGCCCCCCCCTCGAGCTCCTCGGGTTGTGCTCGAACCTACGGTGTTGTGCCGTTGTGATGTCTCAGGACATTGGTGACAGTTCTGTGTCAGGGTATCGGTGACAGTTCGGGTGTTTGTGGGGGTGACACGTCTGCATGGTGCCGAGGTGGTTCGTCCCGGTGCCCGCCCGCCGGGCCCGTGGCAGTCGTCGGCCTGGAGGCCCTGGTGCTCCCGCCAGCTCGTCGTCCCACGGGTGTGGACGGGCCCGGCCTCCGGTGGCACGCGCCGCTGGTGACCACACTGCACACACGGGCGTCAGCTCCCCGGCGGCACCCCGGCTCATGGCCCGACGTCATGGTCTTCAGGGCAGGGGCCTGGACGGCGCACGCCGAGCCCGTCCACCTCGTTCCTCCACCTTCCATCTCGTTCGTTCACGGAACGAGATGGACGTGTGCGGAACGAGATCGACGTGCGAGGGACGAGATCAAGACCTGGGCAACGAGATCGACGCCGGTCCTCGTCGGGTCCTCCGGGCGCCGCGACCAGACGCGCCCATCCTGGCGCGTGCTCGTGGCCCCTCGGCGGGCGCGCGGCGCTGGTGTCCACGCGGCGGACATCAACCGAGGCCGCCGTCGACGCCCCGGCCCGGAGGCGCGCGATCACGCCGTACTCCTCCCGGCGGGTCGAGCGCCCAGGCTGGTCATGTCCGCGCCGTGGACACGCCTGGGTCCAGAGCCCCACCTCCTCGCGGCCACCGGCACCCCAGAAGCGTCGAGACTCCGCTCAGACGGCCAAGGCCCTGACCGAACACACACCCAGCCCGAACCCGTCACCACATACATGTCCAACCACACCCCCAACCCCCCAAGCGTCACCGATGCCCTGACACAGAACTGCCACCAATGTCCTGAGACATAACATGCGGCACAACGCCGTACTGTCGAGAGCAAAACGAGGAGGTGGGCGGGCGCGACGCGCGCGGGGTGTGGAGCGCGTTCCCAGGTGGCTGGGGCAGGATGCCCCCATGAGCCCACGACGCCCCACCCCCGCCCGCCCGGGCAGCCGCCCCGGCGCGCGCCCCTCGGGACGCCCGGCCTCACGCGCGGCCGCCCCCGCCCCCGGCCGCTCCGGCGATAAGCCCGCCACGCCCCGCGCCACGCCCCGGGCGCGCACCACGCGCCCCGAGGCCGCCGTCTCACCCGGGCTCGAGCACGTCGTCCTGCGTGTGGGAGGCGCCGACGGCGTGGCCGTGCCCGCCCGCGTCCTCATCATCGCCCTCGTCCTCCTGGGCGCCTTCATTGTGACCTTCCCGTCCCTGCGCGGCTACCTGTCCCAACGCGCCCAGTACGACGCGGTCCTTCACCAGATCGACGAGGCCGAAGCCGTCTCCACCGCCCTGGAGGCCGAGCTCGCCAAGTGGCAGGACGACGACTACGTCCGCTCCCAGGCTCGCGAGCGCCTCTCCTACGTCATGCCGGGCGAGACCACCTACATCGTCGTCGGCGCCGACGACGTCGAGCAGGAGCAGACCGCATCGGCCTCCACCTCCACCGCCTCTGCCGACACCACGCCCCCGTGGTACGAGATCGTGCGCGAGTCCGCGCGCGTTGCCGGGCAGACCGGGCAGGCCGCGCCCACCGAACCCGCCCAGCAGGGCTGGTCCACCGCCGTGCCCACCGTGCCGACGCCGAGCGCCCCGTCCGCCGATGCCACCGACGAGCCGTGACCGAGAGGACCCCATGATCCAGGACAGCACCGGCGCGCACACCATCACCGACCCCCAGGCCGTCACCGACGCCGACGTCGAGGCCCTGCGCCAACAGCTCGGCCGGGTGCCGCGCGGCGTCGTCGCCATCGCCTCCCGCTGCGTGTGCGGGCGTCCCACCGTCGTGCGCACCTCCCCCCGCCTGCCCGACGGCTCCCCCTTCCCCACGAGCTACTACCTCACCCACCCCGCCGCCGTGAAGGGCTGCTCCACCCTCGAGGCCGAGCACCTCATGGAGGACTACAACACCCTCCTGGCCGAGGACCCCGACGTCGCCGCCGCCTACGCCGCCGCCCACGAGGACTACCTCGCCCGCCGCGCCGAGCTGGGCACCCCCGAGGAGATCGACGGCGTGTCCGCCGGCGGCATGCCCACCCGCGTCAAGTGCCTGCACGCCCTGCTCGGCCACACCCTCGCCGCAGGCCCCGGCACCAACCCCATCGGGGACCGGACCCTTGACGTGCTGCGCGAGCGCGGCCTGTGGGACCCCGCCCGCTGCAGCTGCTGACCCCGGCCCGCCCCGCCCCGGCCCGTCCTGAGGAGCACCATGACACGCGTCGCCGCCATCGACTGCGGGACCAACACCATCCGCCTGCTCGTCGCCGACCTCGTCCCCGGCCAGGGCGGCCCAACCCTGGCACCCCTGGCCCGTGAGAACGAGATCGTCCGCCTCGGCCAGGACGTCGACCGCACCGGCCGCCTTGATGACGCCGCCCTCGCACGCACCCTCGCCGTCGTCGAGGACTACGCCGCGCGCGTGCGCGAGCTCGCCGCCGACCGCGTCCGATTCGTCGCCACCTCCGCCACCCGCGACGCCGAGAACCGGGCCGTCTTCATCGACGGCGTGCGCGAGCGCCTCGGCATCGAGCCGGAGGTCGTCTCCGGTGACGAAGAGGCCCGGCTGTCCTTTACCGGCGCGCTGTCCGGGGCCGGCGCCGACCCCGGGGTCGCACGGCTCGTCGTCGACCTCGGCGGCGGCTCCACCGAGCTCGTCCTGGGCACTGCCGCCCCCGAGGCTGCCGTCTCGATGGACACCGGCAGCGTGCGTGTCACCGAGCGCTACCTCGCCGACGGCGTCACCCCCGCCACCGAGGCCGCCGCCCGCGCGCACGTGCGCGCCCTGCTCGACCTCGCCGGGCGCAGCGTGCCCGTCGAGCGTGCCGACGAGCTCGTGGGTCTCGCCGGCACCATCACGACCGTCACCGCCCACGCCCTCGGCCTGCGCGAGTTCGACGCTGAGGCCATTGACGGCGCGCGCCTGAGCATCGAGGACACCCTCGCCTCCTGCGAGGCGGTGCTGCACTCCACCGCGTCCGAGCGCGAGTCATGGGGCTACCTGCGCCCGGGCCGCCGCGACGTCATCGCCGCCGGCGCCCTCGTGTGGTCCGAGGTGGTCACCCGTGCGGTCGAGCGCACCGCCGAGGCCGGGGCCGCGCTGACGACGACGACCACCAGCCTGCACGACATCCTCGACGGCATCGCCCTGTCCCTGGCGGACCGCTCGTGAGCGGCGCCCCCGCCCAGCCCGACGCCGTGCTCACGGGGCTCGCGGAGACACTGGCCGCCCTGCGCCCCGAGGTTGAGGCTGCCGGGATCAGTGTTCCCGGTAGTCCGCGCGCGCCCCGGCCCGTCACCCTCGGACGGGACGGGTCGGCTGGACCCGTGCCGCTGGGGGAGGAAGACGGCGAGGCCGGGGGTGCCGGGGCCGCTGGGCCTGTACTCGGTGGGCCGGTCCCGCTCATCGCCGTCGCCACGACCGCCAGCAGCGAGGCCGAGGCCATGCGCCAGGCCTTCGTCGCCTCCGCCCTGGGCGCCGACCTCGTGGAGGTGCGCGCCGACCTCATCGAGCCCGACAGCACGGTCACGACCGGCGGACAAGCCGCGGCCTGGGCCTCACCAGCACTGGCCACCGCCCGCCTCATCGCCGCCGAAGGACACACCACCCCCGTGCTCCTCACCGTGCGCACGAGCGCCGAGGGAGGCGGCGCCGACGTCGACGACGCCACCTACCGCCGCGCCCTGCTGACGACGCTCCGCTACCTAGGACAGGCCCGCGCCACCGGCCGCTTCGAGGCGGTGCGCGCCATCGACGTCGAGATCGCCCGCGGCTGCCTGGGAGAGGCGGTCGAGGTGGCTCACGAGGTCGGGCTCGCCGTCGTCGGCTCGGCACACTTCTTCACCTCCACGCCCAGCCAGGAGGAGATCGTGGCGATCCTCAGGCGGATGGAGAAGGAAGGCGCGGACGTCGCCAAGATCGCCGTCGTGCCCCGCGACGGGCAGGTCGGGCACGACGATGTCGTCACCCTCCTGCGGGCCACCGCCCAGGCTCGCGCCGAGCTCGAGGTCCCCGTCATCACGATGTCCATGGGGGAGGGGGGCGTGCCCACGCGGCTGCTCGGCGGGGTCTTCGGCTCCGCCCTCACCTTTGCCACCGCGTCGGGAGGAGCCTCAGCCCCCGGTCAGATGCCCATCGAGCTGGTGAGGGCCGCCCTCGAGTTGCTCCGCGTATGAGACGGTGGGCCGACTGCGCCCGCTGCGCGGCGCCGCCTCCTTGCCGCCAGAGCCTCATAGCCCGCGCATGAGGCACTGCCGGCGATCGTGGTGGCCCGGCGCGGGAGGCGAGTGCCCGGACAGGGGGCCTGTTATCTTTCTTACGGGCCCCGGTTCGCTGATGCGCTGACGGTAGGCCTGCTAGATATGCAGAACGGACGGCACAGCATCGACATTGACGCCCTGCACGAGCGCTACCGGCGGATCGTACGGGTTGTTCCGCGGCGCACCCGCTGGCTCGCCTTGGTTCTGGCGCCGGCAGAAACCAGCGCCGTCGTGCTCGTCGCAGGCCTGCTGGGAATTGCCGGATCGCTGCTGATCACCGTGGGCCTCTACCGGGTGGCGACAGACGGGGCGGGAGGCACGGCCGCGCTCCGGCTGCTCGTCACCGGATTTCTCGCCGAAGGCATCGCTGGCGTCGTGAAGGAGCGTCACGAGACGCTTCTCGTCGCGATGGTGCGGCAGCTGACGTACCGGCGATTCCGCGACATCTTCCGTTCAGGTGCGTCCTCGCCGCGCGCTCGCGAGAACGTCCTGACCTACCCGGCGCAGATCAGCCAGTTCGCCTACGTCGTCGACTCCGCGGTGTCGCTGGTTCAGATGGTCGCCTTCGCGTTCGTGGCATTACGGCTGTACGGGGCCGGTGGTGCTGCCGCCACCGTCATCATCGCCGGGATGGTGGCTGTCAGCGTGCGCCTCATTCACCTCGTCGGCGCACTCTGGGAGCAGTACATCGGACTTGAGGGCGATCGCAGACGCTGGATACAGCGTGTCGCGGACGCGTTGCCCCGTGCATCGCACATTCCCAGCTGGAACCGCGCCCTGAAGGCAATCGTAGGTGTACGCCGCGAGGAGGAGTGCCTCCTGCGCGCACGAGTGCGTCTGCAGACGCTCAACGGATTCCTCGAACGCGGCGCATTGACGACGACGCTCGCGCTGCTGGTCGTCGTGGGCGCCCGCCTCTGGCCGGGCACCGCCTTCGGCGTAGGCACCATCCTGGCAGCGCGCTACCTCTACTCGGCCGCGCAGAACAACACCGTGAACTACCGCGTGATCCGGCTCGCGGTCCCGATGCTCAGACGCCTTGACGAGCTGGAGACGCAGACGCAGCCGGTGCGTGCCGACGACGGCGCGGCGTGGCCGACCGGGTCCATCGAGGTCCTCCCGGCGGACAGTCAGCGCGCCCGCGCTCTGCGTGACGGTGCCACAGCCCCTGGTTCCGCCTACGTCCCGTACAACCCGCAGCTCCCCCAGGCCGTCCTGTCGGCATGGCTTGCCTCGGCGACGCCGCAACGTCTCGAGCGTTTCACCGAGATAGCCGGCGCCCTGGGTCTGGGTGGTGAGGTGGTGGAACGTCTCTGGAGAGACGCGGAGACGCTGTCCGCGGGGGAGAGGCACCGCGCGGCCGTCTCCCTGGTGCTCGCCGACGAGCCCACATGGATCATCCTGGACGACACGTTCTCGGCGCTCGATCCACTCACGCGGGAGGTCGTCGCCAACGTCGTCGTGTCCCGCGTGCCAACCTGCACGCTGCTGGCGGGCTCCCAGGAGTACGTGCCCTCCGCGTTCACGAAGGGGGAAGAGACGGCAGCAGGACCTTCGGCCACAGACTCCGGGCGAGCCGAGAGCGAGACGGCGGGTGGGGCCGCGGACGAGGCGGCCGCTGCCCTCCCGGCCGGATCCGAACAACGAGGCCTGCCGGACCCGCGACCCGAACGGGCGACCTGGCGACGCACTGTCGACCTGTTGTTCGGCCCGTACATCGTGTTGATCGCCGTTGGCGCCGTGCTTCTGAGCGGGGCCGATGTCGCCTTCGCACTGACGCTTGCCGAGGCGGAGACGCTCTCCGGGCGCATCGCCTGGGTCTCGGCCGCTTGCGCGGGGGCTGCGTTGATCGGCTCGCTGGGGTTCTACTCAGTCCTCTACCGTGCACCGATCCGTCGGCTCGGCGAGCTGCACGACCGGCTCGCCTACAAGCTCGATCGTTTCGCCGGCCCGGCAACGAGCGGTGGCGTCGTGGCCCGGCTGGGCGAGGACTTCTCCGACCTGCAGATGTCGGTGCCCGGCGCGGTCGGCTCGGTGCTCCTCATCACCACCCAGTCCGTCATGCTCGTCGGCGGCGCGGTCGCGGGTGCTCCCACGTTCATCATCGTGGTTCTGGTAGCGGTCCCGCTGGCGGTCCTCGTCATGCGCCGCGGGTCCGTGTGGATCCTGCCGGCCTCAACCGCCGCCGCGAACTTGCGGGCCGCCTTCGTCGGTGCGGTCGGCGTTCAGGCCGGTCTTCACGCCGCTCCGGTGGGCCCGGGTCTGCAGGAGGCCGGTGACCTGGCATACTCCAGCGCGGAGGGGGCGTACGTCAGTGGCGAGGTCAGGCTCGCCAATGCCTACGCGCTGCGCTCCGGCCTGATCCAGGCGCTCGTGCTGGCGCTGAACGTGTCCGCTACCGTCATGGTGGCCGTCCTGGGCGGGTCGACGTCGCTGGTCAGCGCCGCCGGTGTCATCTACTTCGCCGTGACGCTGTCATCAGGTATTCAATCGACCATCGAGACGCTGCAGACCACTGGTGTCGTCAGCCTGACGGCCGAGCGCGTCCGCCTGCTCGACGAGCACGTTGAGCAGCCCGACGACCCGCCGGTCCGCTCCGCTGACATGGACCGACTCGAAGCCGCCCTGGCTCCCGCCGGATCAGTAGTCGCCCTCATCGGGGCGACCGGTGCCGGCAAGTCAGTCATGCTTGACGCCCTCTACCGGCGGCAGCCCCCGGGGACGGTCGCGCTCGTACCGGACACCGACCCTTTCGCGGACGCGGACGCGGACGTGGACAGCGCCAGGGACGGTGAGGGACGCAGCGGGCTCGCACTGGCACGTGCCGCACTTGCGGACGAAAGAGTCCGGCTGATTCTCTTGGACGAGACCCTGAAGACACTCAGCCCGCTACAGGAGCGCGCTGAGATACTGGCGCTTGCGCGCGCACTCGAGGCAACGGGCAGGCGGGCCGTGGTCGTGCTTCACTCAAGAGCGAATATGGACTGCTTCACCGGGGTCGTGGACCTTGACGGCTGAGATCAGCGGGGTGCTGCGTGTGACCCCTCGAACGGCTGACGACGAGGCGCGCCTGATCAGAGCGGTACCGCTTCTGCGGACTTCGGACTCGGTGGTTCTTCTCAACGAGTACGGCGTTACGCTGTGCGAACGCGGTGGGTACCTGGCGCCGACAGCTCTTCCCGAGGCGGATGAGATCGTGGTGGACCTTGACGGGGCACTTTATGCGTGCACGTTCGAGAGCCGCCGGCTGCGGGTGCGGCTGTTCCGGTTCGAGGGCGGCCGCTTCCGCCCGGTCTGGCGGGAGCCTCGCGATATAGAGGTCGGCGACCTCAGCGCCGAGGACCTCGTGGTCCTCGGCGTGCGGGGAGGTGTGGAGATCTGGCGGGACGACGCCGATCGTGTTGAGAGGGTCGCTAGAATGGTCGGCGGTCGCACGGTGCCCGCCCTGGCAGCGCTGGCGCCTCGGCCCGCGGGCGATCTCGTGTTCAGCTCGGGGGACATGCTGGGGTTCAAGGATGATCGCGGTGTGAGCGGCCAGTTCATTACTGTTGCTGACCTTGCTAGCCAACGGTCATGGCGTGTTCGGGCGCGACATGTGTTTGCTGCCGGGGAACGGGTGCTCGCGGTGGCGGTCGGTGACCCCCATCGGACTCCCGTCAGGCACGGCCTGCACGTCTTCGACGGGGTGCGGAAGTCGTTTCTGGAGACGGACGGACCCGTGCTTGAGGCCGGGGGCTGCTCTGCTCGCATCGTGCTGTCGGTGTTCACCGGCGACGACGCCGGGCTGCGTGAGGTGAGCGAGAACGCCGATGGCCGCCTGGAGGTTCACTGCATTGCCGCGCCTGAAGGGTATAAGGCGCTGTCTCCGGACGGCGGCACGTATACGGTGCGTGGTTTCGAGGAGGCGCTGACGGTTGCCACGGTTCCGCGCGCAGACATGAGGTGCGGAGCCCGCCCGGGCGTGTTCGGGCGGGCAGGCTCGGCAAGAGCGGGCAGGCTCGGCAAGATACGTGACATCGCGCACCGGTATCGAGCCGAGAGGGACAGTGGTTCATCTTCACGGCGGCCCGGAGGGATACGAGGTACCGGAACCGCGTCTGTTCGGGCTCCCGCAGTGGTGCAACGCGCGCGGTGTGGACTGGGTTGGCGTCAACTACCGCGGGTCTCTGATGCCCGACCCGCGTGACACGCGCAGCGCGTGGAGGGGCTGGCGAGCGACGTTGCAGGAGGACCTGGAGGGGGCGCTTGCGCGTGCTCGTGGTCCGGTCATCCTGGCCGGGTGGAGTTTTGGCGCGGCCATCGCCCTCGCGCTCGGTGGAGTGAGCGGGCGAGTCAGAGGGCTGCTGCTGGGCGGGGTTCCGGGCGGCCTTCGCAGGCACGTCGAGCGTGCGGTCGCCCTCGATCAGGGGCATCGACTGGTTCTGCGCACGGTTCGACCTGGCCGGAGACGACGGCGTGCTCGTCGACGGCGTGAGCGGTTTCGACGGCAGGCTGAAGGTACTCGAGGTTCATGGCGTCGAGGATGGGACCTGCCCTGCGTTCCTGGCGGATGACGTCGCAGGGCGGTGGGCGGAGCTGGGCAACCCGTGGGAGCGCGTCTGGTTGCCCGGGAAAGGCCATAACGCGTCGACCCTGGAGGACGTTCGCACCATATCGGCTGCGGTTCGGACTTTCGTGTGCCGCCTGCTTCCCGCTCCTGAGGACTGACCGCGACCGGCGGTGGGCGGCGCCGGGCGCCCCGGGGTCGGGCCGACCCCGTGAGTCGCGCGTCACCCGCCGCACGCCTGGGCTGGTGCCGGGCGCCTGCCGTACAGTGGGTGCGTTGCCCCGGCGAGGGACACGCGCAGTGCGCGTGCATCCGTCATCGACGTGGTGGTGCCGGAAGGTGCTGCGCGTCGTCGCGCCACGCCGGACCACCAGACCCGCGGGGCCCTCTCCCCGCCCGAACCGAGGAGACCCTCATGGCCCACAACGCCATCAGCCTCAAGGCCACCGTCCGCACCAGCTTCGGCAAGGGCTCTGCCCGTCAGGCCCGCCGCGACGGCCTCGTGCCCGTCGTCGTTTACGGCCACGGCACCGAGCCGCGCCACCTGCTCCTCGACGAGCACACCGCCCGCCTCGCCCTGCGCGGCAACGACAACGCCCTCGTCGAGCTCGACGTCGACGGCGACAAGATCCTCGCCCTCGCCAAGGACGTCCAGCGCCACCCGATCCGCCCGGGTGTCCAGCACGTCGACTTCCTCGTCGTCAACCGCAACGAGCGCGTTGAGGTCGAGGTCCCCGTCGTCCTCGCCGGTGACGCCGCCCCCGGCGCCCTGCCCATGATCGAGGCCGCCCACATCGTCGTCTCCGCCCCCGCCGTCGAGATCCCCGAGTCCATTGAGGTCGACGTCACCGGCGTCGCCCCCGGCACGGTCATCACCGTCGCGGACCTCACCCTGCCCGCCCACGTCGAGGCCGTCACCGACGCCGAGACCGGCGTCGTCAACGTCGCCGACGAGGCCGCCGTCGCCTCCGAGGCCCCCGAGGCCGAGGCCGAGGCTCCCGCCGAGGGCGAGTGAGCCGCAGGCAGCCGCGCGGGGAGCGCGCATGAGCACCCCCTGGCTCGTCGTCGGCCTGGGGAACCCGGAGGCCCGGTACGCCCGCAACCGCCACAACGTCGGCCACATGGTCGTCGACGTCCTGGCCGGGCGTGCCGGGTCCCGGCTGTCGAGGCACAAGGCCCGCGCGCAGGTCGCTGAGGCCCGCCTGGGCACGATGCCCGGCGGCGCCCCCGGCCCGCGCGTCATCCTCGCCGAGCCGGCCACCTACATGAACGCCTCCGGAGGCCCCGTCGCGGCGCTCCTCCAGTTCTACCGGGTCGACCCGACGACGAGGCTGCTCGTCGTCCACGACGAGATCGAGCTTGCCCCCCACGAGCTCAGGCTCAGGCAGGGCGGCGGCGAGGGCGGGCACAACGGCCTGCGCTCCATCAGCCAGGCCCTGGGCACACGCGACTACGCGCGCCTGCGCGTCGGCGTCGGACGGCCCCCCGGCCGCCAGGACGTGGCGGACTACGTCCTGTCCGACGTGCCCGCGCGCGAGCGCGACGCGCTCGCCGTCACCCTCGAGCAGGCGGCCGACGTCGTCGAGGAGGTCGTCACCCTCGGGCTCGACGCCGCTCGCGACAGGCTCGGACGCGGCTGAGTCGGACGCGGCTGAGCCGGACGGGATCCGGACGGCGCCCCAGCCGTCCCGCGCCCGCGCGGCGCCGGACGCAGCTACCGGCCGGACGCGCCTACCGCATGAGCCCCGTCTCATAGGCGACGACGACGGCCTGGACCCGGTCGCGCACGTCCAGCTTCGCCAGCACATTGCCCACGTGCGTCTTGACCGTCGTCGCCGAGACCACCAGGTGGTCAGCGATCTCCGCGTTCGACATGCCCTGTGCCATGAGCACCAGAATCTCGCGCTCACGCGGCGTCAGCGCCGCAATGCGCTCGTCCTCCGCGGACGCCTCCCTGCCGTCCTGAGGCAGGTGCGAGGCGAACATCTCCAGCATCCGCTGCGTCACCCGCGGCGAGACCACCGCCTCACCCGAGGCCACGGTACGGATCGCCTCCGCCAGCTCCGTCGGCTGGGTGTCCTTGAGCAGGAAGCCGCTGGCCCCGGCGCGAAGCCCCGCGAAGGCGTACTCATCCAGGTCGAAGGTGGTGAGGATGAGGATCCTCGTGCCCGGGCATTGGGCGGTGATCGCCGCAGTCGCCTCGATGCCGTTCATCCCCGGCATGCGCACGTCCATGAGGATGACGTCGGGCTTGAGCGCACGCGCCTGCGCCAGCGCCGAGGAGCCGTCCGAGGCCTCACCCACAACCTCGATACCGTCCTCCGCGTCCAGCACCATCTGGAAACCCATACGCATCAGCGCCTGATCGTCCGCCAGGACGACGGTCACGGGGCGGGTGACCCCCTCCGAGGTCAGCACGGCATCTGCCATGACGTGGTCCCTTCGTTGTTCTCGTCCCAGCGCAGGACTGCGCGCACCCGCCAACCGGTGGGCGTGGGACCCGCGTCCACGGTCCCACCATAGACGGCGGCCCGCTCCCGCATGCCGATCAGCCCCTTGCCCGAGCCGTGCACCGGCGTCGATCCCGGTGCCGCGTCGTTATCCACCGTCAGGACGGCCGTGCCCGTGCGTCGCACGAGCCGCACGTGCACCCGCTTCGTCGTCGGCGCATAACGCAGCACGTTGGTCAGGGACTCCTGGGCGATACGGAAGACCGTCAGCTGCAGACCCTTGTCATCGGGCAGGGGCTCGCCCACCCACTCGTAGGTCACCGGCACGCCTGCGGCCGCGAAACGCTCAACCAGCACCGCCAGGTCCGCGGATGCCGGTGCCGGCGCCGTCGGCAGATCCCCGGTCGAGCGGTCCATGCCCGAGGTGGTCGCCGTGGAGCGCAGGGCCGCGATCTCGGCCGAGGGCTCGGTCGGGGCCACGGTGCCCGGAGGCGCGAACTCAGGCACCGGCAGCGCCCGCACCGCAGGCCCCGAACCGGGCGGCGCGCCGCCCGGCACGCCGGCAGGTGCGCCGTCGGACATCGAGACGGACTCGTGGTGCCGGGACGGGTCCGAGGAGGCCCCCGGGTCATCGCGCAGCACCCCCACGAGCCGACGGGTGTCCGCCAGCGCCGAGCGGCCGGTCTCCGCCAGGACGCCCAGCGCCTCCTTCGCCATCTGCGGGTTGCGCTCGACCGTCGCGGCCGCGCCGTCGGCCATCGTGATCATCACCGCCAGGGAGTGGGCGACGACGTCGTGCATCTCCCGGGCGATACGGCTGCGCTCATTGGCGGAGGCCAGTGCCGCCGCCTGCTCGCGGGCCAGGGACAGGCGGTCATTGCGCTGGGCGAGCTCCATCACCTGGGCCCTTTGGATCCGGATGATGATCCCCACCAGCGTGCCGATGACGTTGACCAGGCCGTAGGGCTTGAGGATCTCCACGAGCCCCAGGCGCGTGAGGGTCAGGCCGCCACCCAGCAGGCGCAGGCACGCGATCGACACGAGGGTGGAGACCACGCAGGCCGCCCACGCCCACCCCAGGTGGTGGCGCGAGGCCAGGGTTGCGAGCACCACCGGGGTGCCCAGGAGTGTGATCGCCTGCAAGGACCACGCGACGTAGGAGCTCTCGACCACGCCCAGGCCCAGCGCCCGGGGGACGACGACGGCATGCACCAGCGGAACGAAGGTCACGAGGACCCAGGCCAGGCGTGGGCGCAGCCGCCGCAGGAACACCCCCACGCCGCACGCGATGCTGGCGACCACCGATGCTGCGAGCACCGCTGTCATGTTGGTGGACCTCGCCAGGTGGCCCTCCCACAGGGGTGCGAGGCCCAGGGGGATGTTGATGACGAGCACGACGACGGCGAGAAGCACGTCCGCCAGCGGGGCGTGCGAGTCGTGCCAGCGTGCGAGCCGGCGGGCGGAGGGTGGGACGCTCACAGCAGGAACCTCGCGGGTGCTCATGGGCTCATTGTCACAGTGCCACCGGCCCTGGCGCCCAGGAGCAGTGCCTGGGTGCCAGGGCCGGTGACGTGGGAGCGTCTCAGGCGTCGCGGCGGGAGAAGACGACGGCGGCCAGGACCATCGGAACCACGGCCCACAGGGCGAAGCCCAGCGCGGCCTGCCAGTGCTCGAGGAAGGTGATCGTGTCCGGCTGGCCCCACCGCGTGATGACCTCGAAGGGGTCGTAGACCGCCGGGGCCAGGTTCAGGGGCTCGAAGGTCCGGAGGGTGGAGACCCAGTCCCACTTGAGTGCGGCGATGTTGAGCGGAATGTCGATGACGAACAGGAGGGTGAAGACCGTGGTGATCGCCCCAGCGGTGGAGCGCATGAGGAAACCGAGACCCATCGCGAGCAGGGCAGTGCCGGCGTAGGTCAGGCCAGTGCCCCACACGAAGCCGAGGAAGGCGGTGTCGGTCAGGGACCCGGCCGCCTCACCCACGAAGGCGGCGGAGACGATCCAGGCGATGAGAATCGACAGGGCGCCGAGCACGAAGCTGAACAGGGCCAGGACGCTCGCCTTGGCCACCAGCAGACGCCAACGGTTGGGCACGGCCGCCAGGCTCGAGCGGATCTGCCCGGAGCTGTACTCCCCGGTGATCGCCAGGGCGCCCAGCACGGCGACGACGATCTGCCCGAACGGGATGCCGGCGAGGACGTAGCCCCAGGACTCCGCGCCCCCCTGGCTGCGCAGGCCGATGACGAAGGCCGCACCGAGGCCGGAGGCGAGCAGGATGGCGATGAAAGCGGTGATCCAGGTCGAGCGCAGGGTGCGCAGCTTGATCCACTCCGAGCGCAGCGTCCGCAGGAAGGTCTGGCCGGCAGCGCCCGACGAGGAGGTGGCGGCGCGGGCCCCCGGGGCTCGCCGGGAACGAGAGGAGAGACGGGCGGGGGACTGGCTGGTGGTCATGTCGGGCTCCATCGAGGACTCCATAGAGGAGAGGAAGGTGTGGTTCATGGGGGTGGCTGCGGCGCTCATGTCAGTGCCTGCCCGCCTCACGGCGCGAGCGGCGGCCACCGACCTGCTCGGCGGCCGGGACGCCGGTGGTGTACTCGACCTCGCCGTTGGTCAGCTCCAGGTAGGCCTCCTCCAGGGAGGCGCGCTGGGTGACGAGCTCGTGCAGGACGAGGCCGTGCGAGGCCGCGGCCTCACCGATACGCGCGGCGGGCGCCGTCGTCGTCGTGATCGTGTCCGGGGCCGTGCGCCGGAACTCCAGGCCACCAGCGGTCAGGACCTCAGCGAGACGGTCGGCGTCGGGGGTCACCACCCGCACGACGTCGCTGGTGGCGGACGCGATGACCTCGTTCACGGGCCCGGAGGTGAGGATGCGGCCCCGGCCGATGACGATGAGGTGGTCCGCCGTCAGCGCCATCTCGCTCATGAGGTGGGAGGAGATGAACACCGTGCGCCCCTGGGCCGCCAGCGAGCGGCAGGTCTCGCGCACCCACTTGACGCCCTCGGGGTCGAGGCCGTTGACAGGCTCGTCGAAGATGAGCACCTTCGGGTCCCCGAGCAGGGCGGCCGCGATTCCCAGGCGCTGGCCCATGCCCAGGCTGAAGCCCTTGACCTTCTTCTTGGCGACGGAGGTCAGGCCCGTGATCTCCAGGACCTCGTCCACGCGGCGGGTGGGGATGCCGTTGGAGACGGCCAGCTGAGTCAGGTGGGCGCGGGCGCTGCGCGAGCCGTGCAGGCCCTTGGCGTCCAGCAGGGCGCCGACCTCGCGCAGCGGCGTGGCCAGCTGACGGTAGGGACGGCCGTTGACCGTGATGGTGCCACTGGTGGGCCTGTCCAGGCCCATGATCATGCGCATCGTGGTCGACTTGCCGGCGCCGTTGGGGCCGAGGAAGCCGGTGACGGTGCCGGGCTCGACAGTGAAGGAGACGTTGTCGACGGCGGTTGTGGAGCCATAGCGCTTGGTGAGGCCGACGGCTTCGATCATGGGGATCAGCTCGTTTCTTCTAATGGGCGGGCGCTTAGGCCGGTGGTCACCGGTGCCGCGTGTGCCTCCAGGCTAGGAACCGCCGCCTCGCGGCTGATCGGCCGGGGTGACGAAAACTGGGCTGCGGGGGCGCGGGCCGCCAGGCGGAGCACCCTCCTCCTGAGGGATGAGGGTGCTCCGGTTCAGGTGCCCTTCAGGAATGCGGGGCATAATGCCGCTGTTGTGCCACACAGGTGTTGACGGACCGGCCCGCCGGACGCCGTCGGCACTGCCCTATGCCCCGTCCGAGAAAGAACCACAGGACATGAGCAATCCGTTCTTCGACCGCAACCCGGCCTTCGCGGAGGGGACGACGGCGACCGCCACCCGTACCCCCGCGGGCTACCCGACCATGCCCGGCTATCAGCCCGGTTACCAGGGGCAGCCGCAGACGGGCTACGGCCCCTACGGCTACCAGCCCGGGTACCAGGGTCGGCAGTACCCGCAGCCCGGGCAGGGTGACGGCCAGCAGGTCGGGCAGCAGTACGGCCCTCACAATGGTCAGCAGTTCGGGCCGGTCGGCCCCCAGCAGCTCGCCGGTCTTGAGGCCCAGTACGGTGCCCCCGCCGCCACCAACGTCGACCGCGGCCGCATGACCTACGACGACGTCATTGTGCGCACCGCCGTCATGTTCGGCATCATCGTCCTGGTCGGCGGCGTCTCCTGGGTGCTTGCCACCAGGCCCGCCACCTTCAGCCTTGGCGTGGGGATGATGGTGATCGGCTGCTTCGGCGCCCTCATCCTGGGTCTGGTCAACTCCTTCAAGAAGGTGCCCAGCCCGGCGCTCATCCTCACCTACGCGGTCTTCGAGGGCATGATGCTCGGCGCCCTGTCCGGCATCATGGAGATGGCCTTCCCCGGCATCGTCATGCAGGCCGTCGTCGGCACCGTCGCCACCTTCGGCGTCATGCTCGCCGCTTACACGATCGGTGGCTTCCGGCTCTCCGGCAAGGCACAGAAGATCCTCCTCATCGCCATGGGCGGCTACCTCGTCTTCAGCCTCGTCAACTTCTTCCTCATGGTCACCGGCCTCGTGAGCGACCCCTGGGGTCTGCGCGGCGTCACCGTCATGGGCATTCCGCTGGGCCTGATCATTGGTGGGGTCGCCGTCGTCATGGCCGCTTTCAGCCTGGTGATGGACTTCGACTCCATCCAGCGCGGTGTTGAGCGCGGCCTGCCCACCCGCTACGCCTGGGCCGGGGCCTTCGGCCTCACCGTCACCATCGTGTGGCTCTACGTCGAGATCCTCAGGATCCTCGCGATCCTGCGAGGCGACGACTGAGCGCTGGGCGGGTGGTGGTCGCGCGCGTAGGCCGGACGGCGCCCCGGTCGCGCGCGCTGCGACCGCTACCCGCTAGGCTCGCGCCATGATCAACCTCAACATGCCCACGGTCGATGGCGCCAAGGGCACCAAGCCGGTTCTTGCCTTCCCGTCCCCCGAGGCCCCCGAGGGCCTGCAGGTCCAGGTGCTCGACGCCGGTGACGGCCAGGTCGTCGAGGCGGGCGACCACATCGTCTGCCACTACCTCGGTCAGTGCTGGAATGGCAACGTCTTCGACAACTCCTACGACCGCGGCGCCCCGCTCGACTTCCAGATCGGCGTCGGCATGGTGATCCGCGGCTGGGACGACGGCCTGGTCGGCCAGCGGGTCGGCAGCCGCGTGCTGCTGTCCATCCCCTCCGACCTCGGCTACGGCGACCGCGGCGTGCCCCAGGCGGGCATCAAGGGTGGCGACACCCTTGTCTTCGTCACGGAGATCCTCGGCGTCATGTGACCTGGCGCCTGCCGCTCTCTCCGCCTCCCCCGCGAGAACTGGTGTTATTCCCGTCGAGAACTGGTGTTGTTCGGGGCGAGAACTGGTGTTGTTCGGGGTGAGCCCGGATGAGGGCGGAACGATCGGGGCGTCCACGGTGCGTGAGAGCACCTTGGACGCCCCGATGCTGTCTCCGGGGCTCGCGCCGGGGTGACGGTGGTTGTCGCGTTCATCCATCTCGTTCCCCGCTCATCCACCTCGTTCGTTGAAGCAACGAGATCAACGTCTGAGCAACGAGATCGACGGGCGAGGAACGAGATCGACGTCTGAGCAACGAGATCAACGGGCGAGGAACGAGGTCGACGGGCGAGGAACGAGATCAACGGGCGAGGAACGAGGTCGACGGGCGAGGAACGAGATCGACACCAGTCCCCGAGTCCGCTGGGCCGCGCGGGTGGCGCGGGCGGGACGGACGGCGCGGGTGGCGCGGGTGGCGCGGGCGGGACGGGCTGGCCTAATGCGGACGCCGCGGGCGCCGCGACATGACGCACCCGTCCTGGTGCGCGCAGGTTGTCCATCGGCCGGCCTACAGCGGGCGGGCTGGCCCACCGTGGGCGGGTAAGGGCGGCCTTGGTCCAGGTGATGGCCCCCACGACGCCGACGAGAGCCGCCCCACTATCCTTGTGACCAGTTCATGACGCCTCGTAAGGAGTATCCGGGCCCATGCCGCAGTACCGCAGCGCCACCTCCACATCCGGCCGCAACATGGCCGGCGCCCGCGCGCTCTGGCGCGCCACCGGCGTCAAGGACTCGGACTTCGGCAAGCCGATCATCGCGATCGCCAACTCCTTCACCGAGTTCGTCCCCGGGCACGTCGGCCTGCGCGACGTCGGACGCCGTGTGGCCCGCCAGGTCGAGGCGGCCGGCGGCATCGCCAAGGAGTTCAACACGATCGCCGTCGACGACGGCATCGCCATGGGCCACGACGGCATGCTCTACTCTCTGCCCAGCCGCGACCTCATCGCCGACTCCGTGGAGTACATGGTGGGCGCCCACTGCGCCGACGCCCTCGTGTGCATCTCCAACTGCGACAAGATCACCCCCGGCATGCTCATGGCCGCCCTGCGACTCAACATCCCGACGGTCTTCGTCTCGGGCGGGCCCATGGAGTCGGGCAAGATGACCGCCAACGACGGCACCACGCGCAAGCTCGACCTCATCGACGCCATGATGGACGCCGCCGACCCCACCGTCTCCGACGAGACCATCAGCGCCATCGAGCGCCTGGCCTGCCCCACCTGCGGCTCCTGCTCGGGCATGTTCACCGCCAACTCGATGAACTGCCTCACCGAGGCCCTGGGCCTCGCCCTGCCGATGAACGGCACCCTGCTCGCCACCCACGCGGACCGCGGCGAGCTCTTCGACGTCGCCGGCCGCCAGATCGTGGAGATCACCAAGCGCTACTACGAGCAGGACGACGCCTCCGTCCTGCCGCGCTCGATCTGCACCAAGGCCGCCTTCGAGAACGCCATGAGCCTGGACATCGCCATGGGCGGCTCGACCAACACGGTCCTGCACCTGCTGGCCGCCGCCCAGTCCGCCGAGGTCGACTTCACCATGGCGGACATCGACCGCCTCTCGCGCGTTGTGCCCCACCTGTGCAAGGTCGCGCCGTCGACCAACCTCGTCCACATCGAGGACGTCCACCGCGCCGGCGGCATCATGGGCATCCTCGGGGAGATCGACCGCGCCGGCCTGCTCGACACGACGACGACCAACGTCCTGGGCACCACCCTGCGCGACGCCCTCGACGAGTACGACATCGCCCGCCCCGGCGCCACCGTCTCCGACGCCGTGCGCACCGGCTACCTCGCCGCCCCCGCCGGCGTGCGCACCACCCAGATGTTCTCCCAGGCCTCGCGCTGGGAGCAGCTGGACACCGACCGCGCCACCGGCGCCATCCGCGACCGTGAGCACGCCTTCTCCCAGGACGGGGGCCTGGCCGTCCTCTTCGGCAACATTGCCGCCAAGGGCTGCATCGTCAAGACCGCCGGCGTGGACGCCTCCATCCTCACCTTCACCGGCCCCGCCGTCGTCTTCGAGTCCCAGGACGCCGCCGTCGAGGGGATTCTCGGCGGGAGGGTGAAGGCCGGCGACGTCGTCATCATCAACCACGAGGGCCCGCGCGGCGGCCCGGGCATGCAGGAGATGCTGTATCCGACGACGTACATCAAGTCGATGCACCTGGGCAAGGAGTGCGCCCTGCTCACCGACGGCCGCTTCTCCGGCGGCACCTCCGGACTGTCGATCGGCCACGTCTCCCCGGAGGCGGCCGCCGGCGGTCTCATCGGCCTGGTGCGCACCGGCGACATCATCGAGATCGACATCCCGAACCGCTCCATCGTTCTCAAGGTTGACGAGGAGGAGATCGCCCGGCGCCGCGAGGCAGAGGAGGCGCGCGGTGACGCCGCCTGGACCCCGCACACCCCGCGCCCGCGCAAGGTGAGCGCCGCCCTGCGGGCCTACGCGATGCTCGCCACCTCCGCCGACCTGGGCGCCGTGCGCGACCTGTCGAAGCTGCCTCGCTACTGAGCGGCGCCACGTCTGAGGGGCCGGCCGCTCCCCGGACCTCGCCCCCGGGGCCCGGCCGCTGCGCGGATCCGGCGGGGCCGGTGGGGCCGTCGGCCACTCCCGGCGCGGCCCCGTCAGGGCGGCGCTGCCCGCGTGTCTGACGGCACAGCACCAGCAAATTGAGAACGGATCCCAATTAACCGTAGGGTATGAGCGTGACAATCATTCTCAAGGACCTGGTGGTGGACATCGCCGGCCGACGCCTCGTCGACGGCGTCAGCCTCGAGCTCGCCCCCGGTACCTCGACGGCGCTCGTCGGCGCCTCCGGAGCCGGCAAGTCCCTCACCTGCGCCGCCGTCGCCGGCACCCTCGCCCCCGATGCCCGGGCCAACGGAATCCTCGCCCGCGAGGACGCCCCCGACCGCAACCTCCTGGCACTGCCCGCCCAGAGGCGCCCCGCCGACGCACGCATCGCCCTCGTCCAGCAGGACCCCGCCACCGCCCTGCACCCGCTCGTCCCCGTCATCGACCAGGTCGCCCTCGCCGCGGCAGGCACCAGCCGCGGACTCGGCCGCCGCAGCGCCACCGCCCGCGCCCTCGAGCTGATCGTCGCCGTCGGCCTCGACGCCGACCTCGCCGAACGGGTGCCCGGACGACTCTCCGGAGGCCAGCGCCAGCGCGCCGCCCTCGCCGTCGCCCTCGCCAGCGACCCCGCCGTCCTCCTCACCGACGAGCCCACCACCGCCCTCGACGTCCTCGCCCGCGCCGAGGTCCTCACCGTCCTCACCGAGGTCCTCGCCTCCCTCGGAGACAGCGCCCCCGCCCTCCTCCTCGTCACCCACGACCTGCCCGCCGCCGCCGGCTGCGACCGCGTCGTCGTCATGCACGAGGGCCGTGTCATCGAGCACGGCGACGCCCTGACCGTGCTCACCGCACCGGAGCACCCCGTCACTCGCGCCATGTGCGCCGCCGCCCGCGAGGAGACCCTCGCCGGCGCCCGCGCCGCCATCGAGGCCCGCCGCACCTTCACGGCTCGGGCCGACGCCGACTGCGCCGTCCGCGCCTTCGGTGACGCTCCCACACCCGTCCGGGAGGGCGTCAGGTGAGCGAGGCCTCGCTCACCGTCCGCCGCCTCACCCGCTCCTACCCCGGCGAGGACGGCCGCCCCCGCCGGGTCCTCGACCGGCTCGACCTCGACCTCGCCGGCTCCGAGACCGTCGCCCTCCTCGGGCGCTCCGGCTGCGGCAAGACGACGCTCCTGCGCGCCCTGCTCCTCATCGACCACCCCCAGCGGGGCGACGGCGGGCAGATCCTCCTCGACGGCGAGCCCGTCCCCACCCGGCGGCGCAGCGCCGGAGCCCTGCGCCCCTACCGCCGGGCCGTGCAGTACGTGCCCCAGGACCCCGCCGCCAGCCTCGACCCCCGCCGCGACGTCCTCACCCAGGTCACCCGCGCCCTGCGTACCCTCGACGTACCCGGTGGGGCAGACGAGCACGAGGCCACCGCTCACACCCTCCTGGCCGCCCTCGACCTGCCCCGGGACCTGTGGAGGCGCCGCCCCCACGAGATCTCCGGCGGCCAGGCCCAGCGCGTCGCCCTCGCCCGGGCCCTGGCCCCGGCCCCCCGCTTCCTCCTCCTCGACGAGCCCGTCTCCGGCCTCGACCCCGCCCTGCGGCACCAGGTCCTCGACCTGCTCGCCGGGCTGAGCGACGACGGCGGGCTGTGCCCGCCCTCTCCCTCCGCCGCCGACATGCACGGTCCCGGCCTGCTCGTCGTCTCCCACGACCTTGCCGCCGTCGCCCGCGTGTGCCGGCGCACCCTCGTCATGGACGACGGGCAGGTCGTCGAGGACGCCCCCACCGCACAGCTCCTCACCGAGCCGCACCACCCGGCGTCCCGCGCTCTGCGCGACGCCGTCCCCCACATGCCCGCCGACTGACCGGCACCCGCCCAACCTCAAGGAGCCGCATGAACCTCGCACAGCTCTCCCGCCGCCACGTCCTGTCCCTGCTCGCCGTCGGAGCCGGAGCAGGCGCCGTCGCCGCCTGCTCGGGCGGCACCAACGGCAGCGGCGGTGGTGCCGCCGACGGGCGCATCCGCATCGCCATGCTCCAGCCGCCGCGCTCCGGCCTCAACCCGCTGTCCGACGACGCCTTCAAGCTCTCACGCTGGTCCACCGCCGAGACCCTCATCGTCCTCGACGCCGACGGCAACGCCCTGCCCGGCCTCGCCACCGAGTGGGTCCGCGAGGACGACACCACCTGGCGCTTCACCATCCGCGAGGGCGTTACCTTCCACGACGGCACGGCGCTCACCGCCGAGCAGGCCGCCGCCGACCTGTCCTTCGCCGCCGCCTACTCCACCCCGCCGCGCATCCTCGACGGCACGGACCTGACCGCCGTCGCCGAGGGCAACGACGTCGTCATCACCACCTCCAGCCCGGACCCGCTCGTCCCGCAGCGCCTGTCCAGCCCCCAGCTCGCCATCCTCGCCGCGGCCGCCTACCCCGCCGACCTCAGCCCCGACGGCCCCGTCGACCCCAAGGGCCACGGCACCGGCCCCTTCGTCCTCACCGAGGTCGGCGGCACCGCCACCGCCACCCTGGAGCGCTACGAGGACTACTGGGGTGAGAAGGCCGCCGCCGCCGGGCTCGACGTCTCCTACGTCCCCGACGGCACCGCCCGCGGCGCGGCCCTGCGCACCGGTGAGGCCGACGTCGTCGAGGCCGTCCCCGTCTCCCAGGCCGCCACCATCGACGAGGCCCTCCTCCACGAGGTCCCCATGCCCCGCACCGCCACCCTCTACCTCAACACCCGCAGCGGGGCCTTCGCCGACCACGCCCTGCGCGCCGCCGCCCGCGACGCCATCGACGTCGCCGGCCTCGTCACCACCATGTACGAGGGCCACGCCGACGTCGCCGCCGGCCTGCTCGGGCCCGCGCTCGGCTGGAGCGCCGAGCAGCGCGCCTGGGGCTCCGAGGCCTGGGCGGGTGCCGACGGCGTCGCCGCGACCGGCAGGGCCGAGGGGGCGAGGGCCGCCGGCACGGTCCCGGCCGGCACCGCCATCACCCTGGGCACGTACACCGACCGCCCCGAGCTCGCCGAGATCGTCGTCCTCATCGCCCAGCAGCTCGAGGCCGTCGGCTTCACCGTCACCCAGGACGTGCGCGAGTACGCCCAGATCGAGGCCGACGCCCTCGCCGGCGCCTTCGACGCCTTCCTCCTGTCGCGCGCCACCGTCCTCGACTCCGGCGACCCGGTCGCCTACATGGTCTCCGACTTCTCCTCCTCCGGGTCCTTCTCCCTGTGCTTCCTCCAGGACGACGACGTCGACGCCGCCCTCGCCATCGCCGCCGGCCTCGAGGCCGGTGACGAGCGGCGCGCCGCGATCATCGAGGCGGAGGCCCGCATCCTCGCCACCGACTGCGCGGTGCCCCTCCTGCACGAGCGCGTCCTGCAGGGCGAGGCGACCGGTGTCACCGGCGCCGAGCGCGACCCGCGCGAGCGCGCCCTCATCACCTCCGCCACCCGCCTCGCATGAGGAGGCTCGCAGGCGGTAGCGGCGTCACCGCCGCGTCGAGGGCCCTGGCCGTTGTCGCCCTCATCGCCCTCGTCGGGCTCCTGCCCTGGCTCAGCGGTCACGACCCCGCCCTGACGATCCTGCGCGCCACCTCCGCCGAGCGCGAGGCCACGCCGGAGGTGCTCGCCGCGATCCGTGAGCGGCTCGGCCTCGACCGCGGGCCCCTGGGCACCATCGGGTACTGGCTGTCCGGTGTGGTGCGCGGCGACCTGGGCACCTCGTGGATCTCCGGCGGGCCCGTCGGGCCCGGCACGCTCGACGCCTTCCGCGTCTCCCTCGTCCTCATGGGGGCGGCCCTCGGCGTCGCCCTCGTCACCACCGCCCTGCTCGCCGTCCCCGCGCTGCGCGACGTCCTGGCCGGACGCCGCCGCAGCCGGGGCGGGGCGGTGGCCGCGGCGCTGACCTCCCTGCCCGAGTACCTGCTCGCGCCCGTGCTCCTGCTGGTCCTCAGCGTCTACGCCGGGTGGCTTCCGCCCTACGGCTGGGGCAAGCCCGTCCACCTCGTCCTGCCGGCTCTGTCGCTCGGCCTGCCCGCCGGCGGCCTGCTCGGCGGCCTCGTCTCCGACGCCGTGACCGCGGTGGCCGGCGAGAAGTGGGTCGCCTCGTGGGCCACCGCCGGCATCCGCGGGCCCGGGCTCGCCCTGGCCGTCCTGCGCCGGGCCCTCACCCCGCTGACGGGGCAGGTCGCGCTCGTCGTCGTCGGCCTGACCGGGGGCGCGGTCGCGGTCGAGAAGGTCTTCGCCATCCCCGGGCTCGGGCGCGCCCTGCTCGGCTCGGCCACCTCCCAGGACGTGCCCGCCCTCCAGGCCGGCGTCATCCTCCTGCTCGTCCTCGCCCTGGGGGCCGGGGCCCTCGCCTCCGGCGCGCGGCTGCTCCTGCTCGGGCGCGCCCGCGGCGTCGGTACCGCCGCCGCTCCGACCGCCACCGGCACCGGCCGGGGCGCCCGGGCCGTCGCCGTCGTCGGCACCCTCGTCCTGACGCTCCTCGTCCTCGCCGGTATGGGCCGCGACCCCTACGGCGTCGTCGCCGGGCGCCTCGAGGCCCCCGGTGCCGCCCTGCCGCTGGGCGCCGACGCGCTGGGGCGCGACGTGCTCGCCCGCGTCGCCCACGGGGCGGTGTCCACCATGCTCGCCGCCCTCGCCGTCACCGCCGTGTGCCTGCTCATCGGGCTCGTCCTCGGGCTCGTTCCGCGCGCCTCCACCGGGCCGGTCGAGGTCGCCAACGCCGCACCCCCCGTCCTCGCCGGCCTCATGGTCGCCGCCGTCACCGGTCCCAGCACGATCGGCGCCGCCGTCGCCGTCGCCTGCGTCGGCTGGGCGCCGCTGGCCTCCCACGCCGCCGCCCTCGTCCAGGAGGCGCGTGAGCGCCCGGACGTCGCCGTCGCCCCCGTCCTGGGGGAGGGGCGGGCGCGGGTGACGCTCACCCGGGTCCTGCCCGCTGTCATCGGGCCGCTCGTGCGTCACGCCGCGCTGCGCCTGCCCGGCATCGCCCTTGCCCTGGCCGGGCTCGGGTTCCTTGGCCTGGGCACCCAGTCCCCGGAGCCCGAGTGGGGGCTCGTCCTCGCCGAGGCGCTGCCCTACATCGAGCGCGCCCCCTGGGCCGTGTCCACGCCTGCCGCCGCGCTCGTGCTGCTGAGCGTCACCGCCGTCGCCGCCTCCCGCGCCGGCGCCCCCTCCCGCCAAACCGGACGTTCCTGACGGCGGGGCGGGGTGGAGCCTCACGGGGGTCGGGGCCGGCCCGCCAGGCCGGGGCCTCACGGGGGCTCCTGGCGGCGGGACCGGGTCCCAGCGGCCCCCACGGCGGGGCCAGCCCAGTTCTCGTGGGGGATAACACCAGTTCTCGTGGGGGATAACACCAGTTCTCGCGGGGAGGTGGGGGACCGCTAGCCTGAGGCGCGTGAACGAGCTCGGCACCGACGGCATGACCTGGGACTCCGCCCGCTACCTCAAGGAGGTGCTGCGCGCCCCCGTCTACGAGGCCGCCGAGCACACGCCCCTGCAGGAGATGTCCGCCCTGTCGGCCCGCCTGGGGTGCACCGTCCAGGTCAAGCGAGAGGATCTCCAGGCCGTCCACTCCTTCAAGATCCGCGGCGCCTACAACGCGATGCGCAGCCTCGACGAGGCCGCCCGTGCCCGCGGCGTCATCACCGCCTCCGCCGGCAACCACGCCCAAGGCGTGGCCCGCTCGGCCGCCCTGCTCGGCGTCAGCGCCACCATCGTCATGCCCACGGTCACCCCGCGCATCAAGGTCGACGCCGTGCGCGCCCTGGGCGGTGAGGTCCTGCTGTTCGGCGACAACTTCGACGCCGCCGCCCGCGAGGCCAGGCGCCGGGCCGAGGCCGAGGGACGCACCTACGTCGCCCCCTTCGACGACCCGCGCGTCATCGCGGGCCAGGGCACCATCGGCCTCGAGCTCATCCAGCAGGACGCCCAGCTCGACCGCGTCTTCGTCCCCGTGGGCGGCGGCGGGCTCGTCTCCGGTATCGCCGTCCTGGTCAAGGCCCTCATGCCCGACATCGCCGTCATCGGCGTTGAGCATGAGGAGTCCGCGTGCCTGAGCGCCGCCCTCGAGGCCGGGGAGCCCGTCACCCTCGGGCACGTGGGCCTCTTCGCCGAGGGCGTGGCCGTGCGCCGCGTGGGCGACGAGACCTTCCGCCTGTGCCGGGCGCTGCTCGACGATGTCGTCACCGTCTCCTCCGACGAGGTCTCGGCCGCCGTGCGCGACCTCTTCGAGGACGTGCGCGCCGTTCCGGAGCCCAGTGGCGCGGTCGCGCTCGCGGGCCTGAAGAAGTACGCCGGGGAGCACGCGCTCAGCGCAGAGCGGCTGGCCTGCGTGCTATCGGGCTCGAACCTCAACTTCCACCAGCTGCGCTACATCTCCGAGCGCAGCGAGATCGGTGAGCAGCGCGAGGCCATGCTCGGGGTCACCATCCCTGAGCGCCAGGGGGCGTTCCTGCGCTTCGCCTCCATCCTGGGCGGGCGGGCCGTCACCGAGTTCAACTACCGCGTCTCGGCCAGTGCCGAGCCGGGTGAGCCGGCCCGGATCTTCGTCGGTGTGCGCCTGAGCCATGGGCGCAAGGAGCGCCGGGAGATTGTCGCGGACCTTGAGGGCTGCGGCTACGGCGTCATCGATCTGACCGAGGACGAGCTTGCCAAGGTGCACGTGCGCTCGATGATCGGCGGGCGGGCGCCGCGCGGGATGGCGGAGCGGCTGTTCTCCTTCGAGTTCCCCGAGGCTCCGGGGGCGCTCGTGCGCTTCCTGGAGGTGCTGGGCACCCGGTGGAACATCACGTTGTTCCACTACCGCACGGACGGCGCGGATTATGGGCGCATCCTGTGCGGCTTCGAAGCCGGTGAGGGGGATGTGGAGCTGACCGAGCACATGGACCGGCTCGGCTACGCCTACCGTGAGGAGAGCCAGGACCCGGCGGCGAGGTTCTTCCTGGCGCGCTGAGCGGGTGTGGCCGCGTTCATGGCGGATGATGATCTCACCCCGAACGCAACCGCGAGCGGGCGGGGTGTGGCCGGATTCATGGCGCCGACTGTGGAGTGTGGCGGACCTTCGACCTAAGGTAGTTTCCGAATCAACTACTTCTGAGGAGTCCACATGACCACTATCGCCGTCATCTCCGGTTCCGTTCGCCCCGCCTCCGTCGGCGGTCCCGTCGCCCAGTGGGTGGCCGACAAGGCCAACACCGTCGAGGGCGTCGAGGCCACCGTCCTCAACCTCGCCGACTTCAACCTGCCGATCTTCGTCGAGGACTACCCGACCGCCCAGAGGCCCGCCACCGACCCCGCCGCGGTGAAGTGGAACGAGGTCCTCGCCTCCTACGACGCCTACATCTTCATCACCCCCGAGTACAACCACTCCATCCCCGGGGCCCTGAAGAACGCCATCGACTTCATCACCCCCTCCGTCCTGGCGAACAAGGCCATCGGCCTCGTGTCCTACTCCTTTACCTCTGGCATCCGCCCCATCGAGGCGCTGCGTCTCATCCTCGCCAACTTCACCACCGGCGTCGTCGGCCCCCAGGTCAACCTGAACCTGGCCACCGACTTCGAGAACATGAGCGACTTCACGCCCGCCGCCTTCCACGACGGCGAGGTCCCGGCCATGGTCAAGGCCATCGTGTTCCAGGACCGGGCACTGTCGGTGCTGCGCTGAGGACAGCGGCCCGTGCTGACCGAAGAGCGTGTCACGCATCCCTAGTCAGAACGGGAAGGTCATGCGGGCCGGGCCCCTCATCCGCGGAATCATGCGGATGAGGGGCCCGGCCTGTCACTGCTCAGATTTCTGACTAGGCCTCGGTGACAGTCGGCGCGCCCACCGCCACCCCAAGTGGGCGGTACCGATTAACCGCCGCCGCCACATCCACCATCCGCGGGCGCACGAGGAAGGCCGGCCTGTCATCCAGGGCGTCCAACCCCTCGTCGTCCAGCAGTGCCTCCAGGTCCCCCAGGCACTCGGCCAGCGTCGACTCACCGTCGAAGCGCTGCTCCAGCAGCGCCCGCAGTGCATAGGCAACAGCCTCGGCCTGGCCAGGGTCCACAATGCCCGCGACGTCGGAGATATCCACATCCTCACGGTCGAGCGTGAGCGCGTCCGTACCCCGCGCGCGCGTGCGCACTGGACCACGGCGCTCACGCGCCGGTGCCGGCAGCGGAACCCGCGCCGTCGGCGTCGGGAAGGAGCTGAGCGCCGTCGTCGGACGCGGCAACTCTGCGACGACGGCGGCCGCCCGGGCCGTGGCATCACGCAACTCGTAGGAGTCCATGAGCAGCACCCGGTCCGCGACGTCGAGGTAGTCGCCCGAGCCGCCCATGACGAGCACGGTCGACACGCCCGTGTCGCGCGCCAGCGCGGCCACCCGGTCCACCAGCGGAGTGATGGGCTCGTGCTCATCCGCCACCAGGGCGCGCATCCGCGAGTCCCGGATGAGCAGGTTCGTCGCGCTCGTGTCCTCATCCAGCAGTAGGGCCGAGGCGCCGGCCTCCACCGCCTCCATGAGCGAGGCCGCCTGCGAGGTCGAGCCCGAGGCGTTCTTCGTCGTGAAGGAGGCCGTGTCCCGCCCGCCCGGCAGGTGCGAGATGAAGGGCGTGAGGTCCACCGACGTCACCGCCCGGCCGTCCGCCGCCCGCGCCTTGACCGCGTTGGGGACCGTGGCCACGAGCTCGCGCCCGTCCCCGGGCACGTGCGGGTACACGCCGCGCTCGATGGCCGTCAGCAGGGTCGACTTGCCGTGGTAGCCGCCGCCCACGATGAGCGTGACCCCCGGGCCGATGGCGGTGCCGCGCACCGTGCCTGCGTGCGGCAGGCTCACGCTCGCCGCGAGCGTGTCCGGGGCGGTCAGCGGCACCGCGCCCGAGCGCATCGGCTCGTCCGAGACGCCCGAGCGACGCGGCAGCAGCGAACCGTCGGCCAGGAAGGAGACCCAGTCGTTGGCCCGCAGCGCCTCGGTCAGCGCCCGGTGGTCCTCCAGGGCGGCGACGTGCGCCAGCAGACGCTCGGCGCGCCGGCCCGTGAGGTCCAGAGCGTTGCCCGCCTCCCGCGTGAGGTCGCGTCCGATGATGCGTGAGGCCTCGTGGCCCTGGATGGAGCGCCCGCGTGCGGGCAGCGAGACGCGGGCACGCACCTCGATCACCCAGGCGCCGGGCACTGCCCCGGGCAGGAAGGTGACGCAGGAGCGCTCCAGGATCTCCTGGCCGGGCGCCGCGATCGACAGGTTCGTGCCCTTGAACCCCTGGTGGAGCTCGCGGCTGAGGAAATCGCCGACGGCGATGCGGCGGTCCCTGGTCGACAGCAGCTCGTGCTCGGCCAGCACCTCAAGGCCCGACAGGTCGGCGGGGACCTCGATACGGATGTGGGTCGGGGGCGCGTAGGGGTCCGGCTGGACCCGGTCGACGTGCAGCACCCAGCCCTCGGGGGCCGTGTAGTGGCCGGTGATCGCCTTGTAGGCCGCGTAAGAACGGTTGTCGAGGGCGTGCAGGTGGCCGATGAGGTCGGACAGGGCGCCCTCGCGGGGCTGGTCGTCGTAGTCGCGGCGGGGGCGGTCGGAGCGGTAGCCGCCGCGGTGGTCGCTTCGGTGGTCGCGGCCCATCCGGTCCGGCCGGTCCGAGCGTCCACCTGCGCGTGCCGGGCCTCTGCGATACGGGGGCTCACCGCCCGTGTGCCTGCTATCAGTCATGGGCTGATCCTGACACACGCGGCCGGGTGGGCTGCCCGCCCGACGGTGTGTGCGTCGTCGGAACTACGGGTCGTGGACAGGCCGGAGTTGGGCCGCCACAACGGGCCGTGCGCCGTCGGAACTACGCCTCGGGCGCGTCCTCGGGGGCGAGCACGTCCACCTGGGCGGGCAGGTCGACAACGCCGACCGGGCAGGTCACGCCGTTGGGCCCGTGGTTGCAGTAGCCGTCAGGGTTCTTCGCCAGGTAGCCCTGGTGGTAGTCCTCCGCCAGGTAGAAGGGGCCGCCGAACTGCGAGTACAGCGAGGCGGCGTCCGCGATCGTCGTCTGGCAGGTGCCCAGGCCCATGCGCGTGAGCTCGCCCTGGAACAGGTCCCGGACCAGGCGCGCCGTGGCGTCCTGCTCCGGCGTTGTCGTCCACACCGCGGAGCGGTACTGGGTGCCGACATCGTTGCCATGCCGGTTGAGCTGGGTGGAGTCGTGGTTCTCCCAGAAGAAGCGCAGCAGCGGCTCGGCGCCCTCGCCCACCACGGACGGGTCATAGGCGACCCGCACCGTCTCGGCATGGCCCGTCTGACCGGTGCAGACCTCGCGGTAGGTGGCGTTCGGCGTCGTGCCGCCCATGTAGCCGACGGCGGTGGACACGACCCCGGGGCGACGCCACAGGAAGCGCTCCACGCCCCAGAAACAGCCGCCCGCCAGGTAGATGACCCGGGTGCCCTCCGGCCAGGGGCCGTCCAGCGGCGTGTGGAGGACGACGTGGTGGCCCGGGTCCGGCAGGAGGGAGTCCTCGCGGCCCGGCAGGAGGGTGCTGCGTGCGTGCGTCATGGGCCGAACGCTACCGGGGTGGCGCTCGTGGGCCACCCCCGCTTCACTCATCGCGAGACTCCGCGAGGGTGTGGTGGCGCGGGCTCATGGGCCGGCGTAGCCGAACTCCTCGGTTTGCTCTCGAACGTACGGCGTTGTGCCGTATACGCTCCAGAGCAAACCGAGGAGTTGGAGGGTGGGGTGGTGGCGGGGTCAGAGGGGCTTGACCGAGACGATCTCCGCCGTGATCTGCTTACCGTTGGGGGCCGCGTAGGACACCTTCTCACCGGCCTTGTGCCCCATGAGGGCCTGGCCCAGCGGGGCGTCGGGGGAGAAGACCTTGACGCCCTCGGGGACGTCGGCCGCGATCTCCTGGCCGCCCAGCGCGAAGCTCTGCTCCTTGCCCGCGACCCTCGCGGTGACAATCGTGCCCGCCGCGACGGTGCCGTCGTCGACCACCGCGCCGATCTGGGCGTGCTCCAGCATCTCGGTGAGCTGGGCAATGCGCGCCTCGTTGAGGGAGGCCTCCTCGCGGGCCGCGTGGTAGCCGGCGTTTTCGCGCAGGTCGCCCTCCTGGCGAGCGGCCTCCACGCGCTGGGCGATCTCCTTGCGGTCGGTGTCCTTGCGACGAGCGAGCTCGGCGGTCAGGCGGTCGAAGGCGTCCTGGGTGAGCCAGGTGCCGTGGGTGGGTTCGGACATGGCGTCTCCTTTGAATGCAGTTCCCGGCGCCGGGGTGGTCCGACGCCGGGACGTGAGAGGTCTCGCTCCTGGCGGTGAGGCCGGAGTCATATAGCTCAATAGTTTAGCCGCAGGCCCGCGCCGGGTCCCGGAACCATGCTCCGGGCTGAATCGCAGGCCGGGGTGGGCGGCCACACCTTCACGCGCGGGATCCCGCACGCTGGGGTGGCCGTGGGGAGCAGTACTCGTACCCATGAGTGTGGGTGTTGCACGCTCATGTGACTGGTGTGATGTGGCCGATTCGGACTTTTCGTTGCTATTCCGCCGTTTGGGCTCTTTTGATGAAAACTGCTTCTGAGGCTCCCATGTGCATGGGGGTTGCTCATGCACATGGGAGCCGAAGGACTCGAGAGCACCAAGACAGAAAACCGCGGAATTCCGCGGTTTCTGACGGAGGTCGGAAAGCGTGAGCGTGCATGGGCGCGCAAGCCGTACAGGGATGGCCCTCACGGGACTCACTCACGTGGCGGGCAGGGGCGGGCGGGGCGCGCAGAGGGTCAGAGGACGGCGAGGTAGCAGGCCACGCAGTGGCAGGCCCAGGCCGCCACGGTGCACACGTGGAAGACCTCGTGGAAACCGAACCAGCGGGGCAGCGGGTCGGGGCGCTTGCGGGCGTAGATGACGCCGCCGATCGTGTACGTCACGCCACCGGCCACGAGCAGCCACACGATCGCCGGGCCCCCGGACTGCCAGAACTGGGGCAGGAACCACAGCGCCACCCAGCCCAGGACGATGTAGAGCAGGGTCGTCAGCCAGCGCGGCGCCGTCGGCCACACGAGGGAGGTGATGATGCCCAGGGCCGCCCCGCCCCACACGACGCCGAGCACGAGCGCCGCCGTGCGCGCATCGAGCAGCGCCACCGACAGCGGCGTGTAGGTCCCGGCGATGAGCAGGTAGATGTTGGCGTGGTCGAAGCGCCGCAGGACGGTGGAGACGGAGGCCGGGAAGCGGCCGTTGGAGATGTGGTAGACGCCGGAGTTGGCGAATAGGAGCAGGGAGCACACCAGGTAGGCGGCGCAGGCCCAGGTCAGGGCGGTGCCGTCGGCCAGGACGGTGAGCACGATGCAGGCGGCCAGGGCGAGGGGGGCGGTGGCCGCGTGGATCCAGCCGCGCAGGCGGGGCTTGACGGCCAGGGCGGCCTCGCGCGCGGCGTCCCTGGCGGCGCTCGCGGCGCTGGCGAGAGCGGAGGCGGCGCCGCCGGCCCCGCCGGTTGCGGGGGTCTCAGGGCGGGGGTGCTCCGTTGAGGGTCCGGGGTTGGTGGTCATGGGGCCTCCGGCACTCCAAGTAAGTTACGGTTCCGTAGGTTACGCCTCCGTAGGTTAGATGTGAAGGGGTGGCTGCTCTGTTCACCGTCTCCCCGCGGGCCGGACCCCGCCACACCCCGTGCTGCCCCACTGCACGTCGTCCCACCTCCACCAGGCCCGCCTCGCGTACCGTTGAGCGTGGCACGCACCGTGCGGGCCCGAAGCGCCGCCACCGGGCGGCCGAGTGGAAGGCAGGTGCGTAATGGCTGGCAACAACCTCGTTTACGACCTCTACGAGCGTCGACTCGCCTCCCAGGTCGAGACCGACCGCGTGCCCGAGCACGTGGGTGTCATCCTCGACGGCAACCGCCGCTGGGCCAAGCAGATGGGCATCGGCACCTCCCAGGGGCACAAGCGCGGCGCCGATAAGATCGAGGAGTTCCTCGGCTGGGCCCACACCGCCGGCGTCAAGGTCGTCACCCTGTGGCTGCTGAGCACGGACAACCTCAACCGCGACCCCGCCGAGCTCTCCCCCCTGCTCGACATCATCGCCAACGCCGTCGAGGGCCTGGCCGGAGCCGGTGCCTGGCGCCTGCGTCTGGTGGGTGCCGTCGACCTCCTGCCCGAGCCCGTCGCCCTGCGCCTGCGCGCCGCCGTCGACTCCACCCACCCCGACGACGCCGACGGACGCATGCAGGTCAACGTCGCCGTCGGCTACGGCGGCCGCCAGGAGATCGCCGAGGCCGTGCGCGACGTCCTGCGTGAGCGCGCCGCCGCCGGGGCCACCCTCGAGGAGGTCGCCGAGACCCTGTGCGAGGAGGACATCACCGCCCACCTCTACACCAAGGGCCAGCCCGACCCCGAGCTCGTCATCCGCACCTCCGGCGAGCAGCGCCTGTCCGGCTTCCTGCTGTGGCAGTCCGTGCACTCCGAGTACTACTTCTGCGAGGTGTACTGGCCGGACTTCCGCCGCATCGACTTCTTGCGCGCCCTGCGCGACTACGCCCGGCGGGAGCGTCGCCTGGGCCGCTAGAGGTCCGACGGCGGGCGCCACCCGACGCTGTCGCCCGCGTGTCGTAGGTCACAGTCGGCATAGTCTGGGTGCCACGAGGCGGCCGACCGCCGGGGCGTCGCCGCGACCTTTGGAGTGGCGACATGCGCACCTACGTCCTGGACACCTCCGTCCTGCTCTCCGACCCCCGAGCTCTCCTGCGCTTCGCCGAGCATGCCGTCATCGTGCCCGTCGTCGTCATCACCGAGCTCGAGGGCAAGCGCCACCACCCCGAGCTCGGCTACTTCGCCCGCACCGCCCTGCGCCTGCTCGACTCCCTGCGCGAGACGCACGGCCGGCTCGACCGCCCCGTCCCTCTCAACGACCTCGGCGGCACCCTGCACGTCGACCTCGACGGCGACGATCCCGCTGCCCTGCCCGCGGGCATGCGCCTGGGCGACAACGACACCCGCATTCTCAGCGTTGCCGTCAACCTGGCCCGCGCGGGCGAGGACGTCACGGTCGTCTCCAAGGACCTGCCCATGCGGATCAAGGCCGCCGCCGTCGGCCTTCAGTCGGACGAGTACCGCGCCCAGCTCGCCAGCGACTCCGGCTACACCGGCATGACGAGCCTGGACGTCACCGCCGAGGAGATGAGCACCCTGTGGGAGGGCTCCCTGGCTCTCGAGGGGCTGTTCGACGGCGAAGCCGCCGCCCGCCTGGCCGAAGAGCCCGTCCACACCGGCGTCACGGTCACCTCCCCGCGCGGCTCAGCCCTCGCCACCGTCGTCGACGACGCCCTGCGCCTGGTGCGCCCCGACCGGGAGGTCTTCGGCGTGCGCGGGCGCTCGGCCGAGCAGCGCGTCGCCATCGACCACCTGCTCAACCCGGCCATCGGCATCGTCTCCCTGGGCGGGCGTGCCGGCACCGGCAAGTCCGCGCTCGCCCTGAGCGCCGGGCTCGACGCCGTCGTCAACCGGCGCGAGCACCGCAAGGTCCTCGTCTTCCGCCCCTTGTACGCCGTGGGCGGTCAGACCCTCGGCTTCCTGCCCGGCGACAGCGGGGAGAAGATGCAGCCCTGGTCCGAGGCGGTCTTCGACACCCTCACCTCCGTCATCCCCGCCGAGCGCATCGACAGGATTGTCCAGCTCGGCCAGGTCGAGGTCCTGCCGCTGACGCACATCCGCGGGCGCTCCTTCCACGACGCCTTCGTCATCGTCGATGAGGCGCAGTCCCTTGAGCGCAACGTCCTGCTCACCGTGCTCTCGCGCGTGGGACAGAACTCCAAGGTGGTGCTCACTCACGACGTCGCCCAGCGCGACAACCTGCGCGTGGGGCGTTGGGACGGGGTTGCCTCCGTCATCGAGTCGCTCAAGGGCAACCCGCTGTTCGCGCACATCGACCTTGTGCGCACCGAGCGCAGCGAGATCGCCGAGCTCGTCACGACGATGCTCGACGACGTGCCCCTGTACTGAGCGGGGCCGGTGCAGCTGCGGTGCCCCGGACTCAGGCCAGCTCGGCGCGCGTGGGCGGGTTCGCCCCGGCGCGCGAGACGGTGATGTCCGCGATCGCGGCGGCGTGGCGCACGACGCGCTCCAGGGTGGCCGCGTCGATGGAGCGCAGGGCCTCACGGCGCTCGGCGCCCACCAGGTCCTCGCACCACAGGCCGTCCTCGAGCCCTCCCATGAAGGAGTCGCCGGCCCCCACCGTGTCCGCGACGACGACGGACGGGTCCGCCGGGACCTCCAGGCGCACGCCGGAGGCCGCCAGCGCGAGGGCCCCGCGCTTGCCGCGGGTAACGACGACGAGGGCCGCCCCTAGGTCCAGCCAGCCGCGCAGCACGGTCTCCAGGGCCCCGTCTGATGAGGCGTCGACGCCGTAGAACCAGGCGACGTCCTCGTCGGAGCACTTGACGAGGTCGGACAGGGCGATGAGCGACTCGACGGTGGCGCGCGCTGAGGCCGGCTCACCCATGAGCTGGGGGCGGGCGTTCGGGTCGTAGCAGACGGTCGCGGTTTCCCGGTGCGCCTCAAGGGCGCGGCGCACCGTGTCGGCGCCGGGCTGAAGGATCGCCGCGATGGAGCCCGTGTGCACGAGGACGGGGGCGGCGCCGTCGGAAGTCTGCGGGAAGGGCGGGTTCCAGTCGAGGTCGAAGACGTAGGTGGCGGCGCGGTCGGCGCCGATGGTCGCCTGCGCGGTGGAGGTGCGCGCCGCGCCGTCGCTGCCGGGGGCCAGACGCACCCCGGAGGCCTCCAGGTGGGTCCGAACGGCCGCACCGCGTGCGTCGGCGGCGATCCAGCAGGTGAGCTCGGCCTCGCGGCCCAGGCGTGAGAGTCCCAGGGCGACGTTGGCGGGTGAGCCGCCGGGGATTTCTTGGGGCTCCTCGCCGGGGTGGATGACGACGTCGATAAGAGCCTCGCCGATGACGAGGGCGGTGCCGGGGCGGCCGGTGGTGGACGTGTAGGTCATGGCGGGTCCTTCGGTGCGGCGAGCGGGTGGCGGTGTGTGAGGTCCGACAGGAGCGGGAGGGCGGTGGCGTTGGAGGGGGCGGGAGAAGCGAACTGGGACGGAGCGGGATCGGGCGGGAGAGGGGCCGGGCGGGAGAAGCGAACTGAGCCGGAGCGGGGCGGCGCCGGGGCTCGGTGGCGGCCGTCGGCCGATGCGTCGTCGCGTGGTGTCAGGCCTCGTTGCCGACAGCCTCCTGCTCCCGACGGGCGACGGCGGCCAGGCGACCGCGGGCGTCGTCGAGCCAGGACTGGCAGCGGGCGGCCAGGGCCTCGCCGCGCTCCCACAGGGCCAGCGCCTCCTCGAGCGGCACCTGGCCGGCCTCGAGACGCTGGACGACGGCGACCAGCTCCTCGCGGGCGCGCTCGTAGGACAGGGAGGCGACGTCAGCGTTGGCGTTCTCGCCTCCGGCCTCGCTTCCGAGGGGGGAGGTGTCTGGGCTCAGGCTCATGCTGTGATTGTTGCACGGTGGTCCGACACGATGGGAGGGTCGGAAGCGGGCTGTGTGACCGCTCAGGAGCCCGTGTCCGGGCTGGCAGTGGCCGTGGACGACTGGCGACATCCCACCAGTGCAGGTCAGGAGCTCGTCTCCGGGTTGGCAGTGGGCTTGGTGGTGCCCATGACCTGGGCGACGAGGCGGCCCTGGGCGAGCACACCTTCGATGAGGTCGCCCTTGGTGAGCTCATCAGCGCTTGTGACGACGCCGACGCCGGGCTTGCGCAGGATCGCGTACCCGCGGTCGAGGACCCCCTGCGGGGACAGCGCCGTCAACTGCGCGCGGTGGGCCCGTAGCTCCGCCGTCGCCAGGTCGAGAGTGCCGCTGAGCGCGCGACGCATTCGCTCACGGGTGCGCCCCAGCTCCGCCTCCTGCTCACGGACGATGACGGTGGGGTCCGCCATGACGGGGCGATCGCGTAGGTGGTCCAGGCGGGTCTGCTCCTCGTCGAGGCGGGTGGCGAGGACGGCGCGAATGCGTGAGCGGGCCTGGTCCAGGCCGAGGGTCTCCTGGGCGAGGTCGGGCACGATCCGGCGGGCCGCGTCGGTGGGGGTCGAGGCCCGGTAGTCGGCGACGTCGTCGAGCACAGGACGGTCGGTCTCGTGGCCGATGGCCGAGACGAGCGGAGTGCGGCAGGCGGCGGCGGCTCGCACGAGTCCCTCGTCGGAGAAGGGCAGGAGGTCCTCGACGGCGCCTCCGCCGCGGGCGACGACGATGACGTCGACGAGGGGGTCGGCGTCGAGCTCCTTGATGGCGGCGGTCACCTGGCTGACGGCGTGAACGCCCTGGACGGCGACCTCGCGGATCTCGAAGGGCAGCTCGGGCCAGCGCAGGCGGGCGTTGACGACGACGTCGTCCTTCGCCTTGGCGTCGCGGCCGCACACGAGGCCGACCGTGCGGGGCAGGAAGGGTAGGGGGCGCTTGCGCTCGGGGGCGAGCAGCCCCTCGGCGGCGAGGGTGCGGCGCAGTTGCTCGATGCGGGCGAGCAGGTCGCCGGTGCCGACGGCGCGCACCTCGTCGAGCTGAAGCTGGAGGGAACCGCCGCGCGTCCAGAAGGTGGGGCGGCCGTGGGCCACGACGCGCAGGCCGTCGGTGACCTCGGAGCCCATGGCCTGCTCGGAGGCGACGAGGTCACGGCGGTACATGGCGGCGCGCAGGCTGACCTCGCTGGACACGTCGCGCAGGGTGAGGAAGGACATGCCGGAGCGGCGGTTGACCTGCACGACCTGGGCCTCGACCCACACCTCGGTCATGCGGGCGACATAGCTCTCGATCTTGGTGGACAGCAGCGAAAGGGGCCATGGGTTCTCAGGCGTCGTCTCGCGGGCCAACCGGGCCGGCTCCTGGGCGGTGGCGGGGTTCGTGCGCTGGGCGTCGGCGCGTTGGGCGGCCAGGTTCGACGAGGGCTGCTGGGTCACGGGGCCACTGTGCCACGCCACGTGGACGGGTTGCTGTCGGTCCCACGGACGCGCGGAGGGAGAAGTTGGGTACGGGCATCGCGGGCGGGGGAGCGGGAATCAGCCTGATCGCGGGAATCGAGCCGGGTACGGCAATCGCGGGCGGGGGTGTGGGAATCAGCCTGGTCACGGGAATCAAACTGGGTGCGGGGGTCACGGACGCGGGCGTTCCGGTTCAACGGGGCGGGTGAACTCGGGGGCGGTGAGCGCACGTACCTGCGCGTCGTCGGGGGAGACCTGACGCGGGCTCGGCACCTCACCGGCCAGCGAGTCAAGGCTGCGGGCGGTCACCAGGAGTCTCGACTCCAGGGAGGCGACCGTGCGGTTGTAGGAGGCGACCGAGCGGGTCAGGCTCGCCCCCAGCGCGTCCAGGTGTCCGGCCACCGTCCCCAGGCGCTCGTACAGCGTGCGCCCGAGCTCAAGGAGTTCTTGGGCGTCCTGCGTCACCGCCGTGCGCGCCCAGGCGGTTGCACAGGTGCGCAGCAGCGCCAGGAGGGAAGCTGGAGAAGTCAGGGCCACCCCCTTGTCCAGGGCGTGCTCCATGAGCGTGGGGTCCGCCTCCAGGGCCGCCGCCAGCACCGGCTCAGCCGGCACGAAGAGGACGACGAGTTCGGGTGAGGACCCCAGGGCCCGGTCGTAGCCGCGGGAGGCCAAAGTGTCCACGTGCGAGCGCAGTGCCGCTGCGTGGGCCGCCAGGAGCCTGCGGCGCTCGGCGTCGTCGGGCTCACCCCCGTCCTCACCCAGCCCCGCCGCTCGCAGGTAGGCGTCCATGGGGGCCTTGGCGTCCAGGGCGAGGAAGCCGTCACCCGGCAGGTGGACGACGACGTCGGGGCGGGACCCGGAGCCGGAGCAGGAGCCCGAGACGGCCCCCGTGCGGGTGCCCGCGGTGGGCGAGGAGGCGCCCGCCGTGGACCGGGAGGCCAGGACGGAGGCGACCGAGCGCTGCTCGGAGAAGTCCACGTGCGCCAGCATCCCCGAGGCCTCGAGCACCCGGGCCATCTCGACCTCCCCCCACATGCCGCGGCTCGAGCGCGAGCGCAGGGCGCCCGTGAGAGAGGCGGTGGCACGCCGCAGCTCCTCCTCCGCCTGTGCGCCCGCGCGCAGCTGCTCGGAGAGCGCCGCGTGCTGGGCCACCCGCTCGCGCTCCATCAGCTCCACGCGTGAGCCGACCTGCTCGAGCTGGGCGCGCACCGGCGCCAGCGCCCGCAGGACCGAGCCGTCGCGCTCGGCCCGCTCCTCCGCGAGCACCGCCCGCTGCTCCAGCGCCTCCGCACGCGCCCGCCACTGAGCCGCGTCGGTGCGGGCGCTCGCGGCCTCGTCACGGCCCCCGGCTCGCGCCGTCGCCGCCCGGGCCACCGCCAAGGTGTAGCCGAGCGCCGTCCCCACACCCAGCGCGATGAGGAGGATGAGGAGCATAAGAGGGGTCGAGAAGGTCATGGAATGAGGGTGCCCGAGGGGTGTGACACGAATTCGGGTCTGAGTACGGGACCCGGGCTGCGCCGTCGGCCCCTTAGACTCCGGCCGTGGCCCTTACGATCGGAATCGTCGGACTGCCCAACGTCGGCAAGTCCACCCTGTTCAACGCCCTCACCCGCGCGACCGTGCTCGCGGCGAACTACCCCTTCGCCACCATCGAGCCGAACATCGGCATCGTGCCGCTGCCCGACCCCCGGCTTGACCGGCTGACGGAGATGTTCCACTCGGTCAAGACCGTGCCCGCCACCGTGTCCTTCGTCGACATCGCCGGGATCGTGCGCGGCGCATCCGAGGGTGAGGGCCTGGGCAACCAGTTCCTGGCCAACATCCGGGAGGCCGACGCGATCTGCATGGTCACCCGCGCCTTCGACGACCCCGACGTCGTGCACGTGGATGGCAAGGTCGAGCCCGCCAGCGACATCGAGACGATCGTGACCGAACTGGTCCTCGCCGACATTCAGACGCTTGAGAAGGCACTGCCCCGCCTGGAAAAGGAGGTGCGGGGCAAGAAAACCGACCCGGCGGTGCTGGAGACCGCCAAGGCCGCGCTCGCGATCCTCGAGGAGGGCGGGCTGCTCTCCGCGGTGGCGGACACGAAGGGGCTGGACGCCGACGCGCTGCGCTCCTTCCAGCTCATGACCACCAAGCCCTTCATCTACGTGTTCAACATGGACGACGCCGGTATGAACGACGAGGCGCGGCAGACCGAGCTGCGCGCGCTGGTGGCCCCGGCCGAGGCGATCTTCCTGGACGCCCAGTTCGAGGCTGAGCTAGTGGAGCTGGAGCCCGAGGAGGCGGCCGAGATGCTGCGCGAGAACGGGCAGGATGAGGCAGGCCTCGACAAGCTCGCCCGCGTCGGATTCGACACTCTCGGCCTGCAGACCTACCTGACGGCGGGGGAGAAGGAGTCGCGTGCCTGGACCATCCGCAAGGGGTGGACCGCGCCCCAGGCCGCCGGGGTGATTCATACAGATTTCGAGCGCGGCTTCATCAAGGCCGAGGTCATCTCCTTCGACGAGCTCATGGAGCAGGGCTCGGTGGCTGAGGCTCGTGCGCACGGCAAAATGCGCATGGAGGGGAAGGATTATGTGATGCGGGACGGAGATGTGGTCGAGTTCCGGTTCAACGTTTAGGTTCGGACTAGCGCCTGGGGGTAGGAAGTGATCTGTGGGTGTTGCGGAGGTTCCGTGGATCCTCAGCAGCGGTTCTGTGGGTCTTGTGGACGGCTTTTGTCTGGTGGCGCTGGCCACGCAGTAAGTACAGGCGGTGGCGATATTCATGGTGGTCTCTATCAGGCCGGGCGCGACGTGGTGATAAATTCCACCCCAAGCACTCCTGCCGTGGCTAAGTATGACTATAAGGCAGTGCCAAAGTGGCGTAGCCCGTTCACTCAGGGAATACTCTCGTGGCTGGGTCTGGCTTTGGGGTTGGCGGGGGTTTTCCCGTTTTGGAAATCGGTGCAGCCCATTCTTCGTCCCTTTATGAACGGGGTCGGTGTGCCGGGGCAAGGCTCGGCGCCCTCGTGGTGGCTCGGGCTCTGGCTGCTGCTGGTCTTCCTATTTGCTATAGTCTGGTCGCTACGAAGCTTGACGAAACTCCGTCTGCGAAAGCCGCTGTTTCCGGGATGGGCATTGAGTGGTGATGGCGGGCGTATCACACTGGAGAAGATTCACGCAGGGAAATGTCCACAGTGTGGTGGGAAAATGCGCTACTACAACAAGGCTATAAGTTGGAGAGACGTCCCTGATGGGAACGGTGGAACGCGGCGCGAGGTTGAAGAGCGTGTTCCTGCGCTTGAGTGTAAGCGCAATCCGAAGCACTGGGTCGAGCTCGATCCAGCCATAATTGACGAATAATCATAATCTAAGCACGCATGCAACTGGTTGAACATCCTAAGTTCCCGGTGGGGATGACGTCCGGGGATAAGGGGTTCTTCCCATTTGAGGCAGAGGCGGGCGAGTCCGCCGTCGACGAGGAGTATGCGGAGTTTGTAGTGGTCTCGGTCGAGCAAGCCGCTGGCGATGCGTCAGCCCCGGAGGAGTGCGCTGCTCTCCGGGGCGCAACAAGCGAGCCCTGGACCGACCAGTCAGTCCCGGAGGTGTGCTGCCGCTCTTGACTCTCTGGGGTTGGCGGGGGCAGACTGGGGTCTGCCCCCGCATTACGATGCGGTGCGGAAGTAAACGCCGGAGTTCCTGTGTCGACATAGGGCCCGGCGTTCGCGCTGTCTACAACAGGCCGACGTGCTCGACCCGCACGCGATGAGCCACGTGCTCCCAGGCGCGGGCGTCTCCGGACAGCGCGTCGCCGTAGGCGCCGAGCACCTGGTCTGGCACCCACAGGCGCGGTTCGTCGCCACCATGGACGTGCGAGAGCCGCAGGGACCGGATCGCGCCCGAGCGCGTCAGAGTTGCCCACTGCGCCTCGTCCTTCTCATCCTGGGAACGCTCTCGCCTCTCCAGGATGAGCGTGTTGACCGAGTAGGACTGCTCCAGGATGACGAGCAGGCTCGCGAGCGCACGTTGTCTGGCTCGCTCCTCGCGCACGCCGTCAACCAGCGGCGCGGTAGCGACGATGACGTGCGAGACCTCGTGGGCACCGATGACCTGGCACACCCGCCTCTTGACCGGGCCGGGGGTGTCACGCCAGTGAAGCTTGCGGCCGCGCTCGAAGCGCGACAGGTCAGCCGTCAGGGATCCGCCGTCGTCGGGGCATAGGTAGGCGCCCAGGAGGTAGACCGGCTCGCGCACGCCACGACGGCGCACTCTCTCGTCGCCCCAGGCCGTCATGCTCACGACTCCAGACAGTAGCGTGCCCGCTTTCGTGGAGCCGCACTCACCCCTGGCGACTTCCTCATGCTCCAGCACTGGCGTGTTGTTGTTGCTCATATCTCCTGCTGTACCAGCAGCCACTTCACCAGAGGCGCCCCCGGAAAGTGGTGTAGTGCCCCGGGGTGGTTCCGCCGACGGCGCCCAGAACTGGATCAACGAGCTCGTCTGTCTCACCTCCGACGGACAACCCATCGGATACGTGCAAGCCACACTGCCTACCGCCGGCGGTCCCGCCGAGATTGCCGGGTCATCGGACACCCCCTGGCAGGGCAGCGGCCACGCCATCACCGCAGCACCCACCCTCACCCACCAAGCTCAGCGGATCATCAACACCACCCACCCCATTGGCTGCGGCGGCCATGAGCGTGTTCCGGGTACGCCAGCCCTGCGTACTACTGGGCGCCCTCTTGCCGCTGTGGCGGGGCCAGCCCCTGGGGCGGGCGCGCCTGGCCCCGGTGGTCGCCAGGGCGTGTGCAAGGGCGCTTCAGCGCCAGGCCCTGGGTGCGGACGTCGTCGCGCCCGGCCACCTCGACCCGGTCCGCCGGGGACGCCAGCGCGTCATTGTAGAAGACGTCGTCGGCGATGAGCGGCATGCCGTGATTGAGGCAGACACGGACGATCCGCGTGTACTCGCGCTCGGTGAGGTAGGGGCCGGTGGGGTTGCTTGGGTTGATGACGACGAGCGCGCACATCGGGTGCCCTGTAGTCTCCGGCTCCTCGATGAGTCCGTTTCGTCATGCTCGCCTCAAGGTGGAACGTTGAACGCCGGGCGAGCGGTCTGGCAGGACCGGGTCGAGGGACTCAGTACCCCGGTAGGTCCAAGGCGCTGTGTGGACCTACGCCGTCGGGGCTGGTGGCTGGAGGACCATCCAGTGGTCCGGCTTGTCTAGGGGTGTGAAGCCGACTTTCTCGTAGAGCCCGTGGGCGTGCCGTGTGGCCAGCATGATGCGCTGCAGCCCGAACGGCGCCAAGACGTCGACGATGCCCTGGGCTAGGAGCAGCCCGTAGCCACGGCCCCTGGCGCTCGGCTCGACGTAGATGTCGTCGAGCAGGGCGACGTTCGTGTAGTCCGTGATGGCGCGACCGTATCCGCGCAGCGCTCCCTGGCCATCGAATACCCCGAAGTTGAGGGAGTGATCGGCTGCCTGCTGTACCGCTTCGCGGGTTCTCCCGAGCGCCCAGTACGCGTCGCTGGACAGCCACCGATGGACCACGTCGAGGTCAATCATGGACAGGTCGGTGCTGACGAACGGGCGTTGGTGAGACTCCATCTCGCCACAATATCCACACCACGTCGTCGCCGACCCGCCAACGCACCGACGGCGCCCGACCCCCTGCCCGGCACTGGCGCTGACGTGACCAGCACCCCGGCAACCCGAACATCACGATGCGGTAGCATCTCCCGGGTCAGAGTCCGGCACCCTCGTGGTTCCTGTCACGAGGGTCGGACGGCGGTCGAGCGCCTTCTGCCTCACACCGGTCCCCGGGCTGAGCACCGTCGAAAGGCACGCATGACCGAGGCCGCCAGTCCGGACCAACCTCCCGCCCCCGACAACCTCCAGGAGCCCCCGCACCTGCCGGAGCCGCCCGCTCCCAGCGCGGCCAGTGAGCTCGCCGAGCTCCTCGTCGCCACCGCCATCGGCACAGCGGCGACGGCACCGCCTGAGCCCCAGGCCCCCAGCGAGGACGAGGAGGACGACGGCCCTCAGGCTGTCGACTGGGGCGTGGCCGTGCCGGCAGGCCTCATCACCCTCGCCGTCGTCGCCTGGGGCCTCATCTCGCCCGGCTCCTTCGCCGCCGTGGCCTCGAGCGCCCTGGCGGCCTTGCTGGACGACTTCGGGTGGGCCTTTATCCTCCTCGGCACCGTCTTCGTCGCCTTCATCATCTTCGTCGCCTTCTCCAAGTTCGGCACCATTCGGCTCGGCGGCTCCGAGGAGGCCCCCGAGTTCCGCACCTCCTCGTGGATCGCCATGATGTTCGCCGCCGGCATGGGCATCGGCCTCATGTTCTACGGCGCCACCGAGCCGCTGACCTACTACCGCGACGGTGTTCCCGGGCACGGTCCCCGCGAGGTCGACACGGCCATGGCCCAGTCGGTGTTCCACTGGACCCTGCACCCGTGGGCGATCTACGCCATCGTCGGACTCGCGATCGCCTACTCGACCTTCCGCGTCGGCCGCAGCCAGCTCCTCTCTCAAGCCTTCGTCCCCCTCATCGGCGAGCGTCTCGCCCAGGGGTGGCTCGGCAAGCTCATCGACGTCTCCTCCATCGTCGCCACCGTCTTCGGCACCGCCTGCTCACTGGGCGTAGGCGCCATCCAGATCCAGGCGGGCCTTCAGGCCTCCGGTCTCGTCCGCAACCCCAGCACCGGGGTGGTCCTGGGCATCGTCCTCGTGCTCACCCTGTGCTTCCTGCTGTCCGCCGTCAGCGGTGTGGGCAAGGGCATCCAGTACCTGTCCAACACGAACATGCTCCTGGCCGCTCTCCTGGCGATCTTCGTGTTCGTCCTGGGGCCCACCGTCTCCATCCTCAACCTCATCCCGAGCTCGATCGGCACCTACCTGTCCCAGTTCTTTGAGATGACTGGGCGCACCGCCGAGTCCGCGGATGCCACGGCCGGTGACTGGCTGGGCAGCCGGACGATCTTCTACTGGGCCTGGTGGACCTCCTGGAGCCCCTTCGTCGGCATGTTCATCGCCCGCATCTCCCGGGGCCGCTCCATCCGCGAGTTCTGCGTGACGGTGCTGTTCGTGCCCGCGGGCGTCAGCGTCGTGTGGTTCTCGATCTTCGGCGGCACGGCCATCACCCTGGAGCGGGCGGGCCGGTCCATCTGGGGCGACGGCTCGGCCGAGACCCAGCTGTTCAACCTCCTGCACACCCTGCCCGGCGGCACCATTGCCGGCCTCATCGCCATGGTCCTGCTGGCAACCTTCTTCGTCACCTCGGCAGACTCCGCCGCCACCGTCATGGGCTCCATGAGCCAGGGTGGCAGCTCCGACGCCAGCCCGTGGGTGTCGGCGGCGTGGGGCGTCGCGACGGCCGCCATCGGTCTGACGCTCCTGCTGTCCGGGGCCGACGACGCCCTCGGTAACCTCCAGGACGTCACGATCATCGCGGCGAGCCCGTTCCTCATCGTCCTCGTCGGGCTCATGGTCTCCCTCATCAAGGGCCTGCGCGAGGACGTCATCTACCTCGAGTACCGGGAGAACCAGCGCTGGCAGCAGCGCATGGCCCGTGAGCGTCGCCTGCACCGTGAGGCGCGCGAGCGCCGGGCCCGCCGCGAGCAGCTGCGCCACCCCTCGCGCGTGCTCCGCCACGGTGAGCGGCGAGGCGAGAAGCGCGCGGACAGGCGCGGGGGCGCCGGGCCCGGGGCCCGTCCCGGGGCCTGAGAACCTCGACCGTAGTTGAGCCCGTCCGCACCTGTGGGGCGGCATGGCTGGCGGGCGCGGTGCGGGCGCGCGTCCGTGATGACGCCACGTGAGCACGCGCCCGTCAGTGCAATGCATCACGGAAGTGGTTCTGGGCGGACTCCTCGCCTATAGTTGTACGTGTTGCACGTACAGGCACAAGAAAGGGGAGGTTGTGGACACCAGGTTCTCCGTCGCCATCCATGTCCTGACGATGATCTCTGAGGAGCGGGACCGAGACCTGTCCTCCCAGGACCTGGCCGTCAGCGTTGGTACCAACGCCAGCCACATCCGCCGGGTCATCGGTCAGGTCAAGGCCGCAGGACTCATCGAATCGAGCCGGGGCAGGTCCGGCTACCGCCTGACCCGCCTGCCCTCGGACATCTCCCTGCTCGACATCTACCGGGCAGTCCAGGGGGGCGACAGAGTCCTGCTCTTCCACGCCCATCCGAACCCCAATGAGGAGTGCCCCGTCGGCCGGCACATCGAAAGCGCCGTCCGCCCCGTGTTCGCCGACGTCGAGCGCCAACTCGAGGAGTCCCTGGCCGCCCACAGCCTCGAGGACGTCATCGACAACCTCTATTCCCAAGCCCGCCGGTCTCGACCCGAAAGAATCAACGCACGATGAAAGCCGCACGCCTCAACGCTTACGACAAGAAGAACCTCGCCCTGAAGATCGAAGAGATCGAGCGCCCCCGGATTCGGCCCGATCAGGTACTCGTCAAGGTGGCTGCCGCAGGGGTCAACCCCGTCGACAACATGATCACCCGGGGCGAAGTCACAATGATCGTCTCCTACGGCACGCCGTTGACCGCAGGAAATGAGCTGGTGGGGCGCGTCGAGGAGGTCGGATCCGAGGTCCGCTCCTTCACCGTCGGAGACCGGGTCTTCGGGCGCCTGCCCCTGGACGCCATCGGGGCCTTCGCCGAGTACGCCGCCGTCGACGCCGATGCTCTTGCCACGGTCCCCGACTACCTCAGCGATGAGCAGGCCGCCGCCATCCCATTGACGGCACTGACAGTCATGCAGGCCCTCGAGCTCATGGGAGCCCAGGCGCCCGGAACCATCTTCATCTCAGGTGGAACCGGGGGAGTGGGGGCCATGGCCATCCCGATCGCCAAGGCGAAAGGCCTGACCGTCATCACCAACGGCAGCGCGTCCAACGAGCAGCGTGTTCGTGACCTGGGCGCAGATCGATTCATCGACTACAAGACCGAGGACTACGCGCAGAGCCTCAGCGGCATCGACTACGTGCTCGACACCCTCGGTGGGGACGAGACCCGCAGACAGATGACGATCCTCAAGCCGGGCGGGCACATCGTCTCCCTCAAGGGCGTGCCCAATGCGGCCTTCGCCCGTCGAATAGGTGCGCCGGGGTGGAAACGGCTTCTGTTCGGACTCGCCGGCGCGGGCATGGACCGCGCCGCCCGCCGGCTCGGCGTCACGTACCACTTCATCTACGTCAAGTCGAACGGCGCCCAGCTCCAGGAGGCCGCCAACCTCCTCGCGCAGCAGCGCATCGTGCCCTCGATCGACGCCGTGTTCCCCTTCGAGGACGTCAACGCCGCCCTCGACAAAGTTGCTAATGGCCGCTCTCGCGGCAAGACCGTTCTGTCCATGAGGGGAGGGGCCCGATGACCTACCTGACGGCTCCGACGAGGCATATTCAGGTTGCGGGCAAGGCTGTCGCTTACCGCGACCTCGGCGAGGTGACGGACGCGCCCACGCTTGTCATGCTTGTTCACCTCGCCGCCACCATGGACAACTGGGACCCCGCCCTCGTCGACCTGATTGCCGCTCAGCGGCGAGTCGTCGTCGTCGACCTGCCCGGCGTGGGCTCGAGTGAGGGCGACGTCGCCACGACGATCCCCGCCATGGCGCGCCAGGTGACAGACTTCATCGACGCACTGGGCCTCACTGAGATCGACCTGCTCGGTCTGTCCATGGGGGGAATGATTGCCCAGGAGGTGGTGCGCGGTCGCCCCGACCTCGTTGCCCACCTCGTTCTCGTGGGCACCGGGCCGCGAGCGGGCGTTGGTATCGACAGGGTCACGTCAAGAACCTTCTTCTACATGGCTCGCGCCGCGCTGCGCCGTACGGACCCCAAGCGCTACATCTTCTACACTCACGACGAACGGGGGAAGGCCGAGGCTGCAAAGGCCCTGGGGCGCCTTGCCTCCCGCGAACCGAGATACGCCGGAGACCCCATGAGCGTTCGGGGCTTCCTCCGACAGCTCGTCGCGATCCGCAGGTGGGGGCGCGATGCCCATGATGACCTTGCGTGGGTCGCTCCGGCCACCCTGATCGTCAACGGCGACCAGGACATGATGGTGCCAACCAGCAACTCCTACGACATGCACAAGCGGATCGTGGGCAGTGAGCTCATCATCTATCCGGATGCCGGGCACGGTTCGATCTTCCAATACGCCTCGCGTTTCGCAGACGATCTCGCGCAGTTCCTCGCATCCTGACAGCGCACGAGCCCGGCGCGGGCTCGTGCGCCAGCACGCCCGCGCTTAGACCTCGAGCACGCCCCGCCACCCGCGGGAGGCGTAGTACGAGTCCGCGCCGTTGTGGTAGACGAACACCCGCCCGTAGCGCCGGTCGCCGAACAGGGCTCCGCCCAGCGCCCGCAGCGCTGGGGGAGTAGCCAGCCACGTCGAGGTCCTCAGGTCGAACTCGCCCAGGCTCTGCAGGTGGTGGTACTCCTCCTCGCCCATGAGTCGTACCCCGGCCGCCGTGGCCTCGCCAACAGCACTAGCCCGAGGAGGGTTTCGCTTCCTCCCGCGCAGGGCCTCCTCGTCCAGACACAGGCTCCGTCTGCCCGCAGGCGACTCCACCGAGCAGTCGTAGAAGGTGACGACGCCGGACTGCTCGTCAACGCCGACGACGTCGGGCTCGCCGTCGGAGGCCTCCAGGAGCTCTAAGGTGCGCAGCGCCTCGGGACGCTCCGCCAGGCGTTCAGCCACCTGCTCCCACCGCGCGCCAACGTGGCGGTGAGGGTGGGAGACGAAACGTGTGCGCAGGACCTCGAGCATGTCCCCTCCTGTCTGTGGTGAGCCGTGCCCGTGGCAGGCGGCCACTGGGAACGTCGTGTAGAGGCTAGCGGCACCTCCCTGCACCTGCTCCGCCACGGCGGGCGAGCTGTGCTATTGGCGGCTGAGCCGCTCGGACATCACCAGGCCCAGGGCTCCCAGGGCCATGAGGTAGACGGGGAAGAGCCACAGGCCCGTCGCCGAGGACAAGAAGCCGAAGAGCGGCGGCATGAGGGTCGTGCCCGTGTACGCGGCGGCCATCTGGATGCCGACGATGGCCTGCGAGTTCTCACGCCCGAAGTTCTCCGGCGTCGAGTGGATGATCGCCGGGTAGATCGGGGCCGAGCCCACGCCCGCGAGGATGAGTCCCGCGAAAGACACGACCCCCAGCGGCAGTGCCAGCACGAGCGAGCCGACGATCGCCAGGGAGAAGCCGAGGCGGATGAGCGCCCGGTCCCCCAGGCGTTCCGCGACGAAGCCCGCCAGGAAGCGCCCAGCCGTCAGCCCCAGGATGTAGAAGGCGCCAAAGCGTGCCGCCAGCGTCGGGTCGAAGCCCCGGTCGTCGACGAAGTACGTGGCGCCCCACAGCATCGCCGTCGCCTCCGTGGCGCAGTAGGCGAAGAAGGACAGCAGCACCGTGGGCACGCCCGGGATGCGCAGGGCCCCGCCCAGTGGTACCGCCTGGGCCTCCGGTGCGTCGTCGGCCGCGGCGTGGGCGGCGCAGACCCGGCGCCACAGCGGCAGCGAGAGGAAGAGGAAGGCCGCAAGCGCCACCTGCGCCCAGCCCACGCCCGAGTAGGCGAGGGGCCACCCGCCGTCCGTCGCCAGGGCCAGGCTCATGATGAAGGGGCTGATGGAGGCGCCCACGCCCCAGAAGGAGTGCAGCCAGTTCATGTGCCGGGCGTTGTAGTACAGGGCCACGTAGTTGTTGAGGGCGGCGTCGACGGCGCCCGCACCCAGGCCGTAGGGCACGGCCCACAGCAGCAGCATCCAGAACTGGGTGGCGAAGGAGAAGCCGAGAAGGGCCAGGGCCGTCATGGTGACGCTCACGGCCGTGACGAGGCCGACGCCGAAGCGCCGTGTGAGCCTGTCGGAGCTGAGGGAGGAGACGATCGTGCCCAGGGCGATGATGACGGTGACGATGCCCGCGAAGGAGGTCGGTACCGACAGGTCCTCGTGCATGACGGGCCAGCCGGAACCGACGAGCGAGTCCGGCAGCCCGAGGCTGACGAAGGCGAGGTAGATGATCGCGAGCAACAGTGCGTACACGACGGCGGCTCCGAGTGGGTGGGGAGGGCGGTGCGGGTGCCCGGCTGACAACAGGGTCCCGACGGCGACTCCGAGTACGTGGAGGAGCACGGGACGGCGACATCCGAACGGTCGTGAGATTACTGTGCTGCGGCCCGCCGACGGTGTGCGAGGTCGGTCACGGGGTCCGTTGGGGACAGCAGCGGGGTCAGTCGCGAGCTCAGTCACCCGGAACCGGCCTGCGCCTGCCCGCCTTGATCTCGCCGCGCCGTTTCTTCGCCGCCAGCCGACGGCGATGGGACCCCGCCGTCGGTCTCGTCGCCCGTCGCACCTGGACGGGAGCGAGCGCCGCCCGCAGCAGCCCCGCCAGGCGCTCGCGGGCGGCTTTGCGGTTCTGGCGCTGCGAGCGCTGCTGTGAGGCCGTGACCGTCAGAACCGTCCCCGTGAGGTAACCCGGCGCGTGCCGGGCCAGGTGCGCCAGGGCCCGCGCGCGCTGGTGCTCGTCCAGGGCCGACGTCGTCGCCACGTCCAGGCTCAACTGGACCCGCGAGTCGGAGGTGTTGACCCCCTGCCCGCCTGGCCCGCCCGAGTGGGAGAAGGTCTCCACCAGGTCTCCCGCCGGGACCGTCAGCCCCCTCGGGCAGCCCGGGCCGGGACTGATGCGCAGATCGTCCATGGCGACAGTCTGGACCGCCCGGGTGCGTGCGCGTCACTGAGACGCAGGTGCGAGCGCGTTACTGAGACACATGACCTGACGGAAACATCCGGATGGAAGACTTGCAGTCGATTCAGAACGTCTACCAGGAGATCCGCAATGATCAGGGTTGTTATCAACGGCTACGGGAACCTCGGACGCGGCGTCGAGCAGGCCGTGAGCAAGACCGAGGACATGGAGGTCGCCGTCGTCCTCACTCGACGCGACCCGGCCGGCGTCACCACCCTCGGGGCGCCCGTCGCCCACCTCGACGACGCCGCCGACTGGGCCGACAAGGCGGACGTCTGCATCAACTGCGGCGGCTCCGCCACCGACCTCATCGAGCAGACCCCCGCCGCCGCCGCGCTGTTCCACACGGTCGACTCCTTCGACACGCACGCACGCATCCCTGAGCACTTCGCAGCCGTCGACGCCGCCGCTCAGGCCGCCGGCCACCTCACCCTCATCTCCGCCGGCTGGGACCCGGGCCTGTTCTCCATGCTGCGGGTGCTCGGCGACGCCGTCCTGCCCGACGGCGAGACCACCACCTTCTGGGGGCCCGGCGTCTCCCAGGGTCACTCCGACGCCCTGCGGCGCATCGACGGCGTGCTCGACGCCAAGCAGTACACGCTGCCGGTAGCGTCGGCGGTCGAGCAGGCGAAGACGGGTTCGGCTGCGGGGCTGACGACTCGTGAGAAGCACACGCGTGAGTGCTATGTCGTGGCTGCCGAGGGTGCGGACCGGGCGGCCATTGAGGCCGAGATCAAGGCGATGCCCTACTACTTCGCCGACTACGACACGACCGTCACCTTCGTCACTGCCGAGGAGCTGGCTGCCGGGCACTCCGGTATCCCGCACGGGGGTCAGGTCATCCGTCGTGGTGCCACCTCCGAGGGCGTGCACGCGACCATCGGCTTTGAGCTGGCGCTGGGCTCCAACCCGGAGTTCACTGGTGCGGTGCTGGTGGCGGTTGCCCGCGCGGTGGTGCGGATGGCTGAGCGCGGTGAGGTCGGAGCCCGCACGGTCTTCGATGTGACGCTTGCGGACCTGTCCCCTCGGAGCCCGGAGGAGCTGCGCGCCAGCTTCCTGTGAGCTGAGCGGAGGCAACGCCGCGCGGGTGCTTGCTGTGTGGGGGGTCACTTCGTTACGGTCGACGGGCGGGTTCCCCGGCTCGTGAGCAGTGTCGCCGTTCCTGAGTGAGGTGTGCTTGTGTCCACCGGTCCCGATGACACTCTGGTGACGCCCGGCGCGCCCGGGCTGCCCCCTGGGTACGGCCAGGGGTTGAGGGACGTCCCGGCTGAGGCGTGGATGCGGGTTCCGCCTGAGGGGTGGGAGCGGGCGCGGGACGCGTGGGCCCGATGGCTGGGGCGCCATCCGCGGGTGGTGCGGCTGCTGAGCCGGGTGGCGCAGCTTGGGCAGGTCGGCTCCCTGCTGCTGGCTGTGGCACTGGTGGTGGTTGAGGGGCTGGCGCACGCGCTGGTTCCCGCGGTGAGCCTGCTGGCCGGGCTGCTGGTGCTGGTGGCGGTGGCTCGCACGCGTACCGTGAGCACGCGGTCGCTGACGATGTTGCTGAGTGCGAGCACGGTATGGGCGTTGGGAATCGCCGTGCTCACAACCGCGCTGGGCAATGCGGAGGGCCTGTCTGCGCGCGATGACGGCGCCATCATCTCCTTGGCGGCATTCGTTGAGGAGCCGGGCAAGCTGCTCATCCTCCTGCTGCCGGCGCTGGTGGCACCGGGGCGTATGCGGCGCATGGCGGCGTCGGACTGGGCGCTGATGGGGTATGCGGCGGGGGCTGGTTTCACGATCGCGGAGGACTCGGTCAGGCGTCTGACGACAGCCACGAACCTGTGGAGCATCCTTGCCGAGCTCTTTGACGAGGGAACGCACTACTCGCTCAACCCGTTGACCTCAGGGTCGCTTGAGAGAGGACTTGAGGCGCCGTTCACCGGCGAGTGGGTCGAGGTCATGGCGGTGGGTCACCATGTCTCGACGATGCTGGTCGCCGCCACACTCGGCCTGGCGATCGCTGCCTGGCGCTACGCCGGGAGGCTGGGGACCTCGGATGCCTCAGTCTCAGTGGGGCTGTGGTGGCGGATGCTGTCGGTGGTGGGGCCGGTGGCTGCGCTGGGCTACGTCATCACGGACCATGCCGCCTACAACGCGTCGGTTGCGTGGTCGGGATGGGTGGACGAGGGCGGTCTGCTGTTCGGGCCGCTGAGCTTCGTGTGGTTCATATGCGGCATGGGGCATGGGCAGGTTCCTGTCGTGGTGCTGCTGCTGGGGCTGTGCCTGGCGGTTGACGCGCACCGTCGTATGCGTGCGGGGTTCATGGGGCGGGTGGACCCTGAGCGTGGGGCGGTGCCGCCGCTGTCTGGTGTGAGTGCTCGGTGGCGTGAGCCTCTACGTGCCGTGGTGGCGGTGGGGGTCTTCGCCTGGAGCGACTTGGCGGTGATCCTGTCGGGTTACACACGTCCGGACCTGACGCGTGCGGAGCGGATGCGGCGCGGGCGCCGGGTGGGCCAGCTGATCCTGCAGGTGCGGCGCCAGGCAATGAGTGTGACGTCCCCGGGCGGGGAGCCCACCGCCAGGAGGCGGTGGGCGCTCGGGGCGCTTGTGGTGGCGGCGGTGTCGGTGGCCGCGTGCCTGGCGGTCGGCGTCGTCATCGGCCGCAGCATCGGCCCGGCGGCAAGCAGCCCCGACGACGCCGTGTTCTTCGCCGGACTCTTGGATGGCCTGGCCTCGTGGTGGGACGGATTGAACCCTGCCGCGCAGATCCTGCTCATCGCGCTGGGAGTTCTGGCACTGATGAGCATGGGGGCCTCGGCCGCCCTGGCCATGGGGGCGGTCGGCGTCGTGACGTGGTTCGCGGGGCACGGTCACGGGGTCGCCGCCTTCATGCGTGACCCCCGTGCGGCGACGGCGAGCTACGTGCGCAACGTGACACCCGGCCAGCTGCTCATGGACGTTGTCGACTTCGCCACCACCTTCATCCCCGGCTCGGCGCTGGGGGTGGGGCTGCGTACGGCTGAGAGGTCCTTGAGCGCCACCGTTGCTGCGCGCCGCTCGGCTCGTCTGCCGGACCTCGCGTCCTTGTTCCAGATGCGTGACGAGGCGCTGGCCGCCCGCCGCGCGGCGGAGGCCCACCTCAAGGACCTGCTGCCGCCGGGGACGAGGATGCCGGACTTCAACAAGAGGAACTATGAGGACACGCTGGATTTACTACGTCGAGGTGGGCATGACAGGGAAGCGCTCGATCAACTGAGGGAAGCGTCTGAGAACTGTCACACTGCGCGTCCGCGTGCGGGCCGTATCACTGAAGTTGCTGGCGAGGTTGGAGGCTTGCAGGAGTTGGAACGACACGGCTACACAGTGCCAGATGCCTTTCGCCCTCAGGGGCTGGAGGCGAAGCCCACGGGTCCCCGCAAGGTTGACATGCTGGCGGTGTCGGCTGACCGTGGGAGTATCCACGTGCCTGAGCTCAAGGGCGGAACAGGCCGGCTGAAAACGAATCCGGTGCGCACCCTTTTCGAGGGGAGGGCTCCTCAGGGGACGCCTGCCTACGTGCGTGACCGTATGCTCCGTGACGACAGGGTCATCGAGTTCTTCCGGGACAACCCGGACCTGTGGGAAGGGGTCAAGCGCGGCGACATCACGGTCACGAGCGACGTCATCTCAACCCCGGAAGCGGGGTTCGTGAATCGCGGCAACCCGATCGACGTGGACCTGGCCTCCCACCCGCAGATCGTCACTGCAATCGAGCAGAGAATCGCTGCACTGGGCAGCCCCTGACTCAACTGCCAGCCAATGTAAACGCACAACCTCTAAGGAGAGCTGAACATGAAGATGGAGACGTTGCCGGTTGAGACGGCGGTGGAATGGGTGACGGCGTGGACGGGTCTGTCCTGGCCGGTGTCCTGGGAGACGGCCTTTGCGATCCGTGACCGTCTGGGGTGGGTTTCTCATCCTAAGAATAGTCGTTTCTTCGTAACCTCCTTGTCTACCGGGGAGGCTGATGGAGGCATGACAAAAGATGAAAATGGTCTGTTCAGGGGGATCGACTTTTCGTTGGCGACAGTCGTGGTGCGGGGACAGGAGGAGCCTGATACGGCGTTTGTGACGTGGGCTGCGTACGAGTCGTATGTCGAGGCCCTGGCGGGTGTGTTCGGTCAGCCTCGGACGGAGGTGCGGCGCCGCGGTGCTGAGAGTGAGCACCGTAATTCGAAGTGGTACCTGCCCAACAGATCGTCCTTCAGCCTGACGGCCTTGCCGGGGGTCATCACAGTGTACGTGTTCTCGCCTGAGGTGACGTGGGCTGATCTTGAGGATCAGCGTCTGACTGAGGAGTACGGCGAGAACTGGGAGGACTTCATTGAGTGAGGGAGAAGGTGCCTGAGGCTGTTGTCTGACGGGAGGGGGTTGTCTGGTGAGGATGGAGACGTTGCCGGTTGAGACGGCGGTGGAGTGGGTGACGGCGTGGACGGGTCTGTCCTGGCCGGTGTCCTGGGAGACGGCCTTTGCGATCCGCGACCGCCTGGGCTGGGTTGCTGATCCAGAGGAGGCTAGGTACTTCACGACGTTCTTGTCGAGGAATGGGGCTGATGGCGGGATGTCGACGAATGAGAGTGGGATGTTCAACGGGATCGACTTCCCGTTGGCGACGACTGTGATCAGGGGGCAGAAGGAGCCGGATACGGCGTCGGTGACGTGGGCTGCGTACGAGTCGTATGTCGAGGCCCTGGCGAGGCTGTTCGATAAGCCTCGGACGGAGGTGCGGCGTCGCGGTAGGGATGACGAGTTCCGACAGGCGAAGTGGTACCTGCCCAACAACTCGTCTTTCAGCCTCGGTGCGCGGCCGGGGATCATGGCAGTATACGTGTACTCGCCTGAGGTGACGTGGGCTGATCTTGAGGATCAGCGTCTGACTGAGGAGTACGGCGAGAACTGGGAGGACTTCATTGAGTGAGGGAGAAGGTGCCTGAGGCTGTTGTCTGACGGGAGGGGGTTGTCTGGTGAGGATGGAGACGTTGCCGGTTGAGACGGCGGTGGAGTGGGTGACGGCCTGGACTGGGCTGTCTTGGCCGGTGTCGTGGGAGACCGCGTTTGCGATCCGTGACCGTCTGGGGTGGGTGCCCTACTCGGAGGATGGCCGTTTCTTCACGACGGTGCTCACCCCTCCGGGTGCACGGCATGGTGGGTCGATGAGCCGTAGGCAGCAGGGGATGTTCAGTGGGGTGACGTTCCCGTTGGCGACTCGGGTGATCAGGGGGCAGAAGGAGCCTGATACGGCGTCGGTGACCTGGGCTGCGTACGCGTCGTATGTCGAGGCTCTGACGGGGCTGTTCGGCAAGCCTCGCACGCAGGTGCGGCAGCGTGGGAAGGATGACGAGTTTCGCGAGGCAACCTGGTACCTGCCTAACAGGGCGTCCTTCAGTCTGACCTCTCTGTCGGGAATTATGACGGTGTATATCAACTCTCCGCAGTCGACGTTGAATGATCTGGAGGACCAGCGTCTGACGGAGAAGTACGGCGAGGACTGGGAGGACTTTGTTGACTGAGGAGGTGTCTGTCTGGTGAAGATGGAGACGTTGCCGGTGTCCACGGCGGTGGAGTGGGTGACGGCCTGGACGGGCCTGGCCTGGCCGGTGTCGTGGGAGACGGCGTTCGCGATCCGTGACCGTCTGGGGTGGGTGCCCTACTCGGAGGACGGCCGGTTATTCGCGACTTTCCTGTCTGCCGTTGGGGCTGATGGGTGGATGGAGCCCAACCGGGACGGGTACTTCGACGCGGTTGACTTCCCGCTGGCGACGGTCATCACCGAGGTGTTCGTGGAGCCTGATACGGCGTCGGTGACGTGGGCGGCGTACGAGTCGTATCTCGAGGCCTTGACGGGGGTGTTCGGTGCTGCGTGGACGGTGGAGCGAGACATGGGAACGGATAACGAGGACCGTCAGGCCAAGTGGTGCCTGCCCAATGGCTCGTCCCTCCGGCTGGGGGCGCGGTCAGGTAACATCGAGGTGTACGTGCGCTCACCTGATCACCTGAGGTGACCCGGGCTGATAAGGAGAACCAGCGCCTGAGCGCGCAGGAACGTCTTGCCTGAGGGGGTTGTCCGGTGAGGATGGAGACGTTGCCGGTGGCGTCGGCGGTCGAGCAGGCGAAGACGGGCTCCGTTGCGGGGCTGACGACTCGTGACAAGCACACGCGCGACTGCTACGTCGTGGCTGCCGAGGAGCTGGGCGTGGTGAGGTTGGTGCGAGCACGGTCTTCGACGTCACGCTTGCGGACCTGTCCCCTCGGAGCCCGGGAGCTGCGCGCCAGCTTCCTGTGAGCTGAGCGGCGGGCCGACGGGGTGTGACCTATCTGATAGGCGGTTCTGGCCTCCGCGGTCCTTCATGAGCGTGCGAGGGACCGCGGGGGGGGTTAGTTTTCGGTGGCGAGAGCCGTCCCCGCCCCAACGGCTCTTTCCTGACACCAGACGTTCACTCGCCGTGGAGGAGACGCCATGTCCGAATCCAGTCCTGAGACCTCGCCGGTCGTCGTGACCGTACCTGCTCCGAAGCAGAGACGGTTCCCGTGGGCCCTGTTCGTTGTGGCCGTCGTGGCGCTTGTTCTGGGCAGCGTGGTCTCCACGAGAGTGGCGTCGATGTTCCAGTGGGGCACGGACTCGGAGTCGACCAACACCCAGGTGGTGCGATCCATTGAGCTCAAGCAGGACGTCATTCTTCTGAGCCTGTCGGTCGACGCGATCGCCACCGAGGACAAGGGCTCCCACATCGGCACCTGGAAGATCCCTGGTACCGGAGAGAACGTCATTATGAGGTACGGCTCTGACGCGAAGCTGGGTCTTGACGGCTCTCAGGTCTCCATCGAGCAGACTGGTGAGTCTGCCTACACCGTGACGGTTCCCGCTTTCCAGTTCCTCGCCTACGACAACTTCACTTTCGAGACACTGGTCGAGGACGGCGGTGTGCTGTCCGGTATCACTCCTGACATCGACAAGGAGAAGATGGCGAACAAGCTCATCAACGATGAGGTCAAGGCCCAGCACGTCTCCACCAATGTCGAGCTGCTCAAGATGCAGTGCGAGACCTTCTACAACAACATCGTGCACGCCATCGATCCCAACATCGTCCTCACATTCGTCTACACCGACGTGCCTGCGGACGCCGCCCGAGAGGGAGCCGCACGTGAGCGGTGAGGAGCGCAACGACAGACTCGTCGAGGCGATGAGCGGGGCCGCCCTTGAGCCCGCCTCCGTGACCAGCGAGGGCCTCGAGGGCATCGAGGCCGAGCTCGTCTCCCAGCAGGCCGACGCCGAGAAGTACACGATCGTGTTCCTCTCGAAGGTCATCCGGCTGAGAGGCGTCAAGATCGACCGTGAGCAGTTCCTGTCCCAGGAGTTGCGCAAACTCGGGCTGAGTGACGCCCAGATCGAGCAGGCGATCGCCTCCACACCCGTCCAGGCCTGCGTCGGGCTCATCGACCTGGACGTTCTCGCGCGCAAGAGCATCGACTTCGAGACCCGCAAGTCGGCGGGCATGTCCTTCGCGACCGGCCTTCCGGGCGGATTCGCCATGCTGGCGACCGTCCCCGCTGACGTCACCCAGTACTACGTCCATGCCTTCAGGATCTCCCAGAAGCTCGCCTTCCTCTACGGCTGGCGTGACCTGCTGGACGACCTTGATGAGGTCGACGACGAGACCGTCGGCAAGTTCGCCGTCTTCCTCGGCGTCATGATGGGCGTCGCTGGTGCCTCCGCCTCACTGGGCAGCTTCGCACAGCAGGTGGCCCGACCCGCGCTCCAGAAGCAGATCACCAAGCAGGCGCTGGCCAAGAACGCCTGGTACCCGGTGATGAAGAGGACGCTCGCGCTCATCGGCGTCAAGGTCACCAAGGACTCCTTCGCCAAGACCGTGACCAAGGCTGTTCCCCTCGTCGGCGGAGTGATCTCGGGCGGGATGACCCTTGTAGCGCTCAAGTCCCAGGCGCGGCGTCTGCACGAGCACCTGCGGGAGCTGCCGCCCCCGGGGGTGGACGCGGCCGACTACGGCGCAGCCCTTGCGGCGGCCGACGTTGAGGCTCCAAGTCCCGTGCGTGTGACGGCTCAGAACGCGGTTGAGGGTGCCCAGAGCGCGGCCGCTGCTGCGGCCGGACGCGCCACGGGCGCCGCCCGCAGCCTGCTGCAACGCGGCCGCGAGCGGCTCGGCTAGGCCGTCCGGCCGGGGCGTGCGCGGCTCCACCGGGCTCGGACGCGCCCGCGCCCCCTCAGTGGTGTGCGACCGTGCGGCCCGCCTCACGGGCGTTGGACTCGGCCGTCATCATCCTGAGGATCTCGGAGATCTTGAGCCCACGCGTGGGCACCGCCACCGGGTCCTCGAACAGCAGGTCGCCGAGCACGTTCTGCACGTACTCCATGTCCTTGTCGCCGCGTCCCGACAGGTTGACGAGGATGTTCACCGGCTCGCCGTCGTAGCCCTCGGCCTCCAGGTCCTCCGCCATCTTCAACGCCTGCGCCAGCGCGTGCGAGGACTCCAGCGCCGGGATGATGCCCTCGTAGCGGCTGAGCATGCGGAAGGCCTGCAGGGCCTCGTTGTCGTCGATGCCCAGGTACTCCGCCCGCCCGGTCTGCATGAGCCAGGCGTGCTCGGCACCCACACCCGGGTAGTCCAGGCCCGCGGACACGGAGAAGGACTCGCCCACGTTGCCGTCGCTGGAGCGCAGCACGTAGGAGCGCGAGCCGTGCAGGATGCCGATCTCACCGCGGTTGAGCGGCGCGCCGTGACGGTGCGTGTCCAGCCCCTCACCGGCCGGCTCCACGCCGATCAGGCGCACGTCAGCGTTGCCCGGCTCGTCCTTGAGGTACTCGGCGAAAGCGCCAATCGCGTTGGAGCCGCCACCAACCGCCGCGACCACGTAGTCCGGCAGGCGGCCCGTCCGCTCAAGCATCTGCTCGCGCGTCTCACGGGAGATGACCGACTGGAACTCCTTGACGAGTGTCGGGAAGGGGTGGGGCCCGCAGGCCGAGCCCAGCAGGTAGTGCGTCGTCGACAGGTTCTCCACCCAGTCGCCCAGCGCGATGTCGATCGCGTTGGACATCGAGCCGCCCTCGTCATTGGTCACCGGCACGACATTCGCGCCCATCAGGCGCATACGGCGCACGTTGGGCTGCTGGCGGGCCACGTCCGTGGCTCCCATGTAGATCGTGCACTCCATGCCCATGAGCGCCGCCACCATGGCGGTCGCCGTCCCGTGCTGGCCGGCGCCCGTCTCCGCGATGAGCCGGGTCTTGCCCAGCCGCTTGGCGAGCAGGGCCTGTGCGAGCACCTGGTTGCCCTTGTGGGCACCGCCGTGGGCCAGGTCCTCGCGCTTGAGGAAGATGCGGGCCTTGCCGCGCCCATGCCCCTCCAGGGGAAGGTTGGCGCACTCGGTGATGGGGGTCGGGCGGCCCAGGTACTCGCGCTGGAGGCGGTCGAGCTCGGCGAGGAAGTCGGGGTCCGCAACGGCCTCGACGTAGGCCCTCTCCAGCTCGTCAAGCACGGGCAGGAGCTGGTCGGGCACGTACTGCCCGCCGAACTCGCCGAAGAAGGCGGGGATGAGGGTGTCGCGGGTCTGGATCGCGGGGGACTGGGTCATGGGTGGGTCCTTGTCGGTCATGGGGCCCGACGACGCAGGGTACGCCGGACACGCGACCGGCCCGCGACCTCAGGTGAGGAGCGAGCCGGGTGGTCGGTGCACGGTGAGGCAGGGGCCCATCATCAGGCTCTCCACCACCGGTTCTCACACCGTGGTGATGCTAGGGGCCGCCTCGGGCGTCGGGCAAGGCGCGCTCAGCCGGTGGCCAGGGTCTGTGCGATCTCCTCGCGCACCTGCTGCGCCGCGCCGCGCCGGGTGACCATCTCGTCGACGACGACGAGCCCCAGCACCACGGCGAAACCCAGCAGCCCCAGGCCCATCACCGCGCCAAGCTGTGCGCCCGGCGCAAGGAGGGTGCCGCCGTCGGACTGCCACGGCCACAGCGCCCGCAGGCCACCCACCATGAGCCCGGCCAGCGCCGACAGCGTCATCGCCTCATAACGGGCCAGCAGCACCTGCAGGGCCTTGACGACGACGGCCAGCCCGACGACGGCCCCCGTCGCGAAGAGGCCGAGGTAGCCCAGGTCGAGGGTGTCGACGGCGCGCAGCGTCGGCTGGTACAGGCTGAGGGTGAGCAGCAGGAAGGAGCCAGACAGGCCCGGCAGCACCAGGGCGGAGACGGCGATGGCCGCGGCCGCGACGATGACGAGGGGGTGCGGTGTCAGCCTCGTGGGCTCCAGCGACACGAGCAGGAAGGTGAGGACCGCTGCGACGGCGCCGACGGCGAGCAGCCGCAGCGGGCGCTGGCGGCGGGTGCGCGAGCCGAGGGGCACGGCCCCGATGGAGGCGGTGATCATGCGTACCGGCACGGCCACGGAGGCGAGCACCATGCCCAGGAAGAGGCCGCGCATGAGCGTGGGGTGGTGCTCGACGGCGTCGGCCATGGGCCCGGCAACGGTGAGGACCGCGGCCGCCATCCCGGCCATGACGGGCAGGAGCACGCGCCACTGCACCTCGGCCAGGCGGGCGCGGGCGCCGGCGGCGCGGTCCGGGCCGGTGATGAGCGCCTTGGCGGCGGAGACGAGTGAGGAGGCGGAGCCGATGAGCTCGTGGTAGATGCCGACGACGAGGGCGACCGTGCCGCCGGAGACACCGGGGACGGTCTCGACCGTGCCGATGAGGGCGCCGCGCACGACGTTGCCCAGGATGCTGGTGTGTCGCCGTGAGGTGGGCTCGCCGGGGGCGGTGGGCGTCATGCGGGTCTCCTCGGGTTCGGTCGCTGTTTCTGAACGACGGTAGAGGGTGAGCCTGTGAGCGTCATGTGCCTGCGGCGTGAGAAGTGTCGCGCGTGGTCGATCGGGCCGGGGCGGGACCGCGGGCCCAGAGGGCGGGTCCGGGCTACGCCGTCGGGCCGGAGCCGGGGCCGGGGCGGGACTGTGGGTCCGGGCCGCGCCGTTGGGGCGACGACGTCGGACCCGCCCGTCTCCACCCGGGTTTGCTGCGCCCCCTGCCGACGTCGGACAGTGTCCCCGTGACCAGTGACGCATCCGACCACGACCCCCGTGCCCCCCACAGCATCGCCGACATCGACGCCCGCGGCGGTGCCCCAGCCGCCCGGGACGGCGTCCGCACCTCCGAGGGCCCGCGCGGCCTGCTCACGGTGCGCGCCGCCCGGCCCGAGGACGCCGCCCGCGTCGCCCGCCTGCTGTGCCTGCGCGCGGGCACGAGCGTGGACGAGGCGAGGCAGCAGGCGCCGACCATGATCGAGAACCTGCCCGCGCTCGTCATCGCCACTCTCACACCCGACGGCGTTGGAGCCGACGACGAGGACGCCGAGGCCCTGGCCGTCCCGGTCGCGCTCTCCGGCGCCTTCTTCCTGCCCGAGGGCATGTTCGACGATGACGGCTGGATGGTCACCGGCCTGCTCATCGACCCGGACGTCAGGCGCGGCGGCATCGGGCGGGCCGTACTGGCCGAGCTCGTGCGCCAGGTCGGCGCCCTCCAGCCGGGGGCCGTGCTCCAGACCTTCGTGGACGCCACCCATCACGCGGCGCTCGCCATGCACCTGTCCGTCGGCTTCCACAGGGTCGAGGAGAGGCAGAGCTTCGCGGGGATGGAGATGCCCGACGGCGGGATGGTGCTCGCCGTCGTCTGCCCCGGCTGACTCGGCTGACTCGGCTGCCCTGGCTGACTCAGCCCCCTCCCGCCGCCCCTCCCGTGACCTTGCGGGCGGAGCGGCGGGAGCGGCCGAGACCAGTGTGCCGGGTCAGGACCGGGTGGTCAGGACCGGGCCGTCACCGGCACCGGCGTCGGGTCCGCGAGCCTGAGGGCGTCACGCGGAGCCGTGTACTCCACTCCGGGGTAGCGGCCGAACTGCTCCTCGTCCGTGCGCGGCCCGAAGGCGTCCAGCGTCGCCAGGGCCTGGCCCGGCGTCGGCCAGCCGGTGGAGGCGGTCGACCCCGTGGGCGTGGACGGCGCGAACCACGCCGTCGACTCCTTGGGCCGCAGCATGATCCGGCCGGGGGCGCGACGATCCCGCAGGGCGTGCGCGCGCCACGTGTTGACCGGGTGCGTGGCGGCCCACACCGCCAGGTGCAGCCACAGGCCCTTCTCACGTGTGGCCCGGTCCGCCATCGCGTGCAGGTTCACCTGCGCGCCCAGGTACTTGCCGCCGGAGAGCAGGCCGATCATGCCGGCCACGCCCTGCGGCGCCACCGAGTAGCCGTGGTTGTCGGCCGTGTACTCCTGGGCGCGCGACAGGGCCTGGCTGAGCAGGGGGATGTTGGAGGCGAGCGCTGTCGCGACGAGGCGGAACCAGGAGACGTGCCCGGCCGCGAGGTGACCGACCTCGTGACCGATGACGAAGCGGAGCGCCTCAGGGTCACGGGCCCGGCCGCCCACCTCGAACAGGTCGGAGTGGACGGCGACGAAGCGCCTGAACCCGTGACCCGACGCGAAGGCGTTGACCACCCCGTTGCCCAGGACGACGTAGGCGTCGGGCACCCGGCGCAGGCCGAACTGCTGGGCGGCCTCAACCACCATGCGGTAGCCCTCGGGGAACTGGGCGGGACTCATCTGGACGGCCTGGGAGCGCAGCTGGGCGTAGAGGATGGCGCGTACCACCCACACGACGACGGGGATGATGGGCACGACGAGGAGGAACTGAGCGCCGTAGGAGGTGGCGTCCCCGACGAAGAACTCACGGAGGTCGGCGAGCTCGCCGGTTGGGTTGGGATCCGTCATGAGCCACACGCACAGCGTGATCCACAGGATGAGGCCCAGAGCGCTGAAGACGACGCTCGTCCACATCAGGGCCAGCTCGGCGGGGTGACGCAGCGGCTTGATGCCCCACAACCCGTGCACGGTGGCGCCGTTGGTGAGGGTCGGCGGCCCGACCTCGGGGGCCGGTACGGCCGCAGGTGCTGGTGGGACGGTGGGTGGCAACGGAGCCGTCCCGGGGGCGGGGGAAGTACCGGCGTTGGGGCCCGCGTTGAAGCCGGCGTAGGGGTCGGCGGGGGCGGGCCCGGACTCGGGTCCAGGGGTCTGGTAGGGGTCGTGATCGGTCATGCGTCCACGCTAAGGGCCCGCACCCGTCCACCGGTTGGGCCGCGGGGATGATCTGCGTCCGTCGCCGTCGTCCTCCTCCAGAAGGATGACGACGGCGACTGCGTGTGAGCATCGCTGCCCGTCCGCCGCCTGTCCTCGCGAGTCAAGGCAGGGGTGAGAGGGCCCGCAGGGGCAGGGGCTAGGGTCGGGTGCGTGACTCAGACGCAACCAGGACCCGCCGTGCCATCGGCCCCCGTCCCACCGGTCTCCCCGCTGAACCCCGGTGCCGAGGTCGTCCCCGGCACCGAGTGGGGCATGCAGATCACCCTGCGCTACGACAAGGTCCACCCCTCGCGCCGCCTCGACGTCGCCGAGGCCACCGCGCGCGCCGTCGTCGCCCTCCTCGCCTCACCCGAGGCGGCCCCCGGCGGGCCCTGGCACGAGGCCGTGCGCTACTGGCGTGACGGGCGCATCCGCAAGCTCGTGCGTCGCGCTCGCGGCCGACGCTGGGACGAGGTCCAGGCGCTGCCGGGCGTCACCGTCACCCAGGACGGGCCCCTGGGCTGGGCGCCCGCCGAAGCCCGCGCCCTCGTCCCGGGACCCGTGCGCCCTCTGCCCACGGCCCTGGCCAAGACGCAGGTCGAGGGCACGCACTTTCCCGACGGCGACGAGCTCCCGCCGGCGCCCGCCGCGGTGACCGCCGCCGTCGACCGGGCCGCGGGACGCACCGCCGACCTGCTCGCCCTGGGCAGCGCCTCAACGTCTCAGGGTGCCCTCGTCACCGTCGAGGTGACTCCGCTGCACGAGATGACCTCCGGCAAGCTCTGCGCCCAGGTCGCCCACGCCGCCCAGCTGGCCTGGCAGAGCCCGGACATGCCCCCTGCCTTGCGCGACGCCTGGGCCGAGGACGGCTACCGGGTGCGCGTCGTCCTGCCCGGTGCCGACTCGTGGCGCTCGACGCCCCGGCCCGTCTCGGTGGTGGACGCGGGCTTCACCGAGCTCGACGGGCCGACGGAGACGACCCGCGCCTTCTGGTGACGGCGGACATCACCCTCCGTCCGCTCGATGAGCTCCTCCTCGTCCTCCACAGGCTCGGGCGTGCCCCGGAACACCCACAGGCGCATGAGCGCGTAGAGGTACAGGCCCTCGCAGCAGGCTGAGATGACGCGCGCGAGCTCGGCGTTGACACCGGCCAGGTGCAGGAGGCTCGACAGCCCCAGGATGAAGATGACGTACTGGCTCACGAGCCCGATGACGTAGCGGCCGCCCTGCGAGGACAGCGATCCGTGCGACTGGAAGTTGAGCCACCGGTTGAGCACCAGCGAATAGGCGCCGGCCACGAGGTAACCCAGGGTCACGGCCAGCGGGTAGAACCAGTGCAGCCGCTCGTACATCACCCACAGCAGACTGATGTCGATGACGAAGGCGGAGCCGTTGATGAGGGCGTAGCCGATGAAGGTCACGGGCACGAGTGCGCGCAGACGCTTGGGCAGGAACCGGTGGATGCGGGAGATGACCTTGAGGAAGGCGCGCGGGGCACGGCGCGAGGGGTCGTTGAGGACGTCGAGACGGTCCTGGACCCGGTCGCGCACCGTGCCGGTCGCCGTCCGCGCTGCTACCGACATCGCGTCCTCCTCCTGCGGCACTCACCTGTTGAGCGTCGCTCGACGCCGAGTCTTCCCTGCCCCGGCCGGTTGGGCAAGCCCGCCAGGATGAGATCAGGGAGGTCCCGGGGTCCTCCCTGAGGAGGACATGGCCCGTCCGCCCGACGGCGACCGCCCCGTCCGCCCGACGGCGACCCGCCCGTCAGAGCGTCCGCGTCAGCGCCTCGACGACGCCCTGGCGCAGCACCTGGCCGCCGGCATCCGCCGGGTGGTGCAGGACCCTGAGTCCCACGCCTTGGGCCGAGGCGACGTTCGCGGCGCTGTCGTCCACGAACAGGGCCTCATGGGCGCTCACCCCGGCCAGGCGCAGGACGTCCTCGAAGTAGCGCGGGTCGGGCTTGGCGACTCCGAGCACGCAGGAGTAGGCGTCGAGGTCGCACAGCCCGTCGTAGCGCAGTTGCGAGCGCATCCACTGCCGGCGCTCCCACTGCTGGTTCGTCGCCAGGACCGTGAGGTAGCCGGTGGCCCTGAGGTCGGCCACCAGCTGCCGGGCGGTGGGGTCGGGGGTCGCGCGCCGCCACAGCCGCAGCAGTTCGGCGGTGGTCGTCCTCAGATCCAGGCTCCGCACCAGCCGGTCCAACAGGTCAGTCAGGCTCTCGCGCCCCTCGAGGGCCGGGCGCTCCTCGGCGAGCAGCCGCTCGGCGAACGCCGGTCCTCCGGCCTCGGCCAGGGCCTGGCGCCAGGGGGTGCCGATGAGTTGCAGCACGCCGTCGGCGTCGAGCAGGACGGCGCGCACCGGGCCGGTGCCAACGGGCGGGATCGCGGGCGGTGCTGCGGGCTGGGCTTTGCTCATACCCCTGATCCTGCCCCGGTGTGAGCTGCGGTCCCAGCCCCGCCACGGCACCGTGTCGGCCGGTGCCACCCCGACGGTGGGAGACTGGCGCCATGCCCGACCACATCAGCGACACCCCCGTGCCCGCCGCCGCACAGCGCGCGGCCACGGTCCTCACCGACGCCGACGCCTACACCGCCTCACTCATCGACCTCGTCACCGCCTCCCCCTCGAGCTACCACGCGGCCGCCACCCTCACCGCCCGGCTCGAGGCCGTCGGCTTCACCGAGGTCAGCGAGACGGTCCCCTGGGGCCAGGACCTGCCCCGGCGCGGCTACGTGCTGCGCGACGGCGCCGTCGCCGCCTGGATGCTGCCGGACGCACCCAGCCCCACCACCGCCTTCCGCGTCGTCGGATCCCACACGGACTCGCCCGCCCTCAAGCTCAAGCCCAGCGCCGCCCTCACCCGCGAGGGCTACCAGCTCATCAACGCCGAGGTCTACGGCGGCCCACTGCTCAACTCCTTCCTCGACCGCGACCTGGGCCTGGCCGGACGGCTCGTCACCCGCGACGGCGCCGTCCACCTCGTGCGCACCGGCCCGGTTGCGCGCGTCGCCCAGCTGGCCCCCCACCTGGACCGCAGCGTCAACGAGAACCTGCATCTGGACCGCCAGGCACACCTGACGCCCCTGTGGTCCCTCTCCGCCCGGGCGACCGGGGCCGACGACGCCGCCACGCGCGGACAGGCCGACGCCGTCGAGCAGTACCTGTGCGAGATCGCCGGGATCGAGCGGGCCGAGCTCGCCTCCCACGACGTTGTCACCTACCCCACGGAGGCCCCGGGGCGCATCGGCCGCCACGGCGAGATGCTCGCCTCCTCGCGCCTGGACAACCTCAGCTCCGTGCAGGCCAGCATCGTCGCCCTCGAGGCCCTGGCGGCCGACGTCGGCCTCGGTGAGGGCGGGGCGGGCCGGTGGGAGGCCGCCACGGCGCGCGACGCCGTCGTCCTCATCGCCAACGACCACGAGGAGGTCGGATCCGCGACCCGCTCGGGTGCCGCCGGCCCCTTCCTTGAGACGGTGCTGCGCCGCCTCGCGCGCCGCATGGGCCTGGAGGACGATGCCTTCGAGGCGGCGATGGCGCGCTCGGTGTGCGTGTCCGCCGATGCCGGCCATGGCGTGCACCCCTGCTACCCGGACAGGCACGACCCGGCCGTGCGCCCGGTGCTCGGCGGCGGCCCCGTGCTCAAGATCAACGCGAACCAGCGCTACGCCTCCGACGCCGTGGGCGCGGCCCTGTGGGCCAGGGCCTGCCGTGCCGCGGGCGTCCCGCACCAGGACTTCGTGTCCTCCAACGCGGTGCCCTGCGGCTCGACCATCGGCCCGATCACGGCGACCCGCCTGGGGATGACGACGGTGGACGTCGGCCAGCCGCTGCTGTCGATGCACTCCCAGCGCGAGTTGTGCGCCATCGCGGACGGCCCCTGGCTCGCCCAGGCGCTGGCCGCCTTCTGGGCGGGGCTGTGAGCGGGAGTCGAGCCCGGGGGAGGGCCCGGAGCCGGGCCCGCCAGTCAGGCGGCTCGTCCGGCGCCTCGCCCGTGCGCAGTGCCGGGGCCCGGCCCGCCGACCCCTGCCCCTGCGGCAGCGGCCGCACCTTCGCCGACTGCTGCGAGAGCGTGCTCGACGGCGAAGCCGCCCCCACGGCCGAGGCGCTCATGCGCTCGCGCTACACGGCCTTCGCCGTCGGCGACGAGGACCACATCTTCCGCACCTGGCACCCGCGCACCCGCCCGGAGGGCCCCTACTGCCACCCCGGCACGCGCTGGCTGGGGCTCACCGTCCACGAGTGCGTCGGGGGAAGCCCATTGGCCGCCGACGGCGAGGAGGCGGTCGTGGAGTTCACGGCCCGTTTCGAGGCGGTGGACGGGCGCGGCGGCACGGCGTTCGACGCACTGAGGGAGCGCAGCACCTTTGTCAAACGGGCCGGCCGCTGGCTCTACGTCGACGGCGAGCAGCTGTAGGCTCAGGCCCAGACGCCGCGCCAGTACTGGGCGGGGAAGCCCGCTTGCTGCCAGTCGTTCACCCCCAGCTCGTGCGCCCACCGCAGCGGCGCGTACGGGTCGCGCAGCGCGTAACGGCCCACCGCCACGGCGTCCGCCTGGCCGGTCACCAGGACCTGCTCCGCCTGCGCCCCGCTCTCCAGGCGTCCGACGGCGACCACCACCGGGCTGCCCCCGCCCGTCGTCGTCATCCCCGCCACCGCCTGGCGCACCTGGGCGGCGAAACGCACCTGGTAGCCCGGGCCCGTGGGCAAGCTCGCCGGGACGTTGCCTCCCGTCGAGATGTGCAGGACGTCCACACCCTCCTCGACCAGCTCGCGCGCGAGCACCGCCGTGTCCTCAGCCGTCAGACCGCCCTCGACCCAGTCGGTCGCGGACAGGCGGATGCCCAGCACCCGCCCCTCGGGCCCCTCGCCGAGCACCCTGCGCACCGCACGCACCGTCTCCAGCGCGAAGCGGCGTCGCCCCTGCGGTGAGCCTCCGAGCGTGTCCTCGCGCTCGTTGGACAGTGGGGAGAGGAACTGGTGGATGAGGTAGCCGTGCGCGCCGTGCAGCTCCACGAGGTCGTATCCGGCCTGGACCGCACGCCGGGCGGCCGCCGCGAAGGCGGCCACGACGTCGTCGGCCTCCTCAAGAGTCAGGGCCCGCGGCACCGCGTGACCCGGGTAGGCCAGGGCTGACGGCGCGACCAGGTCCCAGCCCTCAAGGGTGCTCGTGCGCGCCTCGCTTCTCGGAACCGTCGGCAGCCACGGGGGCGTGCCGGCCTTGCGGCCGCCGTGACCCAGCTGGATGCCCGCCAGCGCGCCGCCCGCATGGACGGCATCCACCAGGTGCCGGTGACCCTCCACCTGGGCGTCGTCCCACAGGCCGAGGTCGCGCGGGGACAGGCGGCCGTTGGGCGCCACCGCGGTCGCCTCGACGACGACGGTGCCGAAGCCTCCCAGCGCCCGGGTCGCGTAGTGCTGCACATGCCAGTCGGTGACCTTGCCGTCCTCGGCGTCGACGCTGTACATGCACATGGGAGGCAGCCACAGTCGGTTGCGCGCGCTCGCGGCGCGCATCGTCAGGGGCTCAAGAAGAAGGGGCATGCTCATGACCATGACGCTATGCGTGTGGGTCTCCGGGCGGTAACGCCTCCCGGTCATGTGGGTTCTGGATCACAGCCTCGCTGTGGACTGGGGCGGCTGTGCGCGCGGGAGTCTGGGCGGTCGCGCCTGGTGGCGTGACACAGCCTTTCGGCCTTTCAGTGGTGCAAGACCACACTGACCTTCGGGGCTCGGCGTCGATAGCCTGCGGGTGATGACCACTGCCAGCCCCTCACACCAGACCCGCCCTGTCCGCCCCGTCCGCTTCGGTCGGCCCGGCCACGCCCCGGCCCCCGTCACCACCGAGATCGACGACGTCGCCCTCGTCTTCGAGGGAGGCGGCATGCGCGGTGCCTACACGGCGGCGCTGGTACAGGTGATGCTTGAGGCAGGCCTCGCCTTCCCCTGGGTCGGGGGCATCTCCGCCGGGTCCACCAACACCGTCAACATGGTCTCGCGAGACCTGTGGCGCACCCGCGAGGCCTTCGTCGGCATCCCCGCGGACCCCGAGGCCGGCGGCTGGGGCTCCTTTGTCAGGGGCCGGGGCTACTTCAACTCCGACCACATCTACCAGCACACGAGCCTGCCCGACGAGCGCTTCCCCTTCGACTGGCCGGCCTTCGCGGCCTCGACCTCCACGGTGCGCATCGGCGCCTTCCGCTGCGACACCGGCGAGATGGTCTACTGGGGCGCCGAGGACATGGAGAGCCTGAAGGACCTGACGATTCGCTGCCAGGCCTCCTCCTCCATGCCGGTGCTCATGCCCACCGTCCACATCGACGGCGTGCCCTACCTCGACGGGGCCCTGGGCCCCACCGGTGGCTTCGCGACGGACGCGGCGCTCGCGGACGGCTATACGCGCATGCTCGTGGTCTCCACGCGTGCGGCCGGTTACCGCAAGCCCGCCGAGAAGCGGGCCGGGGCCTACCGGCGCCTGTTCCGCAAGACTCCGGCGGTGGCGCAGGGGATCATCGCGCGCCCGGACGGCTACAACCGGACGGTCGAGTGGCTGGAGGAGGAGCGGCGTGCCGGTCGCGTCTACCTGTACCAGCCCGAGCGGATGCCGATCGAGAACGGCGAGCTGCGTTATGACCGGGTCTCGAGCGCCTATGAGATGGGCCTGGTGCAGGCGCGCCGCGAGTTGCCGAGGATTCTGGAGTTTTTGGGGGTGTCGGGCTCTGACTAGGAATGAGTGACAGGCCCCCGCCCGGCCGGGAAGCCGAAGACCGTCACCGCGGGCACGCCTGCCCCGCCACGCAGCTGCTCGGCGAGCAGGTCCATCACGTGCCGCTCGTGCGGAGGGACGAGCGGCAGGTCGTCGAGGGGGTACCAGGCGAGGTCCGCGGCCCGGGCCGCTTCCGCGATGGTCGGCTCGCCCCGCCAGCGTCTGAGGGTGAAGAACCAGTCCGCCCGCTGCTCGCGCGGGGCGCCTGCAAGGTCATTGGTGCGGTGCATGCCCGTCAGTGGCTCGAGGTCCGCCGGGTCGACGACGACACCCAGCTCCTCCTTGGCCTCACGCACGGCCGCCTCCACGACGGACTCGCCGACCTCCACGTGGCCGGCCGCGCCGCAGGCCCAGTACCCGTCCATGTAGCCCGTGTTCCGGCGCAGCTGCAGCAGCACCTGCGGCAGCCGGGCCCCGGTGGGGGCTTGGCGCAGGAACAGGACGTAAGCGGCGGGGACGAGGGCGACGTGGTGACGGGTCACACGGACACGCTACCGGCACCCTGCTTGTGGGAAACCCACAAAGGTGCTGCGGCAGGACCGACGCCGTCGTGGGGTGAGCCAGAGCGGCCGGACGTCTACGGTTGTCACATGTCGCTGAACAAGAACCTCTCCATATCCCTCTCCCGCCTGAGCGCCGAGGGCGCCGCCGAGGCCTCCACCTCCCGTCTGGCCCTGGTCGTCCGCGAGGTCCTGCTCGTCCTGGCCGGAACCTCCGTCATCGCCCTCGTCGGCCAGCTGCGGGTGCCGCTGCCCTTCACCCCCGTCCCGGTGACGCTGGGCACGCTGGCCGTCCTCGGTGTTGGCGGCGTTCTCGGCTCGCGGCGCGGCGTGACCTCCGCCCTGCTGCTGGCCCTGGCCGCCGCCGTGGGCCTGCCGGTGCTCCAGGGCTTCACGAGCGGCATCACGCCCTCCTTCGGCTACGTCATCGGCTACGCGCTGGTGGCGGCCGTCGCCGGGCGGGCCGTGCAGGCCACCTCCTGGCCTCGCCGCCTGGGCCTCATGGTCCTGGCCTCCGCGTTCGTGTACGTGCCGGGCCTGGCGTGGCTCGCCGTCGCCACCGGCGCCCCGCTGGGCACGGTCATCGGCATGGGGCTCACGCCCTTCATCATCGGCGACCTGCTCAAGTCGCTCCTGGCCTCGGCGCTGCCCGCCCGCCCCGCTCCCACGGCCTGACCGAGCGTGAGCCGAGACGAGCGCCCCCGTTGATGGTGCCTGGTGGCCTAGCCTGAGGCCCATGCCCGCCAGCTCCCCGGTCCTGTCCGTCTTCGACCTCGTTCCCATCAGCGCCGGGCGCACCGGCGACCAGGCACTGGCCGAGATGACCGGGCTCGCCCGCACCGCTGACGCCTGTGGCTACCACCGCTACTGGATCGCCGAGCACCACGGCTCCACCACCTACCTCGCGGCCGCCACGACCGTCCTCATGGGACAGGTCCTGGCGGCCACCGAGCGCATCGGCGTCGCCTCGGGCGGCATCATGCTGCCCAACCACTCGCCGCTCGTCGTGGCCGAGCAGATCGGCACCCTGGCCCGGCTCTACCCCGGCCGCGTGGGCCTGGGCCTGGGCCGGGCCCCCGGCACCGACCCGCTGACCGCCTCCGCCCTGCACCGCCGAGCCGCCGACCCCCGCTCCTTCGCCCAGGACGTCCTGCAGACCCTGACCTACCTCGGGCGGGTGTCCGACGACGTCCCCGCCACCGTCCCCGGGTCCCTCACCCCCCTCGTTGCCGGGGCCGACGGCGAGGCGCAGGAGCCGCCCGCCCCCGTAGGCCGGGCGCGCGCCGTCGTGGGGGAGGGGACTGCGCCCGAACCCTGGGTGCTGGGCTCCTCCGTCAACGGCGCCCGCGTGGCCGGTGCGCTCGGCCTGCCCTTCGCCGTCGCCTCGCACTTCGCCCCTGCCCAGGCTGAGGCCGCCATCGTCAGCTACCGCTCCGTCTTCGACGCCTCCTGCTCCGTCTCGCTCGACGGTCGCCCCCACGTGGCGGCCGTCGTCAACGCCATGGTCGCCCCCACCGAGGCCGAGGCACGGTTCCTCTTCACGACGGCGATGGCCGCCGCCGCCCGGGTGATCGGCGGCCGCCCCGCCCCGCTGGACCCTCCGAGTGAGGACCTCTCCGCATGGCGGCGCCTGGTTCCGGGGCAGGAGACCGCCGTCGAGCAGGCCATGGCCATGTCCTTTGTCGGCACCGCCGACGACGTTGCCGCCCGGCTGCGGGCGCTGGCTGAGCGCTGGGGCCTGGAGGAGGTGCTGGTGGTCAGCCACGCGCACGATGCTCACGCCCGGCGGCGTTCCTACGAGCTGCTGGCTAGCGCGTGGGGGGTGTGATAACTTTCACGGTGCATCTTCATGCATGTCATACATGACGTGATGTGGACGAAGATCACGTTGCTATCGTCCGGAAAATGTATCAGTGCTCTCGCCTCAGGGGGTGGCTCTGGTCATATACTCAGCCGGAATCGCGTATTGTTATACGATCCGCGGTGAACAACACCCCCGATATACGCCTCGTCTGCCCCGCTGAGGCGGGCACGGGCCCCATAAGCCACGCGCCATTCCATCCCATTGGAGGTCCCTATGACCACTGCTCAGATCTCGCGTCGTATGTTCGGCGGCCTCGGTGCCGTCGGCGTTACCGCCCTCCTCCTCGCGTCCTGCGGTTCCAACGACTCTGCCAGCACCGGCTCCTCCGAGGGTGCCGGCGCCGCGTCTGGTGCGGGCTCCGCCTCCGGCGGCAAGCTCACCCTCGCCTACAACTCCGACGGCCCGCACAAGGCCTGGGTTGAGGCCGTGTGCAACTCCGTGAGCAACACGCTGGGCATCAGCATGGAGCCGCTGCCCTTCGCCCAGTTCTCCGAGCTGCGCGCCCAGGTCACCGACCGCAGCATCGTCGGCGCCTTCCGCACCGGCTGGCAGGCCGACTACCCGGCCATGGCCAACTTCCTCGGCGCCCAGTACCAGACCGGCGCCGGCTCCAACGACAGCGACTACTCCAGCGAGGAGTTCGACACGCTTCTCGCCGAGTCCGCCGCCGCCCCCGACGAGGCCGCCGCCACCGACCTGCTCATCAAGGCCCAGGCCGTCCTCATGAAGGACCTGCCGACCATCCCGCTGTGGTACCAGAACGGCTTCGGCGGACACTCCACCCGAGTCTCCGACGTCGTCTTCAACTGGAAGTCCGTGCCCGAGTACCGCCAGATCAAGACGACCGCCCCCGACGGCATCATCCTGACCAACAGCACCGAGCCGCAGAACCCCCTCGTGCCGTCCAACACGAACGAGACCGGTGGCGGGCGCGTGGTCGACCTCCTGTTCTCCATGCTCGTGCGCTTCGAGGCCGACGGCACCCCCGTCAACGAGGTCGCCGAGTCCATCGAGTCCGAGGACAACCAGACCTACACGATCAAGATCAAGGACGGCTGGACCTTCGCCGACGGCACCCCCGTCACCTCCGACTCCTTCATCAAGGCGTGGAACTACGGCGCCCTGCTGTCCAACGCCCACCTGTCGAGCTACTTCTACGACGTCATCGAGGGCTTCTCCTACGAGGAGGACTCCGAGCTCACCGGTCTGACCAAGGTCGATGACCGCACCTTCACCGTCAAGCTCACGGCCCCCGCCTCCGACTTCAGGCTCCGCCTGGGCTACTCCGCCTTCGCACCGCTGCCCGAGTCCGCCTTCGCGGACATGGACGCCTTCGGCCAGGCGCCCGTCGGCAACGGCCCCTACAAGTTCGACTCCTGGACTCACGACGGCGAGATCGTCCTGTCCAAGAACGCCGACTACAAGGGCGGCCAGACAGTCGCCAACGAGGGTGTCACCTTCACCCTCTACACCGACTACGACGCCGCCTACAACGACCTGCTCGCCGACGCCGTCGACGTCATCGACGCCATCCCGGACTCCGCGCTGTCCTCCTTCGCCACCGAGCTGGGCGAGCGCGCGATCAACCAGCCCGGCGCCGTCATCCAGGGCTTCTCCATCAACGTCAACGCCGAGCACTTCAAGATGGACGAGGAGGGCCGCCTGCGTCGCGCCGCCATCTCCCGCGCCATCAACCGCAAGGAGATCTGCGACACGCTGTACTACGAGACCCGCACCCCCGCCTCCGACTTCACATCCCCGGTCATCGCCGACTGGACCGATGCCGTCGAGGGCAACGAGGTGCTGGACTTCGACGAGGCCGAGGCCAAGAGCCTGTGGGAGCAGGCCAACGCCATCGCCGAGTTCTGACACTCACTGACGAGCGTGCACCGGGCCCGCACCACGCATGGTGCGGGCCCGGCGCACGTCGGGCCCCGCCCGACCCGCCCGTCCCCCTCCCCACTGACTTAAAGGAGACGCCGATGGTCCGCTACGCCGGACGCAGGCTGCTGCAGATGATCCCCGTCTTCCTCGGGGCCACCCTTCTGATCTACGCGATGGTCTTCGCCCTGCCCGGAGACCCTGTGGCCGCCCTCGGAGGCGAGCGCGCGCTCAGCCCTGCCGTGCAGGAGCAGATCCGCGCCAACTACAACCTCGACAAGCCCTTCCTCGTGCAGTACCTGCTGTACCTCAAAGGCGTGTTCACCCTTGACCTGGGCACCACGCTGCGCGGCTCGCGCCCGATCGTCGACGTCCTGGCCGGCGCCTACCCCGTGACCATCAAGCTCTCCCTCATGGCCCTGGCCTTCGAGGCCGTCGCCGGCATCACGGTCGGCTTCATCGCCGGAGTGCGCAAGGGCCGTTGGTTCGACGCCACCGCCCTCGTGCTCTCCCTCGTCGTCATCGCCGTGCCGACCTTCGTCATCGGCTTCCTCCTGCAGTTCTTCATCGGCGTACGACTGGGGTGGCTGCCGGTCACCGCAGGAAACACCCCGGGCTTCAAGGAGCTGCTCATGCCGGCCCTCGTGCTCGGCGCCGTCTCCTTCGCCTACGTGCTGCGCCTGACGCGCACCGAGGTCGCCGAGAACCTCTCCGCCGACTACGTGCGCACCGCCCGTGCCAAGGGCCTGTCCGGCACGCGTGTCATGGTGGTCCACGTCCTGCGCAACTCGCTCGTGCCCGTCATCACCTTCCTCGGTGCGGACCTGGGCGCCCTCATGGGCGGCGCCATCGTCACCGAGGGCATCTTCAACATCAGCGGCGTCGGCGGCACGCTCTACCGCGCCATCCTCCAGGGTGAGGGCCCCACCGTCGTGTCCTTCACGACCGTCCTCATCCTCGTCTTCATCATCTCCAACCTCGTCGTGGACCTGCTCTACGCCGCTCTCGACCCGAGGATCCGCTATGCCTGACAACCAGCACACCGTCGCCCGCCCCGGCCAGGAGCGCTACGTCGCCGAGGTCGATGAGCAGGGCCTGGGCGCCGTCGACGCCGTCTCCGACGAGTCCGCACCCGCCTCCATGTGGGGTGAGGCGTGGAAGCAGCTGCGTCGCCGCCCGATCTTCTGGGTCTCCGCCGTCCTCATCGTCGGCGCCCTCCTCCTGGCCGCCGTCCCGGGCCTGTTCACCCGGGTGGACCCGACCTTCTGCCAGCTGCACGACTCCTACGGGCCCGCCGCGGCCGGCCACCCCTTCGGCTTCGACCGTCAGGGGTGCGACATCTTCTCTCGCACCATCCACGGCGCGCGCGCCTCGGTCACCGTCGGCGTGCTCACCACGCTCATCGTCGTGCTCATCGGCACCGTCATCGGCTCCCTCGCCGGCTTCTTCGGCGGCTGGCTGGATGCGCTGCTCGCCCGCTTTACCGACGTCTTCTTCGCGGTGCCCTTCGTGCTGGCCGCCATCGTCGTCATGCAGATGTTCAAGGGCCGCTCCTCCATCGTCACCGTCGTGCTGGTCCTGGCCGTCTTCGGCTGGCCCCAGATCGCCCGTATCACCCGCGGTGCCGTCATGAGCGTGAAGAACGAGGACTTCGTCACCGCCTCGCGCTCGCTCGGCTCCAGCCGACTGGCGATCCTCGTGCGCCACGTGCTGCCCAACGCCGCAGCCCCCATCATCGTCACCGCCACCGTCCAACTCGGCGCCTTCATCGTCTCCGAGGCGACCCTGTCCTTCCTCGGTGTGGGCCTGCCGCCCTCAATGGTCTCCTGGGGGGCGGACATCGCCTCCGCGCAGGCCGCCCTGCGCGACCACATCACCGTCCTCCTCTACCCGGCCGGGGCCCTGGCCCTGACCGTCCTCGGATTCATCATGATGGGTGACGCCGTGCGCGACGCCCTCGACCCGAAGGCCCGCAAGTGAGTACCGTCAACACCCCCGTCACCGAAGGCATGGACAGCGCCCCCCTGCTTGAGATCCGTGACCTCGAGGTCGCCTTCCGCTCCTCCACCGGGCTCGTGCCCGCCGTGCGCAAGGCCAACCTCACGCTCTACCCGGGCCAGTCCGTCGCCATCGTGGGTGAGTCCGGCTCCGGCAAGTCCACGCTGGCCGCCGCGGTCCTCGGCCTGCTGCCGGGCACTGGCCGCGTCACCGGCGGCACCATCACGTTCAACGGCAAGGACATCACTCACGCCAACGCCCGTGAGTACCAGGCCCTGCGCGGCAGCGAGATCGGCCTGGTCCCCCAGGACCCGATGAGCAACCTCAACCCCGTGTGGTCCATCGGCTTCCAGGTCAAGGAGGCCCTCAAGGCCAACGGCCTGGCCGGGGTCGCCGACGACCGGCTCGCCGCGTTGGCCGCCGCGGAGAAGGGCGAGGAGGTCCCCGTCGGCGGACACATCGACGTCAAGGAACAGGTCTCCCTCCTCCTGGAGGAGGCCGGGCTGCCCGACGCCGCCCGACGCGCCCGCCAGTACCCGCACGAGTTCTCCGGCGGCATGCGCCAGCGGGCCCTTATCGCCATCGGCCTGGCGGCCCGTCCCCAGCTGCTCATCGCCGACGAACCCACCAGTGCCCTGGACGTCACGGTCCAGCGGCGCATCCTCGACCACCTCGGTGAGCAGATCCACACGCTCGGCACCGCGATGCTGTTCATCACCCACGACCTGGGGCTGGCCGCCGAGCGCGCTGAGCACATCGTCGTCATGCACCGCGGCCGCGTGGTCGAGTCCGGTCCCTCCATTGAGGTCCTGCAGGACCCGCGCCACCCCTACACCCAGCGCCTGGTCAAGGCCGCCCCGTCACTGGCCTCGCGCCGTATCCAGACGGCCCACGCCGCCGGCATCCAGGTCAGCGAGGACGAGCTCGGCGTGCATGAGATCGCCGCCGACGTCGACGAGGTCCTGCGCGTCGAGCACCTGACGAAGGTCTTCGACATCCGCGGCGCCAAGGGCGAGGCCAAGACCCTCAAGGCCGTGGACGATGTCACCTTCGGGGTGCGCCGTGGCACGACCACCGCACTCGTGGGTGAGTCCGGCTCCGGTAAGTCCACGGTCGCCAACATCATCCTCAACCTCCTCGACCCCACCTCCGGCAAGGTCTTCCACAACGGGATCGACCTGTCCACGCTGGGGGACAAGGAGTTGTTCGCACTGCGCCGCATCATGCAGCCGGTCTTCCAGAACCCCTACGGCTCCCTCGACCCCATGTACTCGATCTTCAGGGTCATCGAAGAGCCGCTGCGGGTCCACCGCGTCGGCACCCGTCAGGAGCGCGAGAACCGGGTGGCTGAGCTGCTCGACCTCGTGTCCCTGCCGCGCTCGGTCATGCGCCGCTACCCCAACGAGCTCTCGGGCGGGCAGCGCCAGCGTGTCGCCATCGCCCGGGCCCTGGCCCTTAAGCCGGAGATCGTCGTGCTGGATGAGGCGGTCTCGGCCCTCGACGTCCTCGTCCAGGCGCAGGTGCTGCGCCTGCTGACGGACCTGCAGTCCGAGCTGGCTCTGACCTACCTCTTCATCACCCACGATCTCGCCGTGGTCCGCCAGATCGCGGACGACGTCGTCGTCATGGAGCACGGGAAGGTTGTGGAGGCCGGGCCCTCCGACGAGCTCTTCGACCACCCGCAGCAGGACTACACCCGTGAACTCATCAATGCCGTGCCCGGGGCGTCCATCCCCCTGTACAGCGAGGACACCGTCGGCTGAGACGAGGTCGGGCCGGCGAGAGCAGGACGTCCTGTGTGTCCGGACCGTATCCTCCACAGAGTATGGTCAGCGGCACCGTACGGTTCCAGGAAGGCGTAACGAATGCTCCCGTACCTAGCGCGTAGGATCGCCAACTACGCAATCCTCCTCTTCCTCGCCACCACGTTGGCGTACCTGCTGGCGTCCGCGACACTGGATCCCGCCAACAACTGGAACCGCGAGGATCCGACCCTCAACTGGGACGCCATTCAGACCAATCTGATCCGGTACAACATCAGTGCCGAGCTCCCGGTGTGGGACAGGTACGTCACGTGGCTGCACTCCATCGTCACCTCCTGGGACTGGGGGGTGACGCCCAAGGGCGAGTCGGTCAACGGGCTGATCAGCACCAAGATCGGTGCCTCGCTCCGTCTGGTCTTCCTCGGGGCTGCGATCGGCATGAGCGGTGGCGTGGCCCTGGGCGCCTGGACGGCGACCCGCCAGTACAAGCTCTCTGACCGCACGGTCTCCTTGTTCGCGATGGTTATCATCTCAACCCCGGCCATGGTCATCGCCATCCTCCTGCAGGTGTTCGCGGTCCAGATCAACCGCGCCACCGGCTACCAGATCTTTGAGTTCACCGGTGAGGGCTACGGCTTGCTCGGCCGCCTCCAGCACCTGCTGCTGCCAACGCTGTCGATGTCCCTGGGAGGCCTGGCCACCTACTCCCGCTACCAGCGCAACCTCATGCTGGACACCCTGGGCGCCGACTATGTGCGCACCGCCCGGGCCAAGGGCCTGATCAAGCGCAAGGCGGTCACCCGCCACGCGCTGCGCACCGCCCTGATCCCGATGGCCACCTATTTCGCCTTCGCCCTGGCAGGTCTGTTCACCGGAGCCGCCATCACCGAGCGTGTCTACGGCTGGCACGGTATGGGCGAGTACTCGATCAAGTCCATCGCTGAGTACGACATTAACGGCGCTGTTGCGGTCGTCGCCTTCTCCGGGCTGTGTACCCTCACCGGTGCGCTGTTGTCGGACATCTTCGTCGCAGTCGTCGACCCCCGAGTGAGGGTGAGCTGAGCATGGCACGCAACCACAACGGCATGGACTCGATCAGTAAGCAGATGACGGTGGGGGGGCAATCGCCCATCGACCAACCGGCGGACATGCCCGTGTCCGAGTCCGCGGCCGGCGACCTGCGCGAGACCAACCCGGCGGAGTCCAAGCGCCTGACGCGCGGGCAGATCACCCTGCGCCGCTTCCTGCGCAACAAGTCGGCTGTGGCCGGGGCGGTTGGCTTCGCCGTCGTGGCGCTGTTCGCGACCTTCGGCGACCACGTCGGCGCGTGGTCCTACACCGACGTCGACAACAACGCCTTCCTCACGCCCCCCAACGCTGAGCACTGGTTTGGCACGACTCAGGGGGGTCGTGACGTCTTCGCGATGGTGGTCGAGGGCACGCGCAAGTCGATGCTCATCGGCGTGTGCGTGGCTCTGCTCCAGACCTCGATCGCCGCGCTCTTCGGCTCCTCAGCCGCCTACTTCGGAGGCTGGTGGGAGAAGGCCGCGCTGTGGATAACCGACCTGCTGCTCGTGGTGCCCTCCTTCCTCATCATCGCCATCCTGTCCCAGCGGGTCGGTGCCGCGAAGGGGTCGATCGCACTGTTCATCGTCCTGCTGGCCGGCTTCGGCTGGATGTTGACGGCGCGCGTGGTCCGCTCCCTGACACTGAGCGTGAAGGACCTCGACTATGTCAATGCCGCGCGCTTCATGAACGTGCCCAGCTGGCGGATCATCCTGCGCCACATCATCCCGAACATCGCCTCGCTGCTCATCGTCGACGCCACTGTCAACGTCGCCTACGCGGTGATCAGCGAGACCACGCTGTCCTACTTCGGCTTCGGAGTCCAGGCGCCCAACACCTCGCTGGGCACGCTCATCGCCGAGGGGCAGCGCTCAGCCACCACCTATCCGTGGATCTTCCTGGCGCCTGCCGCCGTCCTGGTCATCATGCTCGTGTGCGTGAACTTCATGGGTGACGGCCTGCGTGACGCCATCGATCCCTCGTCGAAGTCTGGAGGCAGGGCATGAGCCGCTCCCGCAAGAACACTCCCGTCTTCGAGTCTGACGCGCTGCCCGACCCGACGTCGCAGGCCCCCCTGTTGGAGGTCACGGACCTCCATGTCTCCTTCCCCTCTGAGGACGGGCGTGTCAACGCCGTGCGCGGGGTCGACCTCACCGTCGCGCGTGGCGAGGTGCTCGCCCTGGTGGGTGAGTCCGGCTCCGGTAAGTCCGTCACCTCGACGGCGGTGATGGGCCTGCTCGACGAGTCTGCCCAGATCTCCGGTTCTGTCAGGCTCCACGGCACTGAGCTGCTGGGGCGCGACGACGCCTACCTGTCAAAGATCCGCGGCACCCAGATCTCGATGGTCTTCCAGGACCCTCTGTCCGCGCTCACCCCGGTCTACACGGTCGGCAACCAGATCGTGGAGGCGCTCAAGGTCCACAACCCCGGCATGTCAGACGCTGACGCGTGGGACCGGGCGGTTGAACTGCTCGACCTGGTGGGGATCCCGAACGCCGAGGTGCGTGCCAAGGCCTACCCGCACGAGTTCTCCGGAGGTATGCGTCAGCGCGCCGTCATCGCGATCGCGATCGCGAACAACCCGGATCTCATTATCGCTGATGAGCCGACGACGGCCTTGGACGTGACCATCCAGGCTCAGATCCTTGACGTCCTGCGCACTGCCCAGAAGGAGACCGGCGCCGGGGTCATCATGATCACCCACGACTTGGGCGTCGTGGCCGGGATGGCGGACCGGGTGGCCGTCATGTACGCCGGTCGTATCGTCGAGACCGGTGACGTCAACGACCTCTTCTACCGCTCACGGATGCCCTACACCATTGGGCTGCTGGGCTCACTGCCCCGTCTGGACGTCAAGAAGGACTCCGCCCTGGCGACGCTGGAGGGAAACCCGCCGTCCCTGCTCAAGCTCCCGACCGGCTGCCCCTTCGCTCCTCGCTGCCCCATGGCTGCCCCGCAGTGCCACGAGGGCGAGCCGGACCTCGTGCTCGTGCGTGAGGGCACCACGGACGCCTCGGGTGACCGGGCGGCGGGCCCGCAGTACTCGGCCTGCCGCCGTTACGGCGTCATCGAGGAGGGGAACCTGGACTACACCGACATCTACCCGGTTCCTGCCCTCAAGACGCCCGACGCGCTCAACCTACCCCACAGTGAGCGCACCGAGGTGCTGCGGGTGACCGAGATGGTCAAGGAGTTCCCGCTCATGAAGGGGGCGGTGTTCAAGCGTCGCGTGGGCACGGTCCACGCGGTGGACGGCATCTCCTTCGACATCCGTCAGGGCGAGACCCTGGCGATCGTGGGTGAGTCAGGCTGCGGCAAGACGACGACCCTCATGGAGGTCCTCAGGCTGCAGGCGCCGCAGTCCGGCAGGATCGTGGTCCTGGGAAGGGACACGGGTGAGTTGAACCGCTCACAGCGCAGGCAGGTGCGCGAGGATCTGCAGATCGTCTTCCAGGACCCGATGGCCTCGCTCGATCCGCGTCTGCCGATCTTCGACATCCTGGCTGAGCCCTTGCGGGCCAACGGATGGAAGAAGACGGATATCGCGCCGCGCGTGGAGGAGCTCATGGGACTGGTGGGCCTGGAGCCCAGCCACGCCAACCGCTACCCGCGCAACTTCTCCGGCGGGCAGCGTCAGCGCATCGGCATCGCCCGTGCGCTCGCGCTCGAGCCTAAGTTGCTGGTCCTGGACGAGCCCGTCTCGGCGCTGGACGTGTCCATCCAGGCCGGTGTCATCAACCTGCTCGACGAGCTGCGCGCCACGATGGGGCTGAGTTACCTCTTCGTGGCCCACGACCTGTCCGTGGTGCGCCACATCGCCGACCGTGTGGCGGTGATGTATCTGGGCAAGATCGTCGAGGTCGGTGATGTCGATGCGATCTTCGAGGCACCGGCCCACCCCTACACCCAGGCCCTGCTCTCGGCGATCCCGATCCCAGACCCCGTCAAGGAGCGCACGCGCTCCAGGATCCTGCTTGAGGGAGACCTGCCCAGCCCTGCCAACCCGCCCACGGGCTGCCGCTTTAGAACACGCTGCCCGAAGTTCGCCACGGCTCTCAGTGAGGACCAGCGTTTGGCCTGCCTGGGTGAGATGCCTCGTTTTGAGTCGCAGGGTGAGGACCACGAGGTGGCCTGCTACTACCCGGAGAAGACCGCCGTGTTCTAGGCGAGGCACCGACCGCACAGCGGGCGCCGCAGTCTCGCTATCTAAGATGATCGCGAGTCTATGCATCTCGTGCATTGACGTGCGGTCGTTCAGGCCCTGTGCGAAGGCGTTCGTCACACGTCAACCATGTTTCGGGTTGGTGACTATCCTGCAAGCGTCTGTCGTCCGGTGGGAAACATTCGTATGGTGTGCTCCATGTGACGGCAGGCACGCCCGTGGCCTGCCCACCCCCACCCGTCCTTCGAAACGGAGATCCCCATGATGATCAACCGCCGCCTCTTCCTTGGTGGCTCAGCCTCTGTGGCGGCCATGGCTGCCCTCGCGGCCTGCGCCAAGTCCAGCGACCCGGGCGCCAGTGGCGCCTCTGACGGTTCCCAGGGAGCCGCCCAGGCCATGAACCTTCAGGAGCGCTCCGCCCTGCAGGAGGGGGGCGAGCTCAAGCTGTCCCTGACGGCCACGATCGCCAACTGGAACTATTCCCACGTTGACGGCAATGGCGTGGACACCCGCAATATCTGGAACTTCGTCAACCCCTACACCCTGGACTGGGGTGACGACGGCTCTCCGACCCCGAACCCCAACTTCCTCACCAAGCTCGAGGCCACCGAGGAGGGCGGCAAGACGGTCGTCACGGTTGCTGTCAACGAGAAGGCGGTCTGGGGCAACGGTCGCAACTGGGACTCCGAGGACATCAAGGAGGGCCTCGTCCACGGCACGGACGAGGCGTACCTGTGGGCCTCGGCCGACGGCTACGACCAGATTGAGAACGTGGAGATCGTCGACAACCTCACGGCCAAGGTCACCTTCAAGTCCGTCTTCCCGGACTGGAGCAACATGTTCTCCGGCTTCTCCCCCAAGGAGCTCATGGCCACCCCTGAGACCTTCAATGAGGCCATGGCGGGCGAGGATAACTTCAACAACGATTACTTCTCCGGCCCCTTCAAGGTCGACAGCTTTGACAAGTCCCAGCAGGTTGTCACCCTCGTCCCCAACGACAAGTGGTGGGGCGACAAGCCGCTGTTGGAGAAGGTCACGTTCCGCGTCCTGGACGCCTCGGCTGAGGCCACGGCCTTCGCCAACAAGACCCTCGATGTCATCGACTACATCATCGCCGCCGATGTCTACGAGCAGTGCATCGGTCGTGACGATGCCGAGGTGCGTCAGAACTTCGGTCTGCAGTGGCGTCACTTCACCCTCAACGGCACCACCGGCCCCTTGGCTGACAAGGCCGTGCGCCAGGCTCTGCTGCGCGCCTGCAACCGTGAGGCGATCGCCCAGTCCGACCTGGTCGGTCTGCCGGTGGACATCTCCAAGGTGCTCCTGGGCAACCGCTTCTTCATGCCTAACCAGGAGGGCTACCAGGACAACTCCACGCAGTGGGGCTACGACGTCGAGGCGGCCAAGAAGCTGCTGGACGAGGCCGGCTGGACCGAAGGTGCTGACGGCATCCGCGAGAAGGACGGTCAGCGCCTGACCATCTCCTTCACGATGCCTGCCGGCGTCCAGACCACCGAGAACGAGGCCAACCTCCTGCAGGCACAGGTCAAGGAGGCAGGCATGGAGATCACGCTGAACCCCGTGGACACCAACGGCTACTTCAAGGACTACATCCGCCCCGGTAACTTCGAGCTCACCGCCTTCACCTGGAATGGTACCCAGTACCCGATGGCCAACATCGGCCAGATCTACGGCAGTGGATCGAACCAGAACTACTCGGGCATCTCGGTCCCCCAGATCGACGAGTACATCCAGCAGATTGCCACGACGGCAGACAAGGAGGAGCGCTTCAGGCTCACCAACGAGGTGGACAAGCTCATCTGGGAGAACGTCATGAACTTCCCGATGTACGAGCGCTTGCAGCTGACCGCTGTACCTAAGACGCTGGCGAACTTCGGCGCCAATGGCCTGGCCTCCTACCGTGCTGAGAACATCGGTTTCATGAAGGGCTGACTCCTGTGACTCACGCCTGAGCCATTGATCGTGGCCCCGCAACCCCAGGGTTGCGGGGCCACGATCGTCCTGGTGCGACGGTGCGGGGCGGTCGCGCCGTCGGAGGTGCTGGGGCAGGATGGGCGGGTGCCCACCGTCGTCATTCGCTCCTTGCCCGGTCGCGTCGGCTTCCTCCTGCTGGCGCTGGGCGGGCTCGCCGTCCTTGTGACGGTCCTGCGTTCCGACGGTGCTGCGAGCCTGGTCCCGCTGCTCGGCTGGGGTGTGCTCGTCGGCCTTGCCGTCTGGACGCTGTGGTGGGCGCCCGAGATCGTGCTGAGTGACGAGCGCCTGCGCGTGCGCAACGCCTGGAGGACGCATGACGTTGCCTGGGGCGAGGTGTCTGGGTGCTCAACTCGCTGGTCCCTGGTGATCGTGCTGCGCGGCGGTCGCACGGTCACGGCGGCCGCGGCCCAGCGCGCGGGAGGACTATCGACCTCGTGGCGCCGTCGTCAGGAGCTGCGTGAGCGTGAGATGACGACCGGGCGCACCGTGGGCGGCAGCGTTGTGCCCGAGACGCTGACGCACCAGGGTGTGCACGAGGAGTACCTGAGCCCGGGAGCGGGGCGCTTCCGTACCAGCCTTGACGCCGACGGGGCAGGGGCCCTCATTGAGGCCTACGCCGAGCGGTGGGCGGTCCACGAGCGTGTGCGGGCGCACGGGCACCGCCGCGAGCAGCGCCCGGAGCGTCGGGACGAGTCCGGGCGCGACCACCTGGGGGGACGGGGACAAGGGCCTGAGGAGGTTCACGCTCCTGCGAGGCCCAGCCGGGCGGCTTCGGGCGCCCCCGTGGTCAGCTCCCTCAACGTGGTGCCGGTGGTTACTGCCGCCGTCGGCGTGGCCCTGGTGCTCGTCTCCCTGTGGTGACGCGGGGAGGCGGGACGGCGCGATGTCCCTGTTCTGAGCGCGTACCGGCCTCCGGGACGGCGTCGGAGCCGTGCGCTGCCGCGCGCCCGTGACCGGACTCGCGTCTGAGGGTTGCTCTCGTTGGCTGGCGGTTCATCTCGTTGGCTGGCGGTTCATCTCGTTGGCTGGCGGTTCATCTCGTTCCCCGCGGGTTGATCTCGTTCGTTGAAGGAACGAGATCAACGACGGAGGAACGAGATCATTGGTCGGCGAACGAGATCAACGACGAGGGAACGAGGCGGAGGACGGAGGTGACCGACAGGGGTCCCGGACGAGCCACTCGCCGCAGCTCACGCCCCCCGCGCCCGCGCCTCAGCGCGTCCACGCTGTCCACGTAGTCCACGCTCACTGGGCGCACGCCCCCCGCCCGCGCCTCAGCGTGTGCCGCCTGCGTGAGCGGGTGCACAGGGCCGGTGTCGTCCCCGTCATGGCGGCTGTCGGACGTGCCCTCGTAGGCTTGCGACGGTGTGCCCGTCGCCTGAGGACGCTCGTTCCAGGCGCGACCCGGGCGCGTTCCCGGATGGAGGAAGAGCCCCATATGACCGTGCGCCAGGACCTGCGCAACGTCGCCATCGTCGCCCACGTCGACCACGGCAAGACCACTCTCGTCGACGCGATGCTCTGGGAGGCTGGGGCCTTCGGTACCCGCGCCACCCAGGAGAACACGGCCGAGCGTGTCATGGACTCCGGTGAGCTCGAGCGCGAGAAGGGCATCACCATCCTCGCCAAGAACACGGCCGTGCACTACGCGGGGCCGGCCGCCGTCGCCGCCGGGCTGAGTGATGGCCTGACCATCAATGTCATCGACACCCCAGGGCACGCCGACTTCGGTGGTGAGGTCGAGCGGGGGCTGTCTATGGTCGACGGCGTCGTCCTGCTTGTGGACGCCTCCGAGGGGCCGCTGCCCCAGACGCGCTTCGTTCTGCGCAAGGCCCTGGCCGCGAGCCTGCCGGTCATCGTCGTCGTCAACAAGGTGGACCGCCCCGACTCGCGCATCAGCGAGGTCGTTGAGGAGACTACCGACCTGCTGCTCGCCCTGGCCTCCGACCTGGCCGACGAGCACCCCGACATCGACCTCGACGCCGTTCTCGACGTCCCCGTCGTCTACGCCTCCGCCAAGGCCCGCCGCGCCGACACCGTCCAGCCGGCCGACGGCGACCTGCCCGCCAACACGGACTTCGAGCCGCTGTTCCGCACCATCATCGAGCGCATCCCCGGCCCCTCCTACGACGAGGACGCCCCCCTGCAGGCGCACGTGACGAACCTCGACGCCTCCCCCTTCCTGGGCCGTCTGGCCCTGCTGCGCGTCCACAACGGGACCCTGCGCAAGGGCCAGAGCGTCGCCTGGGCCCGCCACGACGGCACCATGTCCAGCGCCCGCGTCTCCGAGCTCCTTGTCACCGAGGGGCTGGACCGCAAGCCTGCCGAGGAGGCGCACGCCGGGGACATCGTCGCCGTCGCCGGCATCGAGGACATCACCATCGGCGAGTCCCTCGTGGACCCCGAGGACCCGCGCCCGCTGCCGCTCATCACCGTGGACGACCCGGCCATCTCGATGACCATCGGTATCAACACCTCCCCGATGGCCGGGCGCACCAAGGGCGCCAAGGTCACGGCCCGCCAGGTCAAGGACCGCCTGGAGCGCGAGCTCGTCGGCAACGTGTCCCTGCGCGTGCTGCCCACCGACCGCCCCGACGCCTGGGAGGTGCAGGGCCGCGGAGAACTCGCCCTGGCGATCCTCGTTGAGCAGATGCGCCGCGAGGGCTTCGAGCTGACCGTTGGCAAGCCGCAGGTCGTCACCAAGACGATCGATGGCAAGCGCTACGAGCCTGTCGAGCGTATGACGATTGACGTTCCCGAGGAGCACCTGGGCGCTGTCACCCAGCTCATGGCTGCCCGCAAGGGACGCATGGAGACCATGACCAACCACGGCACCGGTTGGATCCGTATGGAGTTCCTCATCCCGGCGCGCGGCACCATCGGCCTGCGCACTCAGTTCCTCACCGACACCCGCGGCACCGGCATCGCCTCCTCCATCGCGGAGGGCTACGAGCCCTGGGCCGGCCCGATCGTCTCGCGCACCACGGGCTCGCTCGTCTCCGACCGCGCCGGCGCCGTCACCGCCTACGCGCTTGTGCGCCTGCAGGACCGCGGCACCTTCTTCGTTGAGCCCACGCAGGAGACCTACGAGGGACAGGTCGTGGGGGAGAACCCGCGCAACGAGGACATGGACGTTAACGTCGTGCGCGAGAAGCAGCAGACGAATATGCGATCTTCCACCGCGGATTCCTTCGAGGCCCTGACACCGCCGCGTCGCCTCACCCTGGAGGAGAGCCTGGAGTTCGCTGCCGAGGATGAGTGTGTCGAGGTCACCCCGGAGGCGGTGCGCATCCGCAAGATCATTCTCGACACACAGGAGCGCTTCAAGGACGCGGCCCGCAGACGCCGCTCCGAGGCCTGACCACCCACGACACCGCCCAGGAGCGAGCCATGGACAGCATCCCGACTGCCGACGACGCCCCGGCCGAGGACTCCACTCCGGCGGAGGAGGAGACCGCCCCGGCTGCGGATGAGACTGTCGAGGTCACGCCTGTGAGCGAGGAGGTGGCTGGCGACGACGCTTCGGCCGAGGAATCCACTCCGAGTGAAGAGGTGGCCGAGGAGGAGACCGCCCCGGACGAGGCCGTCGCCCTGGTCGAGGACTCCACTCCGGCTGCGGATGAGACTGTCGAGGTCACGCCTGTGAGCGAGGAGGTGGCCGACGGCGACGCCCCGGTCGAGGACCCTGCTCCGGCCCAGGACGAGACCAGCCTCGTGCCCGAGGAGGTGGCCGACGACAACGCTCCGACCGAGGACTCCACTCCGGCGGAGGAGGAGACCAGCATCGTGCCCGAGGAGGTGGCCGACGACAACGCTCCGACCGAGGACTCCACTCCGGCGGAGGAGGAGACCAGCATCGTGCCCGAGGAGGTAGCCGACGACAACGCTCCGACCGAGGACTCCACTCCGGCGGAGGAGGAGACCGCCCCGGCTGCGGATGAGACTGTCGAGGTCACGCCTGTGAGCGAGGAGGTGGCCGTCAACGATGCCCCGAGCAAGGAGTTAGCTGAGCAGCCCGACCCGGCCGTGGACGAGACCATCGTCGTGCCCGAGGCCAGCACCCTGCGCGAGGAGGTGGCCGACGGCGACGCCCCGAGTGAAGAGGTGGCTGAGGAGACTGTCCCGATTGCGGACGAGACTGCCGACCTCACTCTCGCGAGTGAGGAGGTGCCCGAGCAGACCGTCCCGACTGCCGACCTCACGCCTGTGAGCGAGGAGGTGGCCGTCAACGATGCCCCGGTCGAGGACCCTGCTCCGGCCCAGGACGAGACCAGCATCGTGCCCGAGGAGGTGGCCGACGGCGACGTCCCGAGTGAAGAGGCGGCCGAGGAGGAGACTGTCCCGGCTGCGGACGAGACTGCCGACCTCACGCCTGTGAGCGAGGATGCGGCCGACGACGCCGCCCCGGTCGAGGACCCTGCCCCGGCCGTGGACGAGACCGCTGACCTCACGCCTGTGAGCGAGGAGGTAGCCGACGACGACGCTCCGGCCAAGGAATCCACTCCGAGTGAAGAGGCGGCCGAGAAGGAGACTGTCCCGGCTGCAGACGAGACTGCCGACCTCACGCCTGTGAGTGAGGAGGTGCCCGAGCAGACCGTCCCGACTGCCGACCTCACGCCTGTGAGCGAGGAAGTGGCGGACGGCGGCGCCCCGAGTGAGGAGCTGGCCGAAGAGACCACTCCGGCTACGGACGAGGCCGTCGCCCCGGTCGAGGACCCGACCCCGGCCGAGGACCCTGCCCCGGCCGTGGACGAGACCGTCGTCGTACCCGACGACCCCGCCCCGCTCGTGGACAGCGACACCAAACCCCGCAGTCGATGGCGCCCGGCCGCCCTCCTGGGTCTCGGCGTCGGCGCTCTCATCCTCATCCTGTGGGGCTCGGCCGCCGCAGCCACCACCCAGCACGTCTTCGGCGGCTCCACCGTCTCCGGCGTCGCCGTCGGAGGCATGAGCGCCAGCCAGGCCGAGCAGGTGCTCACCGAGACCATCGAGGCCCAGCTCGCCGAGACCGTCACCCTCGCCGTCCCCGGCGACGACGGCGCCCCCATCGCCACCGACACCCTCGTGCCCGCCGAGTCCGGCGTCAGCCTCGACGCCGCCGCCAGCATCGACACCCTCACCTCCTTCACCCTCAACCCCATCACCATCGTTGACCGCCTCACCGGCGCGCAGACCCAGGCCGTCACCACCGTCGACCCCCAGGCTCTGACCGCCGCCCTCAACGCGAGGATCACCACCCTCTCCCAGGGCACGGTCGACGCCGCCGTCACCCTCGACGGCACCACCCCTGTCCTGACCCCCGCCGTCGCCGGCTCCGGCGTCGACGTCGCCTCCTCCGTCCAGATCCTCAGCCGCGACTGGCCCCTGGGACAGGAGACCGTCACCCTTGTCGCCGGCCGGACCGAGCCCACCGTCACCGATGCCGACGCCCAGGCCCTCATCGACAACGTCCTGACGCCCCTGCTCGCCTCAGACGTCACCGTCAGCGCCGTCGGCACCCAGGCCGCCTCCACGGCCCAGGCCGACGCCGTCCTCACCCCCGCCGAGATCGCCGCCACCGCCAGCGTCGTCAACCACAACGGCACCCTGTCCGTGCACCTCGACCCGGCGGGCCTGCGCGAGGCCGTCCTCGAAGACATGGGCACCGGAGTCGAGACCGCCCCCGTTGACGCCACCTTCACCATCGAGGGCAGTGCGTCCGGCACCCCCGTCTTCGTCCCCGGCACCACGGGCCTGAGCATCGACGGCGAGGCCTTGGCCGACGCGGTCCTCGCCACGACCAACGGCACGCGCACGCTCACGTTGCCGGTCACCACCACCGAGCCGGAGCACAACGAGGCCGAGGCGCAGTGGGGCGTCACCGAGATCATCGGCGAGTACGCCACCCCCTTCTTCTACGACCCTCAGCGCACCCAGAACCTCATCGCCGGCGCAGCCGCCATCAACGGCACCGTCGTCCTGCCGGGGCAGACCTTCTCCCTCACCGAGGCCCTGGGCCCCGTCGACTACGAGCACGGCTTCGCCTCCGCCGGCGTGTACGTCAACGGCGTGCACTCCGACTCCCTGGGCGGGGGCCTGTCCCAGGTGGCCACCACCGTCTTCAACGCCGGCTTCGAGGCCGGGATGGACGACGTCGAGCACCACCCCCACTCCGTGTGGTTCACCCGCTACCCGGCCGGGCGCGAGGCCACCCTGTGGACCGGGGTCCTGGACGTCAAGTGGACGAACTCCACCCCCTACGCCGTCCTCGTTCAGGCCTGGGTCTCCGACGATTACGTCCACGTGCGTCTGTGGTCCACCCACTACTACGACGTCAGCATCGTCTCCGGCGAGCACTCCGGATACCGACCTGTGCGCACCGAGACCTCCACCGCCGCGGGCTGCGAGCCCTACTCCGGTGGCGAGCCCGGCTTTGACATCACCGTCACCCGCTCGCGCAAGGCTCCCGACGGCACGGGGCCCGCCGACGACGTGCTCACCACCTCCTACGCTGCCGACAACGCCCTGCGCTGCGTCGCCCCGCACGCCCCCGCCTGAGCCCAGGCCCCTGCCTGAGCCGGTGGCGGCCGCGTGCCCACCGCCACGGCCCGGCGGCCTTGGGGCCGCTCGCGCTTCGGCACATACTTGCGGCAGACCCACCGCCCGACGGTGACCGGCCCGAGGAATGAGGAGAGCGCATGACCTACGTGATTGCCCAGCCCTGCGTCGACGTCAAGGACAGGGCCTGTGTTGACGAGTGCCCCGTCGACTGCATCTACGAGGGCGAACGCACCCTCTACATCAACGCGGACGAGTGCGTCGACTGCGGTGCCTGCGAGCCCGTGTGCCCCACCGAGGCGATCTTCTACGAGGACGACGTCCCCGATGAGTGGGCCGACTACACGCGAGCCAACATCGACTTCTTCGAGCTCAAGGGCCTGGGCGCACCCGGTGGCGCCCAGCGCGTGGGCGCCCTCGACTACGACGACCCCATGATCGCGGCCCTGCCCCCGCAGAACGAGGAGTGGAAGGCCGCCAACGCCTAACCCCCACCCCCCTCTCTCCCCGCCCCCTCCCCGCGAGAACTGGTGTTGTTCCCGACCAGAACTGGTGTTGTTCCCGACCAGAACTGCGTCCCCCTCATCAGGATGGCGTACGACCGGGGAGGTGGAGCCGGGCTCCACAAGGTGCTGTTCTCACCGGGTCCCGCGGCGCTCCTGTGGATTCTCGCTAGTGGCGGCCCCGGCATCGCTCATGCTGGAAGGCATGAGAACTGCAGGACAACTCCGACGGCGAGCTGACGACGGCGATCTCGCGATCGAGGGCGGGCTCCTCGACGGGCACCTTGTTCGCGTCAAACGGAACGTCTACGTCGACGCGCCCGCCTCGCCGGGCACCTGGCTCGCCCGAGCCTCCCAGCACGACGCACTCGTCGAGGCGGTCCGCCGCGACGGGGACGACGGCGTCGTCGCGCTGGAGAGCGCTGTCATGCTTCACGGTGGCCGCGTGTGGGAGACCACGTCCTCCTTGCACCTCGTCGTCGGCTATCACTCCGAGGGCCTTCGCGCGGTGCACTTCTCAGAACACATCAGGGACCTGGGGCCAGCGGCGCGACGACGAGCGCTTCGCTCTCGCCCCGTCATCAGGCACTGCTGGCCGGTCGACGACGACGACGTCGTCATCATCGACGGCCTGAGAGTGACCAGCCTCGCACGGACAATGGAGGACTGCGCCCGATTCCTCCCGGCGGACGCCGCGATGGTCGCCGTCGACTCACTCCTCGCAATCGGAAGCGGGGCGTGCGCGCCGGGGGAGAGGGACGGGGCCGGTCGTCCCTGGGACCGGGCCGAGGAGATCAACACCGCCGCGAACGTACTGCGGGCAGAGGTCGCCCAGCGGCTCAAGGACCGACCACGTCAGAGAGGAGTCCGGCGGGCGCGGGCGGTGATCGCCGCGGGATCACCCTGGAGCCAGTCGGCGTACGAAACCGAGCTGCGCCGCCTGTGCCTCGTCAACGGTGTCGTGCCGCCGATGCCGCAGATGCCCGTTCGCACGCCGTGGGCGACGTACTTCATCGATCTCGGATGGTGGGGCTTGAGGAAGGGCGCTGAGGTTGACGGCGACGTCAAGCTTGAGGGGGACCCTGAGGCCGAGCTGGAGCGGCGTGCGGCGCGGGACCTCGATGTGCACGACATGGGTATCGACCTCGCGCACTTCACGACGGAGGACGTGCGCGACCCGGCGCGTGTGATGGAGAAGCTGGGAGTGCTGCTGCCGCCGTCGGCTTTCACGGCGGTTCCTGCGGAGAGCCTGCGTACTCCTTGGGAGCGGAGGAGTGTCGAGTGGTGACACCAGTTCTCGTGCGGAATGACACCAGTTCTCGTGGGGGATAACACCAGTTCTCGCGAGCGATAACACCAGTTCTCGCGGGGAGGGGGCGGGGAGAGAGGGGGGTGGGGACGGGGCGGTGGGACACAATCAGGCCATGACCTCCACGAACCCCGCGCTGCCCAGGCCGACGGCCCTGCCCGACTTCCCGTGGGACTCGCTCACGCCCTACCGCCGACGCGCCGCCGAGCACCCCGATGGCACCGTCGACCTGTCCATCGGCACCCCCGTCGACCCCACCCCCGAGATCGCCCGCCGGGCACTGGCCGCCGCCTCCGACGCACCCGGCTACCCGGTCGTCGTCGGCACCCCGGCCCTGCGGGAGGCGGCCATCGAGTGGTTCGCCCGCCGTCGCGGCGTCACGGGACTCGTCCCGGCCAAGGTCATCCCCACCATCGGCTCCAAGGAGGCCGTCGCCCTCCTGCCCGGCCACCTGGGTGTGCGCCCCGGCGACCTCGTCCTGCACCCCCGGGCCGCCTACCCCACCTACGACGTCGGCGCCCGGCTCGCCGGAGCCACCCCCGTGCCGGTCGACGTCGAGACCGACCCCGCCACCTGGCAGCTGCCCGACGGCGAGGTGGTCATGGTCTGGCTCAACAGCCCCGGCAACCCCGACGGCCACGTCCTCGGCGTCGAGCAGCTGGCCCGCATCGTCGCCTGGGCGCGTGCGCGCGGCGCCGTCGTCGTCAGCGACGAGTGCTACGCCGAGCTCGCCTGGGCCGAGCCCTGGGCCACCCGGGGCGTGCCCAGCCTCCTCGACGCGCGCGTGAGTGGCACCCTGCCCGACGGCGCCCCCGACCTCACGGGCCTCATCGCCCTGTACTCCCTGTCCAAGCAGTCCAACCTCGCCGGCTACCGCGCCGGCCTCATGGCCGGGGACGCGCGCCTGCTCGCTGCCGTCACCGAGGTGCGCAAGCACTCGGGCCTCATGGTGCCCGCCCCCGTCATGGCCGCCATGACCGCCGTCCTGGCCGACGACGCCCACGTGGACGCCCAGCGCGAGACCTACCGGCGCCGCCGCGCCATGCTGCTTGAGGCCACCCGCGCTGCGGGCCTGGTCAACGACGAGGACTCGGTTGCGGGCCTGTACCTGTGGCTGCGCGGCCCCGAGCGCATGAGCGCCTTCGACCTCGTGGGGGCCTTCGCCGAGCTGGGGATCGTCGTCGCCCCGGGTGACTTCTACGGCGAGGCCGGGGCCGGGCGCGTGCGCGTGAGCCTGACCGAGACCGACGAGCGTGTCGAAGCGGCCTGCCGACGCCTGGCCGACACCGACCTGTTTCAGACCTGAACCACTGAACTCCGGCACTGAGACACTCAAGCGCCGCTTGTGCCGCTACAGTGGCAGACGGCTCAGTCTCCCGATCTCACCCGGAGGAAGCATGACCGACCTCAACGACGCCGACGGCCCCGGCCTCCTCACCATCGAGGACACCACCCTCGAGCTGCCCCGCGTCCACGCCACGGAGGGCTCCGACGGCCTGGGGGTCGCCAAGCTCCTGGGCACCACCGGCATGGTCGCCCTGGACCCGGGCTTCACCAACACCGCCTCGACCACCTCGGAGATCACCTACATCGACGGCGAGGTCGGCATCCTGCGCTACCGCGGGTACCCCATCGCCGAGCTCGCCCGCTCCTCCACCTTCACGGAGGTCGCCTACCTGCTCATCAACGGCGAGCTGCCCGACGCCGAGACCTTCGAGCGTTTCAAGCGGCGCATCGCCCGACACCGCCTCCTGCACGAGGACTTCCGCTCCTTCTTCACCTCCTTCCCCTCCTCCGGGCATCCCATGGCGATCCTCCAGGCCGGTATCGCCGGCCTCGCCACCTACTACGAGGACACCCTCAACCCGCACGACCCCTACGAGCGCGAGCTCGCCACCGTGCTGCTGCTGAGCAAGGTGCCGACCATGGTGTCCTACATCGCCCGGCGTGCCATCGGCCTGCCACTGATGTACCCCGACCCGCGGCGCGGCTACGTCGAGGACTTCCTCCACATGACCTTCGGCATGCCCTACCAGAGCTTCGACATCGACCCGAGTGTCATTCGAGCCCTCGACATGCTTCTCATCCTCCACGCCGACCACGAGCAGAACTGCTCCACCTCCACCGTGCGCCTGGTCGGCTCCTCGGACGCCAACATGTACGCCTCCGTGGCGGCCGGCGTCGGCGCCCTGTCCGGACCGCTGCACGGCGGCGCCAACGAGGCCGTTCTGCGAATGCTCGACCGCATCCAGAACGACGGCATGACCACCGACGAGTTCGTCCGCAAGGTCAAGAACAAGGAGGACGGGGTGCGCCTCATGGGCTTCGGGCACCGCGTCTACAAGAGCTACGACCCGCGCGCCGCCCTCGTGAAGGCCACGGCCCACGACGTCCTGGCGCGCCTGGGCTCGGCCGACGGCGACCGCAAGCTCGAGATTGCCATGGAGCTGGAGGAGGTTGCCCTCAACGACGAGTACTTCGTCTCGCGCAACCTCTACCCGAACGTCGACTTCTACACCGGGCTCATCTACCAGGCGATGGGCTTCCCGACGACGATGTTCACCCCGCTGTTCGCGCTCGGCCGCCTGCCGGGCTGGATCGCCCAGTACCGCGAGATGATCTCCGACCCGGCCAAGCGCATCGGCCGCCCGCGCCAGGTCTACACCGGCCAGATCGAGCGGCACTACGTGGCCATGCACCGCCGCGAGCACGATACGCACGAGTACCCGACCTTCCGCACCGGACAGCACGAGATCGACCGCGTCACCCGCGTCTGACTGGCTTAGTCTGACGGGCTCAGTCGTCGCGTCGTCCCCCGACGGCGGCCGCGCGCAGCACCTCACGGTTGACGCGTGCGATCGCCTCCAAGGGGATGCCCGCCGGGCAGGTCGGCACGCACTCGCCGTACAGGGAGCACGGGCCGAAGGCGTCGTCGAGCACGCGGCTCATCTTGCGTGCCCGCCTGGCGCGCTCGCCGGAGGCGGCCGGGATGAGGGACAGGTGCGCAAGCTTCGCGCCGGCGAACAGCATGGCGGAGCCGTTCGGGCAGGCGGCCACGCAGGCCCCGCAGCCGATGCAGGCGGCGAAGTCGAGAGCCCTTTCCGCACGCGCGCGGGGCTGGAGCACGCTGTCGGCGTCCGGGGCGGTACCCGGGGCGACGTCCACCGTCCCGCCCGCCCGGATGAGCTCATCGAGCGCCGAGCGGTCGACGACGAGGTCGCGGATGACGGGGAAGGCGCCGGCGCGCAGCGGCTCCAGGCGCAGGTGAGTGACGCCGGGGAAGGCGCGCAGGTGCTGGCGGCAGGCGGGCGTGCGGTCCGAGGGGCCGTGCGGGCGGCCGTTGACGAGGAAGCCGCACATGCCGCACACGCCCTCGCGGCAATCGGACTCGAAGACCACCGGCTCGCGGCCCTCCTCGACCAGCGCGTCGTTGAGCCGGTCGAGCAGCTCGAGCAGGCTCATCTCCGCGGTGGCGTCATCAACCGTGTAGGACTCGAAGTGGCCCGGTGCGCGTGGCCCGTCCTGGCGCCAGATCTCCAGCTCGACCCTCATTGGTAGCTCCTCACCTGCATCGGGACCACAGAGAACGCAAGCCGCTCCGAACGCCGTACGTGCCGGCCGCCGTCGGACATCTGCCAGGCGGAGACGGTGCACCAGTGCTCGTCGTCGCGACGGGCCTCACCGCTCGCCTGGTACTCCTCGCGGAAGTGGGCGCCGGCGGACTCGCGCCTATCGAGGGCGTCGAGGACCATGAGCTCGGCCAGCTCGAGGAAGTCGGCGACGCGCAGCGCCTTCTCCAGCTCCTGGTTGAGGCGCCGGTCGTGGCCCATGACGGTGACGTCGCGCCAGAACTCCTCGCGCAGAGCCCGCACCTGTGCCAGGGCGTCGATGAGGCCCTGGCGGGTGCGCGAGACCCCGCAGCCGGCGTAGAGGATCTCCCCGAGCCGACGGTGGAACCACACGGGCCGGTGCGTGCCGCGGCAGGCGAGCAGGGCGTCGATGCGCTCGCGGGCCTGCGCGGCGGCGGCCAGCGCCTCGGGCGCGCCGGGATCGAGCGGCACTGTCCCGACCAGGCCCGCCAGGAAGTCCGGCACGGCCAGGGGGAGGGTGAACCAGCCGTCCACGCAGGCGCTCAGCAGCGAGTTCGCCCCCAGGCGGTTGGCACCGTGGTAGTTGTTCGAGGCCTCGCCGCCCACGAACAGGCCGGGGATGGTGGACATGTGGTTGAAGTCGACCCACAGGCCGCCCATCGTGAAGTGGGCGCCGGGTGCGATGCGCATGGGCACCTCGTAGGGGTCCTCGCCCGTGGCGTCGAGGTACATGGTGAAGAGGTTGCCGTAGCGCGAGGCGATGACCTCGCGCCCGACGCGCGCGATCGCGTCGCGGAAGTCGAGGTAGACGGAGTTCTTCAGCGGTCCGACGCCGTGCCCGGCCTCGATCTGCTCACGGGCGTTGCGCGAGGCGACGTCGCGCGGCGTGAGGTTGCCGAAGGCCGGGTACTTGCGCTCGAGGTAGTAGTCGCGCTCGTCCTCGGGGATGTCGTTGGCGGGGCGCGGGTCGCCCGGCGTCAGGGGCACCCAGATACGGCCGTCGTTGCGCAGGGACTCGCTCATGAGGGTCGTCTTGGACTGCCAGTGCGAGGAGACGGGCAGGGCCGTGGGGTGGAACTGCACGAGGGAGGGGCTGGCGAAGGCGGCGCCGCGCCGGTGCGCGCGCCACGTGGCCGAGGCGTTCGAGGCCATGGCGAGGGTCGAGTAGTGGTAGACGCTGCCGTAGCCGCCGGTGGCCAGGACGACGGCGTGGGCCGTGTGGACGCTGATCTCACCGGTGAGCAGGTCGCGCACGACGATGCCCTGGGCGCGGCCGTCGGCGACGACCAGGTCGAGCATCTCGGTGCGCGTGTGCATGTGGACGCGACCGGCGGCGATCTGCTCCTGGAGGGCCTGGGCGCAGGCGATCTCAAGCTGTTGGCCGGTCTCGCCGCGCGTGTAGTACGTGCGCGAGACCTGGACGCCGCCGAAGGAGCGGGTGGCGAGCCGCCCGCCGTACTCGCGGGCGAAGGGGGCGCCGATGGCGTCCATGTGGTCGATGACGCGCACGGACTCCTCGGCGAGGCGCACGACGTCGGCCTCACGGGCCCGGTAGTCGCCGCCCTTGATCGTGTCCTTGACGAAGCGGCGGAGGGTGTCGCCGTCGACCTGCCGGGCGCGGGCGGCGTTGATCCCGCCCTGGGCGGCGACGGAGTGGGCGCGGCGCGGGGAGTCGTGCAGGCTGAAGCACTCGACGCGGTAGCCCAGGCGCCCGAGGGTGGCCGCGGCGCCCGAGCCGGCCAGGCCCGTGCCGACGACGATGACGCTCATCTTGCGCCGGTTGGCGGGGCTGACGAGCCGGTAGTCGTCACGGCGCCGCTGCCAGGCCTGCTCCGGCGGACAGTCGGGCACGTGCGCGTCCAGGTCATCTCCGACGTCGTAAAGGCCGTCGACGGGGCCGGGGGGCGCACTCATGAGAGGACTCCTGTGAGAACGAGCAGCGGCAGGGCGCCGTTGGCCAGGGCGATCGCGAGGGCGAGCGCGACGGCGATGACGGCGAGGACGGTGCGCAGGCGGCGGCCGGTGGCGCCGAGGTCGTGGGCGACGCTCCACAGCCCTTGGGCCAGGTGGAGGCCGAGGACGAGCATGATGAGCGTGTAGAAGACCGCCATACCCGGGCGCGAGAGTGAGGCGAGAAGGTTCTCGTAGGCGTGGGCGGTGACCTGCCCGCCGCTGCGCGTGGCCTCCTCGAAGGAGGCGGGGGAGACGAGCCGGCCGATGGTGAGGTCGAGCAGGTGGACGGCGACGAAGACGAGGAGGAGGACCCCGGTGACGGTCATCGAGCTCGCGCCGAGCGCCGCGGGTCTGATGCCGCGGCGGCGGAAGGCGCCCCGGGCGCGCCGGCCTCGTAGCCGCAGCAGCAGGCCGCAGGCAACGTGCAGGAGCAGGCAGACGGCGAGGACCGCGCGCAGCGCCCACAGGAGGCCCTCGTGGGGGACGAGCGGGTAGCCGACGTCGCGCAGCCAGGCCGCGTAGGCGTTGTAGGCCTCGGCGCCCTGAAAGGCCTTGAGGTTGCCGATCATGTGGATGAGGACGAAGGCGCCCATGAGGGTGCCGGTCACGGCCATGATCGGTTTGAGGACGGCGTTGGGGACCCTACGGGCACCGCGTCGGACCGGGCGGGGGGCTGGTGCGTCGCCCAGTGGGTCGTGTGGTGTGGAGGCCGGTGTCATGAGCGTTCCTCAGGCTCGACAGGGTCCTCCACTATAACTTAGATCACACATTCCTGTGGGCAGTGTGAGTTCCGTGCCGTGGTGGCCCTTCCCGGTCTCGGGGTGGTGGTCTGGCTCAGACGGTGGGGAGGGCAATCTCCTTGCCGCCGCGCGACATGGCCTCGACCGCGCCGGACTGGGAGTTGCGGCGGAACAGGACGTTCGCGGCGCCCGACAGGGCCCGCGCCTCAACCACGCGCGGCTGGCGGAACTGCCCGTGCTGGCCCGGGACAACCCCACCCGAGGGCAGCAGCGCCACGCGCGTGTCCGCGGTGAGGTAGAGACCCGCCTCAACCACGCAGTTGTCCCCCAGCGGGATCCCCAGGCCCGAGCTGGCCCCCAGCAGGCAGCCCTCGCCTAGGCTCACCCGGTCCACGCCGGCGGTGGGCGCGGCCATCGTCGAGGCGCCGACGCCGATGTCCGAGCCCGCACCGATGATGACGCCCTGGGCGACGCGCCCCTCAATGAGGGAGCGGCCCAGGGTGCCCGCGTTGTAGCTGACGAGGCCGGACTGCGTGACAACCGTGCCCTCGGACAGGTAGGCGCCCAGGCGCACGCCCTCGGCGTCGCCCACGCGCACACCCGAAGGAATGACGTAGTCGAGCATGCGCGGGAAGCGGTCCACCGAGCGGACCGTCACCGGGTGGCCAAGCTTGGCCCGCAGGCGTGCACGCGTGGTCTCGAAGTCCTCGGCCGCACAGGGCCCCTCGCTCGTCCACACGACGTTGGCCAGGCGCGAGACGATCCCGTCGAGGTTGACGGTGCCGGGCAGCACGCGGCGGTGGGACAGCAGATGCAGGCGCAGGTAGGCGCCCGCCACCGTCTGGGGGGCGTCGTCCAGGTCCGACCACGTGCGCACGACGGTCGTGTGCACACCGCGGGCCTCGTCGCGCCGCTCCATGGCGGACAGGGTGGCGAGCAGGTCCGCGTGCCCGTCCTCGGGCTCGTCGCCCAGAATGGGCCGGGGATACCAGACGTCAAGGGTGTTGCCGTCATCGGTTACGGTAGCGAGGCCCAGGCCCCAGGCGCTGCGTGTCGTCATGGCTCACACGATACGGGAGGTCGTGGGGCCGTGGGGCTCCGATCCGGACGAGAGAGGATCGCACTTCCCGCCTCCGGTTCTTCGAGACGCACCCGGGGCGCCCATCCGGGCGTGAGAAGATCACGTCATGGAGAGCACGGCACGCACGACGATCCATCTCATGAGGCATGGCGAGGTCCACAACCCCGAGGGCGTCCTGTACGGGCGCATGCCCGGCTACCACTTGTCCGCACTGGGGCACCAGATGGCGGCCCAGGTCGCCGACGTCCTGTCCTCCTCCGGCCACGACCTCGCGGCCGTCATCACCTCCCCGCTCGAACGCGCCGTCGAGACCGGCGCCCCCACTGCCGCCGCCTTTGGCCTGACGGCCCAGACGGACGTGCGGCTCATCGAGGCGGACAACCACTTCGAGGGCGTGCCCGTCAACGCCAACCGGTGGGTCCTGGCCCACCCCGAGCACTGGCGCTACTACCTCAATCCCCTGCGCCCCTCCTGGGGTGAGCCCTACACCGAGCTCGTCGCCCGCGTCAGCGCCGTCGTACGCCAGGCCCGGGCGCGCTACGAGGGCCACGAGGTGCTGCTCGTCTCCCACCAGCTGCCCGTGTGGGCCACCCGCCTGTGGCTCGAGGGCCGCCCGCTTGCCCACGACCCGCGTCGGCGCGAGTGCTCGCTGGCCTCCCTGACCTCCCTCACCTTCGACGGCGCCACGCTCACGGGCCTGGCCTACTGGGAGCCTGCCGGTGACCTCCTGCGCCGCGCGCAGGACATGGTCCCCGGCACCTCAGCCGCTTCGGAGAAGCTGCCGGAGAGTCTCCTGGAGGAGGGCACCAGGTGACGCCTCCCGACGGCGAGGAGCCCGAGGCCCTGCTGCCGGGCGGGGAGCCACGGGGTGCGCTCGTGCCTGCCGGCCCCACCTCCCTGGCCGGGCGTCTCGAGCCCCGACGCCCGTGGACCGGCCAGGACTTCGTGTGGTGGCACACCGCAGGGGTCCTCAGCGCCATGCGCACGGGCCGACGGCCCAACCCGGTCTCGCCGATGGTGGACCCGGTGCGCCGAGCCTTCGCAGCCGACGAGGTCATGCTCGCCTCCTGCGACGCCGAGATGCTCGTCTACAGGCGCGGTGACGCGACCTACAACCCCTCGCGCGGCTTCTTCCTCGCCGGCGGGCCCGTGGGCCTGGCACTCACCGCCGCCTTCTTCGGCGGGCAGGCCTACCTCAACAACAAGCGCCGCAAGGCAGCGGAGGCCGACGCCGTCGAACGTTGGCGGCACCTGGCCGACGCGCGCCTGACGGTCTCAACCCACGGGATCTACATCGGCACCGGCGAGGGGATCATGCCGGTGGCCTTCCGCGACGTGCAGGAGGTGCTGCTCACCGGTACCGGTGAGGTGGTGATGGCGGCGGCCAACAGTGCCGGCTCGGCACGCTGGAAGCTGCGCGCGCAGTGGGCCGAGCTCATCCTCGTCCTGTGGTCCGCGCAGTACATGCCGGAGCACCCCCAGGTGGTGGGGCGCACGTGGCTGCCGCAGGACTGGTTCCTGCACGCGGCCGCGCACGGCTACGAGGTCTGAGTCCCCAGCCACCGGTCCCCGTCGGGTGAGTTCTGGGCCCGGGGGACACGGCGGTCAGTCGGCGTTGTTCCCGTTGTCGCCGTTGTCCCCGTCGCCGTCGTTGCCCGCGTCCTCCTGCTTGCGCCGCTTCCTGATGTCCCGATCCAGGTTGCGCAGGAACTCGGGGTCGTCGTCGGGCGCCACCGGCGTGGGCCGCTCGGGGCGGCGCAGGCGCGTGCCCTCACGCGAGGACCACACGGTCGGCTCGACGTAGCCCCCGCGCTCCTCAGCCGCCTTGACCCGGCTCGTGATGATCCAGGCGATCGGTCCGACGACCGTGATGACGACGATGATGATGATCCACAGGAACTTCGGCATCCTCGCCGGCATGTTCTCGTCCGGCGTGCGCGCGCAGTCCAGCAGCGAGTAGATCGTCAGGGCGATCACGAGGACGGTGAGCAACAGGCGCATGCCGCACACCCTAGCCGACGGCGGCCCCGCCCTCTCATGGGCTGACACGCCCGCTCGCTCCCGGCGCACAGCGTGTGCGACGCTGGGCCGGTGACCACCCGCCCCGTCCGTCAGGTCCTGCCACTCGTGGGCGGCACGCGCCCCGACGACGTCGCCCGCCTGCGCCGGGCCCTGGCTGAGGTGGTCGCCCGACCCGGGCCGCTCCTGCTGCCCGTGGCCCCCGGCGAGGACCCGGCCGCTGTCGTGACTTTGCTCGAGAACACGGCCCGCCCCGACCTGGCCGAGCGCGCCGACGTCGTCCTGCGCACCTCGGGCTCAACCACCGGCACCGCCAGCCTCATCGCCATGAGCGCCGGGGCGCTGCTCGCCTCAGCGCGTGCTACCCACACCCGCCTGGGGGGACCCGGCAGCTGGGTCCTGGCTCTGCCCGCCCATCACGTCGCCGGCCTGCAGGTGCTTCTGCGCTCCGTCGTCGCGGGCACCCCTACCCTCGTGCTCGACACCTCGGCGGGCTTCGACCCCGAGGCCCTGGCCGACCTGCTGATGGGGGCGGGCGCGCGGGGCGACGGCGGAGCGCGCCTGTACCTGTCCCTCGTGCCCACCCAGCTGCGCCGCTGCCTCGACAGTCCCCGGGCCAGCAGCGCCCTGGCGTGCTGCGCGGCCGTCCTCGTCGGCGGGGCCGCCACCGAGCAGAGCCTGCTCGCCCGGGCCCGCGCCGTCGGCGCCCCAGTGGTCACCACCTACGGGATGAGTGAGACCGGCGGCGGCTGCGTCTACGACGGCGTCGCGCTCGACGGCGTGGGCGTGCGCATCGAGAATCCCGACGCCGACGGCGTGGGCCGCGTGGTCCTCACCGGCCCCGTGCTCGCCGAGGGCTACCTCCACGCCCCGGCCGACGCCACCACCTCCTTCCGTCCCTCCTGTGCTGGGGCGCCGCACGCGGTCCTCACGGCCGACCGTGGCCGCCTGACGGGTGGGCGCCTCGCCGTCCTCGGGCGCCTCGACGACGTCATCGTCACCGGCGGCGTCAAGGTCGAGCCGCGCGAGGTCGAGGAAGTGATGACGCGCCTGCCGGGCGTGGCCCAGGCCTGCGTCGTCGGCGTGCCCGACGAGCAGTGGGGCAGCGCCATCGTCGCCGTCATCGTCGCCCGGGACGGGCAGGGACTGGCGGCCGAAGCCCTGCGCGACGCCGCCCGTGAGCGTCTCGACGGGGCCCACGCGCCCAAGGAGGTCGTCGTCGTCGACGCCCTGCCCGCGAGGGGACCCGGCAAGACGGACCGGCGTGAGGTCGCCCGGCTGGCGGCACGGGCGCTCGCGCAGGGCCGACCGTGAGCGCGGCCCGTGGGCCCGCCCCGCCGCCCCGTGAGCGCCGGCCGCCTGTGAGCGCCCACCCAGCGTGCCCGCCTTGTTAGGCTCCGGCCAGCCACGCCGAGGAGAGGAACGCCGTGACCCAGCCCGCAGACCCCGCCGCCCGCGTCCCGGGCCAGCCCGGCGCGACGAGCTGGGCGGAGGTGGTGCGTCTGCGCACCCTGCCCGCCGCCGTCGCCCCGGTCATCCTCGGCGCAGGGGCCGCGGTGGCCCTGGGCTCCTTCTCCCTGCCGCGCACCCTGCTTGCGGCGGGCGTCGCCCTGGCCCTGCAGATCGGCAGCAACCTCGCCAACGACTACTCCGACGGCGTGCGCGGCACCGACGACGAGCGCACCGGTCCGCCCCGCCTCACCGCCAGCGGGCTGGTCAAGCCGTCGAGCGTCAAACGTGCGGCCTTCGGGTGCTTCGGCGTCGCCGCGCTGCTGGGGCTCGTCGTCGTCCTGCTAACCCAGCAGTGGTGGCTCATTCTCGCCGGCGTCGCGGCCGTGGCCGCCGCCTGGTTCTACACGGGCGGGCCGCGTCCCTACGGCTACGCGGGGCTGGGGGAGGTCTTCGTCTTCGTCTTCTTCGGCCTCATGGCCACCTGCGGCACCGCGTACATCCAGGGCGGTTCGGTGCCCGGCTGGGTGTGGGTGGCGGCCTGCGGCATCGGGCTCATCGCCTGCTCCCTGCTCATGGTCAACAACCTGCGCGACATCGACACCGACCCGGCCCACGGCAAGCGGACGCTCGCCGTGCGCCTGGGTGATGCGCGGGCGCGGAGCGTCTTCGTGGCGATGGTGTACCTGCCGGTGGCGCTGGGGGTGGGCGCGGTGGCCTGGGCCCTGCTGGCGCGCGGCGGCTGGGACGAGGTCTCGCTGGGCGTTGCGGCGCTCGTCCTGCTCGTGCCGCTGATCATCCTGTCCTGGGCGGCCCACCGGGTGGTGGGGCCCGTCGTCGTCGGCGCCACTGGCCGCGACCTCATCCCGGTGCTGCGCAACGCCGGGTTCTACGAGCTGGTCTACGGGGTCGTCATCGCGCTCGGGCTCGTCGGAGCCTTCTGAGGGCGGCCCCTTCCGAAACGACGGCGCCCGCCCCTTGTGAGGGCGGGCGCCTGTGCGCTGGTGCGAGGGCTCAGCGGGTGGCCGCGGCCAGCGGGACCTCGGCGTCGGGCTCGTGGGTGATGCGGTTGCGGATGTCACGGCGCACGATCTCGATGGACCACAGCCAGATGATGTGTCCCCAGAACTCGGAGAAGTGCTCGGACCAGCTCTGCGGGCCGTACTGGTTGACGCCCTCGAGGGCGACGTCGGCCCACGGGAAGGGGTTGGGGGCCCAGCCCAGCAGCGGCATGAAGATGACGTGCGCGAAGACGTAGACGGCGATGCCGAAGACGGCGCCCTGCCACATCTTGATCCTCGGGAAGTACTCGGCGCCCACGCAGTAGATGAGCGCGAAGACGATCGCGAAGCTGAAGTGGACGATGAAGGACATGATCGGCAGCTCGGTGTGGGAGAAGGACACCGTGGCGTGCGACTGGTCGTGGCTCATGCCGAACCACTCGAGCATGGCCTGGGGCGGGTTGGTGATCTGGCGCTCGGGTGTGCGCGGCGGGAAGGGGACCTCCCAGCCGAACTTGACGATCGCGGAGAAGAAACCGCCGATGATGCCGACGATGACGGCGGCCTTGAGACGGCGGCGTGAGGGCTCAGTGGAGCCGAGGAGCGTGGTGAGCCAAGCGGGCACGAGGAACCTCCGGGCGGGGGACCAGCGCGGGTGCTGGTGAGGGGACGGTGCTGCGGATGCGGCACGCGTCGGGTCCCTTGAACCCTTTCATGGTGTGACGGGCGGGGAAAGAGCTCTCGGCGTGAGTTCTGTCAAACGTACGTCATGCGTCCTGGCGTGGCCCCTGGTCGCGTTCTTGGGGGCCGGCACCCGGGCTGAGGCGGCCGCCGCGTGCGACCGGTCCTGGAAGATCTGAAGGACGAGCGTCGCGGCTGCCGCGGACACGACGATCTCGTCTGGGACCTTGTCCGGGCAGGTGAACGCCCGGCGGCCGAGCCTGCCGGAGACCACTGGCGTCTCCGGGTCCCGGGACTTGACGCAACACCCCGCCGAGCTCCTCGCTTTGCTCTCGAACGTACAGTGAATCGCCGTCTCGAGAGCAAACCGAGGAGTTCGAGGCCGGGGCGGGTGGGTCAGAAGTAGTACGGGTAGGGCGACCAGTCGGGCTCGCGGCGCTGGAGGAAGGCGTCGCGGCCCTCAACCGCCTCGTCCGTCATGTACGCCAGGCGCGTCGCCTCCCCGGCGAAGACCTGCTGGCCCGCCATGCCGTCGTCGGCCAGGTTGAAGGCGAGCTTGAGCATACGGATCGCCTGCGGGGACTTCGAGGCCACCGTGGCCGCGTACTCCAGGGCCCGCTCCTCGAGCTCGGCGTGCGGCACGGCCTCATTGACCACGCCCCAGCGCTCGGCCTGCTTGGCGCCGTAGGTGCGCGCCAGGAAGAAGATCTCCCGGGCGCGCTTGTCGCCCACCTGCCGGGCCAGCAGGGCGGAGCCGTAGCCGGCGTCGAAGGAGCCGACGTTGGCGTCCGTCTGCTTGAAGCGCGCGTGCTCGAGCGAGGCGAGCGACAGGTCGCACACGACGTTGAGGGAGTGCCCGCCGCCGGCGGCCCAGCCGGAGACAACCGCGATGACGACCTTCGGCATGGTGCGGATGAGCCGCTGGACTTCCAGGATGTGTAGGCGCCCGGCTCGGGCGGCGTCGACGCGCGACTGGCGGGCCGAGACCTCCTCGTCATGCGAGCCGGCCTGCGCACGGTCGGCCTGGCTGCCCGCCTCGAGCGTCTCGTAGTGGTAGCCGTCGCGTCCCCGGATGCGCTGGTCCCCGCCGGAACAGAACCCCCATCCGCCATCCTTGGGGGAGGGGCCGTTGCCGGTGAGGATGACGGCGCCGACGTCCCCGCTCATCCGGGCGTGGTCGAGCACCCGGTAGAGCTCGTCCACGGTGTGCGGGCGGAAGGCGTTGCGCAGCTCGGGCCGGTCGAGGGCCACGCGCACCACCGGCAGGTCGCGCAGCCACACGCCGTCGGCATCGCGCTCACAGCCACGGTGGTAGGTGACGTCGGTGAGCGCGCCCGGGCCGTCGCCGCGGTTGGCGAAGCCGACGACGTCGCGCCAGCGGAGGGGGTCGAAGACCTCCGAGACCCGCTGCGGCAGCGGGTGGGGCGACGGTGCGTTGGGAGAGGAGGCGCTCATGCGCACAGGGTAGGGGCTACGCGGACTACGGACGAGAGCCGCGTTGCGAGCGGGTGGTCATCGGGTGCTGATAATCGGTGGGCTGTGGGTGGCGTCCGCCAACCGCCGACGTCAGGCTAAACATATAGATGTTTGTAAAGCTGAGCGGGTTGGATGGCGTCCGGGTGGGGTTGTGTGTGAGCCTGACTGTCGGCCGGGGCCTGGTTGAAACGCGGGCAAAGACCGGGTGGAAGTATGGGCCGTGGGTGTGTGAACCGTCTTCCGGGGAGAGCCTTGACGTTCCGGACGATACATGTATATCTTTGGGGGGCGGCGACGTGCGATCGTCGCTCGCGATCACGCTGGTTCTCGGTCGGCAGAGTCAATGAAGATCCGACTGACAAGAAGGAACGATTATGAATGATGAACGTGTCGTGCAGCGAGGCACGGCGACGAAGAGCGTCGCTGTGTTGGGCAGCAGTGGTGGGAACTTGCGCAGCCACGGCGGCAACGACCCTCAGAAGCTCATTGCAGATGTGCGCCGACAACTGGGGGCGGCCGGCATGTCACTGACGGAGGTGCAGTTCGTGTCGGCGCACACCTCAATGGATGGGGTGTCCGACTCCGTTCCGGCGGAACTGTGGTCATTGGTCGAAGGCGAGCCGGTGGTGGTCACCAGTGGGCCATTGGCCGAGGTCAATAACGCGGCGCGCAAGGCGGATCAGGAGATTGCGCGCAGGATACGTGCTGGAGAGATCGATGGGCTGATCCTCATGAGCGCGGACCCCACCGACACGAATTCAGATGCGGTTGCCGCGGCGGCGGAACGCCGCATCCCCGCCGCAGGCACTGGCGGAACCTCGGTCGCACGAGCTCAGCAACTCGGGGTCAACATGGTTGCCTCATCGGGTACCACGGGCACCACCTCGACGACCCGTGCCGTGGCATACGTCTCGGGGCTGGCCCGACACTGGGGGATCAAATACAAGCCTGTCCTGGGTGGTTCCAACTCCAACTCGAGCCGTGAAGAAGCGGCGGGCGAGATGGCATGGCGCCGCATCTCTATCCGCGGCATCATGGTGGGAAGCATCCCGGCCTTCATTGCGCTTGCTCTGGTCCTGGCGGCCAGTAAGATTCCGGGGCTGTACGGACTGACTGAGGTCTTTGACGTCCTCATAGCCGGCTTGCCGATCGTAGTCGCTGCAGTGGCCGCTCGTGAGATCTCGGCTCTCAACGAGGTGGGACTGGTGGCGGGCGCCGTCACCGGTGTCTTGGCGGCCAAGGGTGGCCTACTCGGCGGACTGGTTGCCGGGATCTTGGCAGGACTCATTGCGGCCTGGCTCATCCGCTGGACGTTGTCGCATCGTTTCCCGGCGACGACAGCGAATATCGTCACCGGCGCGCTCTCCGCGCTGCTGCCGGGGCTGCTCGTCTACTACCTGCTCGCCCCAGTCACCAGTTGGCTCGGAGACGGAGTGAAGACCGGTATTGAGACGGCTCTCGAATTCAGCCCGATTCTGGCGGGGGCACTGGCCGGCGCTGCCATGTGGTTCGCCATCATTGGCGGTGTATATCACTCGGTCATTCTGCCTCTGGTGCTACTCGAAATGGGGGAGAAGGGGCACAGCTTCTTCGGTGCGATCGACATGGTCGCTCTGGTGATGGTGAGTTTAGGTATCACTCTGGCCAACGTGGTCAAACCGCGCACGAGTGGTGAACGCGCCCTCGCTGGCGCAGGTGCCACGGTGAACTTCTTCTTCGGTACGTTTGTCGAGGCGTCATACCCCTTCATGTTCGGTGACAAGCGTGTCTTTGCCGCTGCGGTGGGAGCGGCCGCTGCGGGAGGCGCTGTGGTGGGCATAGCCGGCGTGGAGGCAACCGCATACTTGCCCGCAGTCATGGCGCCGTTCATCGCGACCAATGCCGCAGGAATGGTGGTCTCCATGCTGACCTCATTGGTTCTGGCTTTCGTTTTGACATACCTCATCAACATCTACGCCATGCGAAAAATCAGTCTCACAACCGTTTGACATCAATATTCAACGTCGGCCCCGATCGTTGAAGGGGACCGTTTTCGAGTACAGTGACATGAAGAAAGGATACTCTGATGGTTATGTTCCAAGTGGCCGACATGGATCGGCGTCGCAAGCACGCGATTGCCAAGGTTCATGAGGCGATCGCAGCACACGGAGGAACCACCCTGCTAAGCACGGGCATCACCGCTGACGATGCACGTCTCGCCAAGGCGGTCATAAACGCGGGGGTGAGGCTGCTCGAGCCCAACCATCCTGCAATAGCCCTTGCCCGCGGAATCCACGGCGTCATGGACATGCACACCGCCGAGACCGTGCGTCACGAGTTGACCCTCGATGAAATAAAGCGTGTGGTAAAAGGCATTCGTGCCGTTGCCGGGCCAGATGTGTTCATCACGGTCGGAATTCCAGGCGGCTTCACCGAGCGGCAACCCGTGTCCTTGTCCGACACGGACTTCTATGACATCGCCAGGGCGGGCGCAGACGGCCTACACACGCACAAGGCCAGCATGCCCGATCTCGAGGAATGGGTAGATACGGCCCACCGATACGGACTGACTGTCGACGCCTACATTGCACACCCCGAAGACCGACATCCGTTCGGGATCCCGGCCGCCACACCCGAGGAAGTCGCGCACGTCGCCAAGCGCATGCAGGACATCGGAGTCGACATGATCGGTCTGATGACTGGGATGTCATACGGAGGGGCGGCGGCAGGAGAGATCCATCCACGGGTGCGGGAACGTCTTGCGGCGCTCGTTGAGAACGTCTCCGTGCCGACCTTGGCTGAAGGAGGGATCAATGTTGAGAACTTCCAGGCGTTCCGCGGTACAGGTGTTGGCATCATTGTGGTGGGAACGTCGTTCGATGACGTAGCGCGGGCTGCGGTGGCGGACGCCGCAACGAAGTATATTTCTTCCGGCTCGTCCGAGTCCATCCGGGCTCGCTGAGCTCTGTCTGCCCGTAGCGCCCGAGGTCGACAGGCCTCGGGCGCTTGACCATCCGACGACCTCGTATGCGATGCTGTGTGGAGGAGTATGTCCGCACGTGACGTCTGGTGCGGCTCGCAGACGCCGGATGCGGCACCGTACCGGATCAAGGAGGTCAGGGATGGCGCGGCGCGCAGGAGCAAGGATCCCGCTGTATGAGCAGGTGTACACGGTGATCCGCGCTCGTATCGAGTCGCGTGAGTGGCCTCCTGGATTTCAACTGCCCATCGAGCCCGAACTTGCGGCCGAGTTCGGGGTAAGTCGTGGTACGGCCCGCCAAGCGGTGACTCGTTTGGTCAACGAGCAGTTGGTGGATCGCTCGGCTGGACGAGGGACCTTCGTTGCGGAACGGCGCCCACTGTCGTACCCGGTAAACGAGTTGCTCGGATTCACACGACTGATCGAGGCGAGCGGACGCAGACCGAGTTCTGAGGTGGTTGATATCTCCATAGTTGAACGGTCATGCGCGCCGCAGGAGTTTGGTTTTTCGGCAGGAGTGCGTCGCTTGGTGTCGATCAAACGTGTCAGGCTCGCGGACGATGTCCCAGTCGCCCTTGAGCATCTGTACCTGCCCTGGCCGCGCTTCGCGGGGGTGAGAGATATCGACCTGACAGCCACTGGCATCTACGATGCATTGGAACAAGACTTTGGCGTCGAACTGCAACTAGGCGACTTCAATCTGGAAATTGCGGACCTCACTGAGCGGCAGGCCAACCTATTGGACGAGAAGGTCGGAACACCGGTCTTCCTGATGCGTGGAGGAGTCACAGATGCTGAGGGGACTATGATCGTCGGTGTGAGTTGTTACTATCGCCGTGATTCGTTCACCTTCAACTTCTCGATGCCCCGACGTGGACAGCATGATCGCGACGAGTCCACGGGTTCGATCACGGAGCCCATGCCGTCCTTAACTGTTTCCATGCCCGCCTAGCGGAGAGGCACTGTTACCCCGGGGCGCAGGCCCCTTCAATGTTCCCAGAATGGCGGTCATCCAGGGAACGGGCGTCAGCGCGGCCGTGCGCAAGCTGATGTTGTCGAGGATCGCAAGCGCGATCACTAAAAGCGTGAATACGTGGCAAAGCGGCTCTTCCCCATTGAGGGTGTGGGTGGGGTCTGAGTCCTCCGGTCTCTAGTTGTGCTTTCTTTGGGGTTGTGAACGGGTTGGGTGGAGGCCTGCTGGGCGGGATGCGGGGTTGACGCCCACGTGCGGTCTGAGGAGGCCTTCATGGCGCATGCTGGCGCACCTTTGACGCCTGAGGGGCGTCGTCGTCTTGCCCGCCTGGGGGGCGTCGTCGTCTTGCCCGCCTGGCGGTGGAGGGCTGGTCCATGGGTCGGGCGGCTGAGTGCTTGCGGGTCTGGCCGGCGACGGTCGGCCGGCGGCTGGGGGTGCTACCGGGCCCCGGTGCGCTGTGTGGAGCGCCATTGATCAGTTCCGGACCACGTTCGGTCGTTTGGACCACGTTCGGTCGTTTGGACCACCCCAGACGCGTCCGTAGGTGGTCCGAACAACGGCAGGTGGTCCAAGATGGCAGCAAGTGGTCCACACTAACTGTGCTTCCTCGGGACAAGACCCCTGCCTACCACCAGCACGCCCCCGCGTGAGCGAGAGGGGGGCGCTGGCGGGCCTGGCCCACCACTTGCGACCGCGCGGCGCAGCACCGCACCCACCGGCCACGGCCAAGCCCCGAGCCAAGCCGACGCCGTGGCCCTGCGTCGGCCCCAAAAGGGACGGCCCCCTTACGCAGGCCCTGGCCCAGGCCCTGAACCCACTGTCACAAGGGCCAAGCCCATCCGCAACCGCGCCCACCTCGACACCCACAGCCCTGGCAGAACCTGGACGATCTGGACGACGCCCGTGACCGCCACCACCCAGCGGGCCCCACTGGGCGGGCACCACCCGCCCCCACCCCACCACCGCCACGCTGCACCCCCGCCCGGGCACAACAGCACCCTCCAACCAGCCACCAACACCCCCAACACCAACACACCCACCACCAACCACCCCCAACCAGCAACCACCGGCACCAGACAAACCAGCCCCCACCAAACCCGGAGCCTGACACAACTAGAGACCAGAGGACTCAAACCCCACCCACACCCCCAAATGGGATGAGCCGGCAAAGCTCCCAACCAGTATCGTTACCGTTCTCCCCCTGGGTTAGCCTGAGGGCTATGACACTCATGACGCAGAGTCCAGACGCCGTCGACCCCACTGCCCGCGAGGTCATCCCCGCTCAGGCGGGAGGCGGTCTCGTCGCCTCCGAGATGGGGCGCCTGCGCGAGGTCATCGTCCACCGGCCCGGCGCCGAGATCGCCCGCCTGACCCCCATCAACGCGGACTCGCTCCTGTTCGACGACGCCCTCAGTGTGCGCCGCGCCCAGGCCGAGCACGACGCCTTCACCGCGATCCTGCGTGCCGAGGGCATCATCACCCACGACTTCCGCGACCTGCTCACCGAGACCCTGGCCCACCCGGAGGCCCGCGCCCTCGTCCTCGAGGAGGCCGTCGGGCCCCAGACGGTGGGCGTGTCCACCTCCGAGGTCCTCACCGACTACCTCCAGGGCCTGGGCGACGCCGAGCTCGCCGAGGTTCTCCTGGCCGGCATCACCCGCGACGAGCTGCGTCATCATCTCGACGCCGCCGACGCCCGCACCCTGTTCCACACGACCTTCCTGTCCACCCTCGAGGGGCAGTTCGTCATCACCCCGCTGCCCAACCACCTGTTCACGCGCGACGCCTCCGCCTGGCTCTACGGTGGCTGCCACGTCAACACGATGGCGCTGGCCTCCCGCCATCGCGAGGCCGTCAACTACGAGGCCGTCTACCGCTTCCACCCGGCCTTCGCGGACCGCGGCCTGCTGTGGACCCAGCCGCACGGAACCAGTCCGGCCACCACCGAGGGCGGCGACTTCCTGGTCCTGGGCAACCGGACACTCATCATGGGGCTGTCCCACCGCTCCACGGCCGCCGGTGTCGAGCGCCTGGCCACACGGCTGTTCGACGACGGCGTCGCCGACCGCGTCATCGGCGTCCACATGCCTGACCGCGCCTTCTACACCGAGCTCGACGCCGTCATGCACCTGGACACCCTCATGACGATGGTCGCCCCGGACACCTGCTTGCGCTTCGCGGGCTTCAGTGACGTCACGACCGTCGAGATCGAGCCCGGTGCCGCTCACAGCTCGTCCAAGGGCTCGGCGCTGCGCGTGACGGTCCACGACGGCGATGAGATGGACCAGGTGCTGGCGCGCGCTGCCGGCATCGATGGCCTGCGCGTCATCAGCCCGGACATGACCGACGAGGCTGAGGCCCTGCGCGAGCTGGCTCGTGACTCCTGCAACGTCATCGCCATCGCCCCGAACCGGGTCATTGGTTACGCGCACAACGAGCGGGCCAACGACGCGCTGCGGCGCGCGGGGGTGGAGGTGATCGAGACGCCGGGCGTTGAGCTCGTGCGCGGGCGCGGTGGCGCGCACTGCATGACCTGCCCCGTCACCCGCGACGCGGTTTGAAGCACCGACGAGGGCGGGGCGCTACCGAGCGCCACCGGGGCCACCGGGGGCGCGCTACCTTCTGAAAGCGCACCCCCTGAGGGCACAAAACGGCCTCCGGGCGGGTTGGTCACACTGACCAACCCGCCCGGAGGCCGTCATGTCACTTGCCGTCGCTCATCGCGGTCTCGTCGTCCATGGCGTCGTGGCCCATCATGGTCTCGTCGTCCATGGCGTCGTGGCCCATCATGGTCTCCTCGGACGTGGCGTCGTCGCTCATCATCGTCTCGTCAGACATGGCGTCGTCGGACGAGCCGCAGGCGGCCAGCCCCAGGCCGGCAACGAGGCAGAGGGTGGCGGCAAGGGTTCGGGTCATCACGGTGGTGCGGCGCATGAGGTGCTCCTGGTCTGTTGGGATATGACGCGCCCGGGTTGGCGCGCTCTCATGACGTCATTCGGAGCGGGTCGCGGGCTGGATCGACGCACAGTACGTGATCTATGCCACTGGTGGATTCTGGTGGCAGGACCGATCCGACGGGACGGTGACACCGAACCGAAGACAGGCGGGACACCCAGTCCCCGCCCGGAAAGGAACCCTCATGGTGAGCCTCGCCCTTATCGGTGTGCTCGGCGGCTTCATCACCGCCATCTCCCCGTGCATCCTCCCCGTGCTGCCCGTCATCCTCGTCGCAGGTGGCACTGGCGGCAGCGTCGGGAGCGTGATGACCCGCCAGGACGACGGCGAGGCCCCCGCACCACCCTCCCTGTCCCACCGCGCCCGCCCGTACCTCGTCGTCGGCGGCCTGGTGCTGTCCTTCACCTTCTTCACCCTCCTGGGCGCCACCATCCTCAGCGCCCTCCACCTGCCCCAGGACATCGTCCGCTGGGTCGGCATTGTGCTGCTGGCGCTCATCGGCGTCGCCATGATCATGCCCCGCCTCATGGAGATCCTGGAGCGCCCCTTCGCCCGCTTCCAGCAGCTGGGGTCCGCTAACCCGGACAACGGCTTCCTCCTGGGCCTCGTGCTCGGCGCCGCCTACGTCCCCTGCGCCGGACCGGTGCTCGCAGCCGTCTCCGTCGCCGGGTCCACCGGCCGCATCGGCACCGACACTGTCGTCCTGGCCGTCTCCTTCGGCCTGGGCACGGCCGTGCCCCTGCTCGCCTTCGCCCTGGCAGGCCGCGGCGTCGCCGAGCGCGTGCGCGCCTTCCGCACCCGCCAGCACGTCATCCGCGTGACCTCGGGTGTGCTCATGATCGCCCTGGCCCTCGGGCTGGCCTTCAACCTGCCCGCGGTCATCCAGCGCGCCCTGCCCGACTACACCGCCTCCGTGCAGGAGCAGCTCGACGAGGCGCTCAACGGCAACGACGTCCGTGGCTGCGTGCCGGGTGCTGACCGCCTGGCCGACTGCGGCCCCCTGCCCGAGGTGACGGGCGTGACCGCCTGGCTCAACACGCCCGACGAGCAGCCCCTGACTGAGGAGGAGCGCGCCGGCAAGGTCACGCTCATCGACTTTTACGCCTACTCCTGCATCAACTGCCAGCGCTCCGCCCCCGGCATCGAGCGCCTGTACGAGACCTACCGTGACGCGGGGCTGCAGGTCATCGGTGTGCACTCGCCCGAGTACGCCTTCGAGCGCGACGTCAACAACGTCCGTGAGGGAACCAAGACCCTCGGCATCACCTACCCGGTCGCCGTCGACTCAGACCTGTCCACCTGGTACTCCTTCGACAACCACTACTGGCCCGCCCACTACCTGGCCGACGCCCAGGGCACCCTGCGCCAGGTCTCCTACGGCGAGGGCCGCCAGGCCACCCTCGAGCAGCTCATCCGCCAGCTCCTGATCGAAGCGGACCCGAATGTCACGCTCCCCGAGCCGATCTTCACCTCCGACGCCACGGGGCTGGAGGCGCGCACCCCGGAGACCTACCTTGGGGCCAACCGCGCCGAGCGCTTCGTCGGCGGTGAGCTGACCAAGGGCACGAACACCTACAGCCTCCCCCAGAGCCAGCCCACGGACACCTTCTCGCTCGGGGGCACCTGGAACGTGACGGGCGAGTCCATCAGCCCCGAGGGCGGCGCCGGTCAGCTGCGCCTGTCCTGGCGCGGCAAGCAGGTCCAGCTTGTGGTCTCCGGCACGGGCATGCTGCGCTGGAGCGTCAACGGCGAGAAGCACGAGCAGATGGTCGACGGCGTGCCCAACGGCATCGTGCTGGTGGATGTGCCCGAGACCGCCGCCGGCGTGCTCGACATCGAGGTGGACGAGGGCCTGGAGCTGTACTCCTTCACCTTCGGGTGAAGGAGTTGCGGGGCCGTACCATCCTCCTGTGGATCGTCATGAGGAGCTCGAGATCGACGCGGCACTGCTGGAGGCCGTCGCGATGCGGGACGAGGACGCCTTCGCGCGCCTGTACGACCGCTGGGCCGGCAGGTTGCTCGCCCTCATCGTGCACGTCCTGGTGGACCCGGCCCAGAGCGAGGAGGTCCTGCAGGAGGTCATGCTGGAGATCTGGAATGACGCCGACGGCTTCGACCGCGCCAGGGGCTCCGCCCGCGGATGGATGGCGGTACGGGCCAGACGACGCGCGGTGGACCGGGTGCGCCAGTCCCAGGCGGCGCGCGACCGCGAGCAGCGTTGGCACGCCGTCATGCCGGACGCGGACGTCACCGCCCAGCAGGTGGAGGACGTCGTCGAGGCCGAGGAGGTGCGCTCCGCACTCGCGAGAGTGGGGGAGCCGCACCGCTCGACCCTCCTGGCCGCCTACGTCGGTGGCCTCACACACGCGCAGATCGCACACCACACGGGTGTGCCGCTAGGAACGGTCAAGTCCCGGATTCGCGACGGCGTCGCCAAGCTCCGTCGGGAGATGGGACTGCTGGAGGAGCAGATGACGGGTGCCGGCACCGGCCGGCGGGGCCACGAGCCCCTGGCCCTCAGCCACGATCAGCAGGAGGTGGGACGATGACACGGGCAGGCGATGAGGCTGCCTACGTGCTGCCAGGCACGTGGGACGAGACCGACGGCGACGCCCAGCTGGACCCTGAGGCGCTGGGCGCGCTCATGGCGGCCCTGCGGCCCGTTGCCCCCTCGGCGGGGCTGAGGCAGGCCGTGCTCTCACAGGTGGCCTCCGCGGCCGCCGACGAGAGCGGGGCTGAGCAGGTCGGGCCTGAGGCTCAGGTCGGAACCGAGGAACGGGCCGACACGAGCGGGTCCTCAGCGGACGCCGTCGTCGTTCCACTGCGTCGCCGGGACCGTACCTCTGGCACGTGGTCCGGCTGGCGGCTGGCGGGTATGCGCGCAGCCGCAGTGGTCGCCCTCGTGGGCGTGGGAATCGGCGTCGGCCGTTGGAGCGCCATGGACTCGATGGCACCCACCGAGCACTTCGCCCACCTCAACCAGGCCCAGGACGTGCAGCGGGTGACCGACACGATGCCGGACGGGCACATCGCCACCCTCACATGGTCGCGGGACATGAGCATGACGGCGCTGGCGCTGCCGGAGGAGATGATGGCGACCTCGCAGGGGCACAGCCTGCAGGTGTGGCTCGTCAAGGACGGCGTGACGACCTCGCTGGGCCTGTACGACCCCAGCGGCGGCAGGGGATTCACCTTCATCGACCTCATGCCGCAGGAGGGCGAGAGGGTTGTCATCACCCAGGAGCCGGTGGGCGGCTCCTCGCAGCCGACCGGGGAGCCGCTGGTGACCTTCGACGTCAACGCCGACGGCACGACCACGCGCGCCACGCCGACGCCCTCGGGCTCCGAGGCCTGAGGCCGTCCGAGGGGCGTGGCATCGCTCGACTGTGACGGGGACGGCGTCAACACCGGTTGACGGGTAGTCTTCATCCCGCTACGGTGGCAGCGGTAGCTAGGGATGAAACAGGTCCCCGAGCGCCGATTCGTGGGAGCCCCGCACCTGGTGCGGGGTTCCTTCGTATACGTGCGCGCACTGTCCCCCGAGGAGAACCGTGCTGCTGGCATACATCGACGAGATTGGTGAGACTGGGGCCTTCGTGTCCCATGAGCACCTGAGGTTTCACACGAGCGCAGCCTTCGGTTATGCAGGCTTCATTATCCCGGAGGAGGCAGTGCGAGGGCTTGGCGCACGATTCGCCAGGGAGAAGAGAAATCTGTTCGCTGCTGAATTGGCAGATGTTGAGCACCCGGGACGGTGGGAGCGTAAGGGTGCGAGCATCTTTCAGCCGACGACTCCTGACCGATACCCCCAACAGCTGCGGGTCTTCAACGCGCTCGTCGGCTATTTGCGTAGCAAAGAAGGATTTCTCTTCTACTACGCCGATGAGAAGCCCCTCGGTACGGCCAAGCAGACTCGTCTGGACCCTGCGGTGCGTGAGGCGCAGGCGATGGAGGAGTGTCTCAACCGTCTTGCCCGACATGCCGATACCCGCAGACAGAACATTCTCGTGATGATCGATCAGATCAATGAGAAGACACGCGCGGACCGGCTGCCAAAGATGTATGGGCACATCCTCGGTCGGGCGAGCGAACACCGCGAGATGCGCCGTATCGTCGAGCCTCCCATGCACATCGACTCTGAGCTGAGCTCCGGCATCCAACTCGCTGACTGGGTAGCTGCCTGCGTCACGCGCGCCATCGACTACCAGCTGGTCAGGACTTCCCGGCACCAATGGATTGTGGAGACGCCACTGCTGACGACTCTTCAAGGGGCGTTCACGTACGAATCGAAGGCGCACCTTCATCAACGAGCGGTGGATGACATCGTGCACTCCGACGTTTTCAAGCGGAAGCGACCTCTCTATCCGGTGCCGATAGGCCAGCATCTGGGTGCCTCTATCGATCCCGACGTCGCGCGCAAGATGCGAGGTATTGCTGAAAGTCGCAGGAACTGACCTTCTCGTTGACTTGATGGGGTCCAATCAGCACGATCGCACGCCAATCAGACGCCGACGCCCTCGGGCTCGGAGGCCTGAGGCAGACCGCTGCCGCGCCATTGCTCATCCCCGACTCCTGCCGCGTGAGTGTGCCTAGCACGGAACCACTCGGTGCCATCACAACGAAAAATCCCCCTCACGACGCCCAGGACGAAACAAAGCCAGGAGTCAGTTCATACGTTGGGCCCCGCACTCAGTGCGGGGCCCAACGTGCGCTGTGCGTGGACTGCTCAGGCCAGGCGCTCGGCGCTCGCGCCCGGTCGCGTGACGATGGTTGAGGCCCTGGCCCCGGCCTCGGGGAAGACGGCGCGGTAGCGCTCGAGCCACTCGACGGCGAAGGCATCGGCGTCCCCACGCGGCACGATGGCGTAGGTCGAGCCTCCCCAGCCCGCCCCGAAGGCCGAGGCGCCCAGCGCCCCCATCTGACGGGCCACAGACACCAGAGTGTCCGTCTGTGGGACCTGGTTGAGCAGGTGGGAGCCGGCCAGCGCGTGCGAGCGCTCGAGCACCTCGCCCACCGCGGTGTCGCCGGCCGCGATGGCCGCCGCCCCCGCGGGCACGAGCACCAGGGACTCCTGGAGGAACTGCTCGACGCGGCGCCGCTCGTAGCCCGGCTCCGTCAGCGACAGCAGCGCCCCCAGTGCCGGGTCAGCGGCGGCCTCCTCGCCCGTCGCCTCACCGATGAGGCTGGCCACCGCCTGAGCCAGGAACTCGTCCGAGCGGCCCGTCGTCCCGTTCCACCGCGCCAGCACGCTGCGCAGCGTGAGCGGTCCCCGGTTGTAGTCCGCCAGGGCGGTCCCCGTCTTCTCCGCCGCGACGCCGCTGACGCCGACGACGAAGGCCCAGTCCCCGGGGAAGGACACGGCTGTCAGGACCTCCATGGGGGCGAAACGGGCCAGCAGGAGCGTGTCGGGCGCACCGCAGAGCATACCCGTGTGGTCCTCGCTGCCGCCCTGCGTGCCCACGCCCTCGGCACCCAGGAGCTCGCGCCACGGGCGGCCGGCCTCGACACCGGCGAGGTAGCCCGCCGTCGCCAGGCGGTCCGGGACGTTGCGCGTCCACAGGTCGGAGGCGGTCCAGCCGTTGAGGTCCGCCAGGGCCAGCGCGCTGGCGCACACGAGGGCCGAGGACGAGCTCATCCCCGAGGCCGGGGGCAGGTCCGAGGTGATCGTCAGGTGCGCGGCCACCGGCTCGCACAGGCAGGAGAAGTTCTGTGCCAGCCGGTCCAGGACCGTCTGCAGGTAGCGGCCCCAGTGCCCGCCGGGCAGGGCCGGGTCGGTGCCGACCGACAGGGAGACGGGCTCACCGCCCGCCGTCGTCGTCGCCGTCAGAGAGCCGACCGGGCCGTCCACCACCTCGGCGGTGGCGGTGATGCCGCGGTCGACGGCGCCCACGAGCACCCGCCCGCCGGCGTAGTCGGTGTGCTTGCCCAGGACCTCGATGCGTCCGGGCACTCGCCAGGTGACGGGTGCGCTCACAGCACGACCGCCGTCCCGGCCAGGCGGGCCTCGACATCCGCGACGTCCTCGCGGCGCGACAGGTCCAGCACGGCGCCCTCGGTGGGCACGACGACGACCGGCCCGGGCAGGGCCCGCACGGCGTCGACGATCTCGTACTCGCCACGCGCGGAGGGACTGATCGAGCGGCAGGCGTCGAAGATCTCGGGGGTGAAGCCGAAGCAGTTCATCGACAGCAGGGCGTGCTCGCCCGCGGCCTCGACCACCTCGGGGGCGGGCTTTTCAATGATGTCGGTGAGCACGCCGTCGGCGGCCTCAACCAGGGCGAAGGCGGCTACGCGCTCGGCGGGGATGTTGGAGCCGGCGACCAGGGCGGCGCGGTCGAAGCCCAGCAGCGCGTTGCCGCCACGCTCGGCCAGGTCGCGCATGCCCTCGACGGGGTAGTAATTGTCCCCGTTGACCATGAGGAAGGGCTCGTCGCCGATGACCTCGGCGGCGGACAGGACGGCGTCGGCCGTGCCCCGGGGCTCGACCTGGACCGCGAACTCCACGCGGATGCGGCTCAGGCCCAGCGAGTCGATGTGGGCGGCGAAGTCATCGTGCTCGGGTCCGACGACGAGGACGACCCGCTCGATGCCGGCGTCGGCCAGGGCGCTCATGGAGTAGTCGATGAGGCGGTGCTCGCCGATGGGCATGAGGGCCTTGTAGCCGACGGCGGCGGCGGCGGCCTGGGCGGCCGTCATGCCCGAGGCGTCGGAGGCGGCGCGCATGCGCGTGCCGAGCCCGCGGGCGAGAACCAGGGCGGTGCGGGTGCGAGCGGGGGCCGGGGTGGTGTTGTCAGTCATGTCCTCAGTCCAGTGCGTAGTAGGTGGCGATGGTGTCGGCGACGGCCCGGGCCTCGTCGTGGGTGGGCATCTCGCAGAAGACGCGCAGCAGGGGCTCGGTGCCGGAGAAGCGGATGGTGGTCCAGCCTCCGTTCGTGAAGTACACCTTGCAGCCGTCGTCCCAGGTGATCTTCTCAGTCTCCTGCCCCAGGGCGGCGAAGTCCGGCAGGTCGTGGGCCTCGAAGATCCGCGAGGTGAGATCGCTGCGGCGCTCGGCGGTGAAGCCGTAGGCGCCCTCGACCATGACGAGCTCGCCGTAGCGCTCGACCAGGTCGGCGTAGAGCTCGGAGAGCTTCGTGCCGGAGGCGGCGACGGCCTCGACCAGGAGGCTGCCGGCGTAGACGCCGTCCTTACCGGCGATGTGGCCGCGCACGGTGAGACCGCCGGAGGACTCGCCGCCGATGACGGCGTCGGTCTCGGCCATCTTGGCGCTGATCCACTTGAAGCCCACGGGCACCTCGTAGCAGACCTGGCCGTGGGCCTGGGCGACGCGGTCCAGCAGGTGCGTGGTGGACATGTTGCGCACGGCGGGACCGGACCAGCCCTTGCGGGTGAGCAGGTAGTCGTAGAGCAGGACGAGCACCTGGTTGGGGGTGAGGTAGTGGCCCTTGTCGTCGATGATGCCCAGGCGGTCGGCGTCGCCGTCGGTCGCGATGCCCAGGTCCGCGCCGGACTCGAGGACGGCGTGGCGCAGGGCGGTGACGGTGCCCTCGGTGGGGGAGGGCATGCGACCGCCGAAGAGGGGGTCGTGGCGGTCGTGGATGACGGAGACCTGGCAGCGGGCGGTCAGGAGGATGGTCTGCAGGCTCGTCTCGGAGACGCCGAACATGGGGTCGAGGACGATGCGCATGTGTGCGTGGCGGATCGTGTCGATGTCGAGCTTGTCGATGATGGCGTCGAGGTACCAGTTGAGGGATTTCTGGATGGTGACGAGCTCGCTGGTGCGGGCGACGTGGGGCTCGACGGAGCGGACATCGGCGTCGGTCAGGGTGGCGACGTGGGCGGTGAGCTCGTCGGTGACATCGACGTCGGCGTCGCGCCCGCCGGGTAGGAAGATCTTGATGCCGTTGTAGAGGGCCGGGTTGTGGGAGGCGGTGACGGCGATCCCGTAGGCGGCGTCGAGGTTGCGCACGGTCCACATGGTGGTGGGCGTGGGGGAGGGGCGGTCGATGATGGTCACGGGCACGCCGTTGGCGACAAGTACCTCAACAGCCCACCAGGCGGCGGTGTCGGACAGGAAACGACGGTCGTAGCCGATGACGACGCGCCCGGGCCTCCCGTCGGGGCGGAAGGCCGCCTCTTCGTTGATGCGGTCGGCGAGGCCCTGCACGAGGAGGCGGACATTGGCCTTGGTGAACTCGTCTCCGATGATGGCTCGCCAGCCGCCGGTGCCGAACTTGATCATGAGAATGCCTTTCTCGTCAGCCGCGCAGGCTTGTGCGGGTCTCGTCGTTGAGTGCCGTTGTGCTCGGGCGTCCCCACACCGAATACTTCGGACTTCGAACAAACTACCGGACGCGCCCGCGACGCGCCAGCCCCACCATCGACGTCGGGTCCTCCAGCACCGTCTCCAGCGCCACTCGCGCCGCCCCGGAGGACGGCGCCCACTCGCCCAGGGAGGAGACCTCCAGCCTCACCAGCGAGCGCACGTCCAGGCGCCGCTCCGCCAAGGCCGCCGCCGTCGGAGCGAGCAACACGTCCGCAAAGGCCGCCGGCCAGCCCGAGAGCACGATGACCTCCGGGTTGAGCACGTCCACCAGCAGCGACAGGCCCCGCTCCAGGCTCACCTGCGCCGCGGCCAGCCGCTCCTCCAGCACCGGGTCCCCCTGCTCGAAGCGCGTGCGCAGCAGTGCCGTGCGCTCACTGACCGGCTGCGAGGCGTCACGCACCGGGTCGTCGTCGGGATACACCGCCGCCACCGACTCAAAACCGATGAGCGTCTCCCAGCAGCCGCGCCGCCCGCACGGGCACCGCGCGCCGTCCGGCTCCACCGGCATGTGCCCCACCTCGCCGGTGTAGCCCATCCACCCGTGCAGTACGTGCCCGTCGACGACGATGCCCGCGCCTATGCCCTGCCCGCCCGACAGGTACAGCAGGTTGCTCACCTGCGCACAGGTGTCATGGACGGCCAGCGCCGCGAGCTTGGCGTCGTGTTCGATGAGGACCGGCGGCACCTCGATCTCGCCGTGGCCGACCTCGACCAGGGACATGTTAATCGCCTCCGATACGCCGGAGGCGAGGTCCACGTCGTGCCAGCCGAAGGACGAGGAGTAGTGGACCCGGCCGGTGCCGTAGTCGAGCAGGCCCGGCTGGGCCAGGACGACGGCGGGCACGGCGGTCCCGGCGGAGGCCAGCCGCACCAGCTCCTCCGCCAGCACGACCCCGATCCGCGCGATCACGGCGCCCGGGTCGCGGCTCGGGTCCTGCACCGGCTTGGAGCGCTGGGACAGCACCTGGCCCGTGAGGTCGGTTGTGGTCAGCAGCAGGCAGTCGGGGCTGATCTCCAGGCCGACACCGGCCACCACCCCCTCGGCCACGTGCAGCGAGGTGCTGGGGCGTCCCACGGCCCCGGAGGCCGCGGTCCCGCCCTCGGTGACGAGCCCGAGGCCGGTCAGCTCGCTGACCAGCGTGGAGACCGTCGCCTTCGACAGGCCGGTGGCCTGCGACAGTGCCGTGCGCGAGAGCGGCTCGGCTTTGAGGCTGCGCAGGATGAGCGACAGGTTCGACACGCGCACATCCGTGGGGGCTTTGGGCACGGCCGGACGTGTGGCGGCCAGGAGGGCGGCAGGAGTCATATCCATGCCGGGCTGGGCCGCTCGTGCCATGTCCCGCCTTTCTTCTCCCGACGCGCACACCATAGTGCCTTAGTGCCTTAGTGCCTACGGGCCGTGCGTGGGACGAGCCCCGGGGCTGGGTGATACTAGGCGCCTGCGCATCGATGAGAGGAATCCCATGACGTACGCCCTGCCCGCCCCCGACGCCGCCCTGCTTGCCGGACTCAAGGGACGCAGCTTCCTGCGCGAGCTGGACTTCACCCCCGCCGAGTGGATGACCCTCATCGAGCTGGCCGCCGAGCTCAAGGCCGACAAGAAGGCCGGCCTCGAGGTCAAGCGCCTGGAGGGCAGGAACATCGCCCTGCTGTTCGAGAAGACCTCCACCCGCACCCGCTGCTCCTTCGAGGTCGGCGCCCACGACCAAGGGGCCCACGTCACCTACCTCGACCCCTCCGGCTCCCAGATGGGCCACAAGGAGTCCGTGGCGGACACCGCCCGCGTCCTGGGCCGCATGTTCGACGGCATCGAGTACCGCGGGGACTCCCAGGCCAAGGTCGAGCAGCTGGCCGCCCTGTCCGGTGTGCCCGTGTGGAACGGCCTGACCGACGACTGGCACCCCACCCAGATGCTGTGCGACTGCCTGACGATGATCGAGCACGCCGGCAAGGCGCCGTCGGAGATCTCCTACGCCTACGTCGGTGACGCCCGCTTCAACATGGGCCGCTCGCTGCTGGTGACCGGCGCGATGATCGGTGCGGACGTGCGGATCGTCGCCCCCCAGAACCTGTGGCCGGACGAGGAGTGCGTGGCCGATGCCCGTCGCGTCGCCGCCGAGACGGGCGCGCGCGTCACCCTCACCGAGTCCATCGAGGAGGGTGTGGCCGGCGTCGACTTCGTCCACACGGACATCTGGGTCTCCATGGGTGAGCCCAAGGAGGTGTGGGACGGGCGCATCGCCATGCTGCGCCCCTACCAGGTCAACGGCGCCCTCATGGCCCTGGCCGGCGAGCAGGCCAGGTTCATGCACTGCCTGCCCGCCTACCACAACCGCGAGACCGCCATCGGCGAGGAGATCTTCCAGGCCACCGGCATGGACGGCGTGGAGGTCACCGAGGAGGTCTTCGAGTCCGAGGCCTCGATCGTCTTCGACCAGGCCGAGAATCGCATGCACACGATCAAGGCCGTCATGGTGGCGACCCTGGGAGACTGACCCCGGCCCGGCCACCCGGCCGTGGGGCCGGGCGTCGTCGTGTCCGACGGCGTCGTCCCAGCCCGGCGGGTCCGGCAGCCCCGCCGTCGGGTACGGCTCGGGGGCTGTCAGACGCTGGGCACAGGCCGACGGCGCAGCCCCCACCAGCCGAGCAGCAGGCCGAGCACCCCGACCGCCCCCTGTGCCACCAGCGGGCCCCAGGCGGTTGGGGCGCCGACCTCGACGACGTGGCCGAGCACAGACACGCCGAGCAGCCACCGCGGCAGATCGAGGAGGCCCCCGAGGAACACCGTGAAGACGCTCCACGCCACCACCGCCCAGGAGGTGCCGGCCAGCCGGGGCGCCAGACCGACCAGGGCGAAGACGGCCCCGAGCACTGCCAGCATCCCCACGCCCTGGGACAGGGTGTAGGTCCAGGCCCGCTGCGCCGCCTGCTCACCGGGGAACTGCGAGCCGGCCACCGCCGCCGTCGCCCCCGCCGTCACCACCAGCATCACCGCGCCCAGCGCGGCGGCGTCGATCACGCGCGCCCAGTACCAGCGGCTGCGCGAGACGCCCTGGGCGAGCACCATCTCGGTGAGCCCGCCGCGCTCGTCCGTCACCGCACCCAGTGCGCGCAGGACGACGGCGACGACGACGAGCAGCACGTTGAACTCGGCCACCAGCAGCAGGTAGGTGGCGGCGATGCTGCCCGGCCCGGTGAGGGCGGCCAGCGCGGCCGCCGCCTGCTCCGAGGCTCGCAGCGCGTCGCCCATCGCCGCCCCCATGCCGGTGAAGAGCACGGTGAGCACGCTCAGCGACACCAGCCACCACATCGCGCTCCGGGCGCCCAGACGCACCAGCAGATCCAGCGGCCCGCGCACACGCCGACGACGGCGAGAGGCCGTCAGCTCCGGCAGCAGGGCGGCACCGGTGTCCCGGCGGTGGTGGAGCAGCGCCGCCAGGCCACCGGCCGCCGTCGCCACGCCCAGTCCGACGACGAGGGCCCCGCCGTCGTTGGCGCCATAAGGGTCGACGAGGTCGCGCCATGCCAGGGGGGTGAACCACCTCAGCCATGACGTCCCGGTCGTGTCGGCCACCACCCGCAGCGCGAAGGCGACGGCGAAGCCCAGCAGCCCTGCGCCGCGCACCGCCGTCGGCTCCCGGAAGAGCTGGGCGAGCACAAGCATCACGGCCTCGAAGACCAGGCCGACGACGAGCAGCTGGGCCGCGTACACCCAGGCGCCCGCGACCGTCATCTCCGCAACAGTCAGTGCCGCCGCGGTCAGGAGCAGGCCCGTGCCGACGCTGAGGACGGTCAGCAGCGCTGCGACCCACGCGGCCGGCGCGACGAGCGGTGCCCAGCGGCCCGCACCGGCGCCGCGGGTGAGCTCGACCAGCCCGGAGTCCTCCTCGCCCCGCGTGGCTGAGGCCGTGAGGACGACGGCGAGCAGCGCCGCGCACCACAGGACATAGGCGCCGGTCTCCCAGGCGAAGACCTGCCCCAGGTTCCCGGGGGAGGGTAGGCGGCCCATCAGGACGCTCATTGCCGGGGAGGCGGTGGCGAGGTCGATGACCGCCCGGCGGGAGGCCGCGTCCGGGTAGGTGCGCTCATAACTCGGTGGTGCGACGGCGACGAAGGCCCACAGCACGAGCAGCCACACGGCTGCGACCCTCCTGCGTCGGCGGGTGAGCACACGCAGGAGCACGACGGCGCCGTGCACACCCTGCACACCTTGCAGTTCTTGCAGTGTGTGCCGGCGGGGCCGCCCGGGAGACCCCGCGACGGGCGCTCTCTTGATGCGCTCGGTGCTCACGACAGCACCCGACGCACACCGGTCTGCCGGGAGGGTGCACTCTCGTAGTGGGAGAGGAACAGGTCCTCCAGGGTCGCCGGCTCCACCCGCACATCCACCAGGCCCCGGGCGGACACCTCCGCCAGGACCGGCGGCAGCAGCGCGGAGGGGACCTGGAGGACCAGACGGCTGCGGTCGCCGTCGTCGGAACGACTCACCGAACCCGCCTCGCAGCCGGCCGCCGTCAGGGCACTGAGCAGGTCAGGCACGGCTGCCGCCTCCACCCCCAGGCTCACCCGGATGTCCGTCAGCGCCTGCAGAGCGGCCAGATCCCCGTCCTGGACGACCCTGCCCCCCTTGATGATCGTCACCCGCGAGCACACGGCCTGCACCTCGGCGAGGATGTGGCTGGAGAGCAGCACCGTCGCCCCGCGCGCCCTCAGTCCGGCCACAACCTCGGTGAAGACGCGCTCCATGAGGGGGTCCAACCCGCTCGTGGGCTCGTCGAGGATGAACAGGTCGACGGGGGCGGACAGGGCCGCGACGAGCGCAACCTTCTGCCGGTTGCCCTTGGAGTAGGTGCGTACGCGCTTGGACGGGTCGAGGTCGAAACGCTCGATGAGCTCGGCCTCCGCCGCCGTGTCCCGTGCGCCCCGCAGGCCCGCGAGCGCGTCGAGGGCCTGGCCGCCGGTGAGGTTGGGCCACAGGGCGACGTCGCCGGGCACGTAGGCCAGGCGGCGGTTGATGGCGGCCGCCTGCGTCGTCGGGTCCTCTCCCAGGACCCGCACGGAGCCGGCGTCGGGCTGGTAGAGGCCGAGCAGGGTGCGGATCGCCGTCGACTTGCCTGCACCGTTGGGGCCGAGGAAGCCGTGGACGGTGCCGGGCTCGATGCTGAGGTCGAGGCCGTCCAGGGCGGTGACGCGGCCAAAGCGCTTGACCAGCCCGGAGACCTCGATGGGGCGTGTGGGCTCAGGCATGGAGCCACTCCTGTCTGACGGTGGGGTCGAGGACATCGATGAGCGTGGGGTCCGCGGCCATCAGGGCCAGGAGGTCCCGGACGACCGCCTGCTGGAGGGGGTCGGGGTAGGCGACGCGCAGGAGCAGGCCGTAGGTGGACCACAGGCGTGCGGAGAACCTGCCGCCCGGAAGCGTGCGCAGCAGGTCGTGCGAGACCTGCTTGTGCCGTTCGAGCAGCCCCCACAGGTCCGCGGTGAGGCCGCGGCGCAAGTCATCGGTGCGCGGGTCCCGCAGGTCGAGTCCCTTGAGAGCGTTGAACCGCTCGAACAGATCTGCCATGACGTCGCGCTCGGCGGTGTCGAAGTCGTCGAGGGCGAGGTCGATGGTCGTCGTCGGGAACAGGCCGGTGCCGGCCAGCAGCGTCATGGCGTGCTGCTTGTTGCGCAGGATGCGGACGGCACCGGGGGAGGTCAGGCGCTGCTCGAGGTCGGAGTAGAAGGTCTCCAGGGAGGAGGGCAGCGGGGACAGCCGCTCGCCGCTCGACGCCTTGGCGATGAGCTGGTCGATGCGTCGGCGCTGGTGGAGCAGCTCATCGATGCGCCGGTCGATCTCGGTGCGCGTGGCGCGCAGGTCGGCGAGCGTCGTGTCCTCCGGGCGCGACGGCAGCGGGGCGGCGGGGGAGTCGGCGGAGCGCGTCGGGCGTGCTGGGGGCGTGGGCTCGGCGGAGCGCGTCGGGCGTGTCGGGTGCGCCGCCTCGTCGTCGAGGATCTGGGCGATGCGCTCGAGCGACAGGCCCGACTCGCTGAGCCAGCGGATGCGCAGGAGGCGGGCCAGGTGCTCGAAGCCGTAATCGCGCTGCATGCCGCGGGTGGCGGGCACGGGCAGCAGGCCGAGCGCGTGGTAGTGGCGCACGGCCCGCGTCGTGGTCCCGGCCAGGTCGGCCATCTCCTTGACTCTCACGGTCGGTATCTCACACAGTGACGCAACGTCGCTGTCAAGGGTGCTGTCGCGGTGCGCGAGGTGGGGTGCAAGCACACGCTGGGTGTCCGTGCACTCCCGGGTGAGCTGTCGCGGTGCGCGAGGTGGGGTGCAAGCTCGACGGCGCCAGCGGCGATCTCGCCCCGCGCAGTTTGGACCACGCGCCAGGATTTTGGACCACCTTGCCCCGTTTGGACCACCTCGTTATACCAATACGGTGGTCCAAACTGCGCCGACGTGGTCCGAACTGCGCTGACGTGGTCCGAACTGCGCCGACGTGGTCCGAACTGCGCGGGGTAGGCGGGGTAGTCCGGATCGCTGCCCTATCCTGCGGACATGACCCACGCAGCCGCAGGAGCGATCAACCTCGCCGCCCTCCGCGAGCTCGACCGCACCGGTCTGCTCGACGGCATTGACCGGGCCCTCGTGTGGGAACTGCCCCTGCGCACCCGCTTCCGCGGTATCACCCGACGCGACGGCATCCTGCTGCACGGGCCCGCCGGTTGGGGCGAGGTCGCGCCCTTCTGGGACTACGACGCCGACGCCTGCGCCCCCTGGCTCGCCAGCGCCCTCGAGCAGGCCCACACCGGCTACGCCGACCTGCCCCGCCACCGCGAGACCGTGGACGTCAACGTCACCATCCCCGAGGTCGGCGAGGACCGTGCCCGCGCCCTCGTCACCGCCTCCGGCGCCACCACCGCCAAGGTCAAGGTCGCCGGAGCCGACGACGCCCTGGCCGCCGACATCCAGCGGCTGCGCGCCGTGCGCGACGCCATCGGCCCCGACGGCCGCGTGCGCATCGACGTCAACGGCGCCTGGGACCTCGACACCGCCCGCCGGGTCCTGCCCCTCATGGACGAGGCGGCCGATGGGCTTGAGTACGCCGAACAGCCCTGCGCCCGCGTCGAGGACCTCGCCGCCCTGCGCGAGAGCGTCCGCGTGCCCTTGGCCGCCGACGAGTCCGTGCGCCTGTCCGACGACCCGCTCGCCGTGCGCCGCCTGGGCGCCGCCGACATCGTCGTGCTCAAGGCCGCCCCGCTGGGCGGCGTGCGCCGCGCCCTTGCGCTCGCCGAGCGTCTGGCCCTGCCCGCCGTCGTCTCCTCCGCGCTGGACACAAGCGTCGGCATCGGCGCCGGCAGCGCGCTCGCGGCCGCCCTGCCCGACCTCACCCACGCCTGCGGCCTGGGCACCGTCACCCTGCTCACCACCGACGTTGCCGTCCCCAGCGCCGTGCCCCGGGCCGGCCGGTTGCCCGTGAGGACCCCGCACGTGTCCGAGACCTTGCTGGCCGCCGCGCGCGCCGACGCCGAGCTCACCGAACGCTGGCAGACGCGCCTGGGCCACATGATCGGGGCCCTGCGGACCCGGCGCGAGCGGGAGGCGGGCGGCGGCGCCCTCGTCGGAGAGATCCCCCTGTGAGCTCTGTGAGCTCCGAGGCCGCCCCGGGCGGTACTGCCCAGCAGGCCGGCCCGGCCACCGGGCACGCACCCGCCCAGAGCCCCTCCGTCCTCGCCGCCCACGCGGTTCTCACGGCCCTCGTGCGCGCGGGCGTGCGCGAGTTCGTGCTGTCCCCCGGATCGCGCTCGGCCCCCTTCGTCCCCGTCCTGGCCGCCGCCCAGGCCCAGGGGCTGCTGCGCGTGCGCGTCGTCCTGGACGAGCGCAGCGTCGGCTTCGTCGCCCTGGGGATGTCCCGTGCCGCCCTCCTGACAGGCCGATGCGCGCCGGCCGCCGTCGTCACCACCTCCGGCACGGCTGTGGCCAACCTGCACCCCGCGGTCCTCGAGGCCGACGCCGCCGGGGTGCCTCTGCTCGTCATCTCCGCCGACCGCCCCCACGAGCTCGTCGGCACGGGGGCCTCCCAGACCACGGAGCAGACGCGCCTGTTCGAGCCGGCGACGCGGCTCGTGGTGGACCTGCCCGCCGACATCACCGCCGACCTGGGCCAGGAGCGGGGGACGACGGCGATCATGGGGCAGGTGCGGCGCGCCGTCGAGGCCGCCTGCGGTGGGCTGAGCCACGACCCCGGTCCGGCCCAGCTCAACGTGCGCCTGCGGCCCCCGCTCGTGCCCGTGCCCGGTGCGGTCCTGGGGATCGAGGCCGCCCATGAGCTGCCGGAATCCGGTGTCTGGGGAGCGGTCGCTGACGACACCATCGAGCCGACGGCGGGTGGGCGGGGTCCCGGCCGGCCCGCCGCCCACCGGCCCGCCGCCCACGAGCCGGCCCCTGTGCCCGGGCAGCCCCCGACGGCCCTGGCGGTCCCGGGCCCCGCTGAGCGTGGCCTCGTCGTCGCCGGCGACAGCCCGGACGGCACCGGCGCCCTCGCCCGCGACCTCGCCGAGCACCTGGGCTGGCCCCTGCTGGCCGAGCCCACTTCGGGTGCCCGCGGCGGCCACCTCGCCCTGACCCGTTACGCCGAGTTGCTGGCCACCCCCGCGGGCCAGGAGCTCGCCGCGCAGGCTGAGCACGTCCTCGTCCTGGGCCACCCCTCCCTCACCCGCCCCGTCAGCGCCCTGCTCGCGCGCACCGACATCCCCGTGGATGTCCTGGCCTCCACCCCGCGTTGGACCGACGTCGCAGGCGCCGCCACCCGCGTGACCCCGCTGCCCGCGGACCTGACCGGAGCCCCCGGCGCCGCGCACCTGTCCGGCACCCTGGGCCTGCGCCCCGCCCCCGCCGGGTGGTCCGCGCAGTGGGCCGACGCCGTCGCCGCCCTTCCGGCGGCCCTCGAGCCGGGTGCTCTCACCAGTGCCGCGGCCGCCGTCGCCGTGTGGGAGGCCGGGCTGCGTCCCGGGGCCCCGCTCCTCGTCGTCGGCTCCTCCATGGCCGTGCGCCACCTCGACCGCCTCGCCCGACCCGCCGAGGGGCCCGCCCCGAGTGCGGTGGCCAACCGCGGCCTGGCGGGCATCGACGGCACACTCGGCACGGCCCTGGGCCTGCACCTGGCGGCGGGGGAACCGGTGCGGGTCGTCGTCGGGGACCTCACCTTCCTCCACGACGCCATGAGCCTGGGCCGCGGGACGCTGGAGAGCGAGCCCGACCTCCAGGTCGTCGTCCTCGACGACCACGGCGGCGCGATCTTCTCCACCCTGGAGTACCCCGGCGCGCTGGAGGCGCAGGTGGTCGAGCGCTTCCTCACCACGCCGCAGGCCACCGAGGTCGCCGCCCTGGCGGCGGCACTGGGCGCGCACGTGCACCAGCCGGGCACCCTCACCGCCCTCGACGAGATTCTGGCGCGTCCGGTCGGGGGTCTGAGTGTCGTTCACCTGGCGTTCTGAGCGGGCTGACCTCACTCGCTCTCAGCAAAGTCCCAGGCCGAGGTCGGTGAGAGTTCAGACGTCAGGAGTTTCCTTCAAGCGTTTGCGACACGGGGCCACGGGCCCGAGGAGGACAGGATGAGCACGAACGACGAGTTGAACACCGGGCAGGACGCGGCCGGGACCGGTGGTGCCGGCGACCCGCGGTCGGCCGGTAGCGCCGGCGGCGCTGGGGGTGCCGGGAGCGCCACAGTCGGGGGCTCCGTCGCCTCAGGCTCGTTCCATGCGCCGACGAGCCCCTACACCTCAGTGCCGCAGGTTCCCGCCGGGTACTCCTTCGCGCGGGCGTCGGGCTCTTCGGCCACCTCCTCCGCCCCGGACCCCTTCGCCGCCCGCCCGACCTGGGCCGCCGCGCAGTCCGGCGCCCCGGTGGGGCCGGTCGGCCCGGCCACTGCGGCAGGCGACGGCCCTCAGACACCCGCCCGCCGACGCCGGGGACCCGGCTGGGGCGGCATCGTCGCCGTGAGCCTCGTGAGTGCGATGCTCGCCTGCGGTGGCACCGTCGCCGCCCAGCACTATCTCGACGGCGCCCCCGCCCCCGCGGCCACGGTCAGCGCCGGCGCCCAGCACACCGGTGGGACCACGCAGCCTGTCGCCCAGACCGGAACCTCACCCGACTGGCAGTCCGTCACCCAGGCCGTCGCCAACTCGGTCGTCTCCATCACGGTGACCACCGCCTCCGGGACCGCCGTCGGCTCCGGGGTCGTCTACGACGCCGCCGGGCACATCCTCACTAACCACCACGTGGTCGCCGGTGCCTCCCGGATCCAGGCGACCCTCGCAGACGGGCGCATCTACGAGGCTGAGCTCACCGGTTCCGACGCCGCCACGGACCTGGCTGTCATCCAGCTCGTCAACAGCCCCGACAACCTCACGGTCGCCCGCTTCGGTGACTCCGACGCCGTCGCCACCGGCCAGGACGTCATGGCGATCGGCAACCCCCTGGGCCTGTCCTCCACCGCGACGACGGGCATTGTCTCGGCCCTCAACCGGCCGGTCGTCACCAGCCGTGAGGAGAACGGGGGTGAGTCTGAGGCCCCGGGCGGTGGCTTCGAGCCGGGCATGCCCTCGCGCGCCGCCGCCTCCCCGGTGGTCACCAACGCCATCCAGATCGACGCGGCCATCAACCCCGGCAACTCCGGCGGGCCGCTGTTCGACGCGAGCGGCGCGGTCATCGGCATCACGAGCTCGATTGCCTCGACCGGGTCGAGCGACTCCGGGTCGATCGGCATCGGCTTCGCCATCCCGTCGAACCTCGCGGCCAAGGTCGCGGACCAGCTCATCGGGACCGGCACGGCCACGCACGCCTACCTGGGGCTGTCCATCACCAACGGTGACGCCATGACTGAGGGTGAGACCTACGCGGGTGCGCTCGTGGGCGCGGTCGAGCCCGGCTCGCCGGCGGACGAGGCCGGCCTGAAAGAGGGCGACGTCATCACGGCGATCAATGGCAAGGCGACCAGCCAGTCGGTGGCGCTGACGGGCTTTGTGCGCCAGTACTCGGCCGGCGACGTCGTCACGCTCACGGTGGTGCGCGATGGCCGGACCCTGGAGATGACCGCGACGCTCGCCGAGCGCACGGATTCTTGAGGGCCTCGGCCGGGACCCGGGGCTCAGTCGGCGCCGAGGGCGGACAGGACCGGGCGCATCTTGGCGCGGGTCTCGGCGAGTTCGTCCTCAGGATCGGAGTCCGGCATGATGCCGCCCCCGCCGAAGACGCGCGCCGGCGCGCCGGGCCCCGCCCCCGGGCCGCTGAGCTCGGCCGAGCGCAGCGCGATGCACCACTCACCCTCGCCGTGCCAGTCCACCCAGCCGACGGGCCCCGCGTAACGCCCCCGGTCCATGCCCTCGAGCTCGTCGATGAGCGCCACCGCGGCCGGGGTGGGAGTGCCGCCGACGGCGGCCGTCGGGTGCAGCGCCTTGACAAGGGACAGGGCGCCGGTGTCCCCGGCCACGACGCCGGAGATGTCGCTGGCCAGGTGCAGGACGTTGGGCAGGGTCAGGACGAAGCGCTCCGGGGCCTCGACTACTGAGCACAGCGGCTCCAGCGCCTCGATGGCCGAGGCGCGTGCCAGCGCGTGCTCGCGGTTGTTCTTGCCGTCCGCCTCGAGCCAGGCCGCCAGGCGCGCGGCCTCGGCCTCCCGCTCGGCCGCGCTACCGGGCCGACGGCGGGCTGTGCCCGCCAGGACACGGCTCTCGAGCCGCCGCTGGCGGAGGCGCACGAGCAGCTCGGGGGTCGCCCCGACCATCCCGTCGATGCTGAAGGTCCAGCAGGAGGGGTAGTCGTGGGCCAGGCGGCCCAGGAGGTCGCCGGTGGGCAGGTGCCGCGCGGGGGTGACGAGCACGTCACGGGCGATGACCACCTTGTCCGCCTCGCCGGCCCGCATGTGCTCCTGCACAGCGCGCAGCTCGGCGAGGTACTCGGTCTGCGTGCGGGCTCCGGTCGTCACGTCGGCCCCAGTGGCAGCACCCCCGGTAGGACGGGTGCCGACGGCGGTCCCGGCGCCCGCACCACCCGCCCGCCTGGCCAGAATCTCGGCGACGACCTCCGCCGCCGACGCCGGCTCCTGCCCGCTGGGTGCCGCCGTCGTCACCCAGGCGCCCTCCTCGTCGAGACCGACGAGCACACGCGGCACGAGCAGCACCGAGCGCTGAACCGAGCGCGCCGAGAAGGTGATCGCGCCCAAGGCGACCGGCCCGGTACCCGGGCGCACCAGCGGGTCGCGCCACCAGGAGGCGTAGACAACCTCGCGCCAGGCCGCACGCAGGTCATCCACCCGCGCCGCGCCACGCGCCTCGATCTCGAGCAGACGCCCCCAGCCGACGAGACCGCGGTCATGACGCACCCAGGAGACGGCGTCGCCCCGCCCGGCGAGCAGGCCCATGAGCCCGCCCTCCGTGTCGAGACCAAGGCCGCGGACCTGGTCATCCACGAGCCGGTCGGTGCGGAAGAACAGACGGGCGGGGGCCATGCGCACGGCGGTGGCCTCGACCACGAGAGGGCAGGGGGCCGCCCCGGTGCCGTCCGCCACGGCTCAGGCGGCGGGATTGGTGGCCCGGTGGACCGCGACGATGCCGCCGGACAGGTTCTTGTAGGCGACATCGCGCCACCCGGCCTCCTGCATGAGGGCGGCCAGGGCCTCCTGGTCCGGCCAGGCGAGGATGGACTCGCCCAGGTAGGAGTAGGCGTGCGTGTTGGAGGACAGCAGCCGTCCCGCGGCCGGCAGTGCGCTGCCCAGGTAGAAGCGGTACGCCTCGCGCAGGGGCCGGTAGACGGGGGTGGAGAACTCGGCGATGACGACGCGGCCGCCGGGGCGGGTCACCCGCCTCATCTCCGACAGGGCCCGGACGGTGTCCTGGACGTTGCGCAACCCGTAAGAGATGGTGACGACGTCGAAGGAGGCGTCCGCGAAGGGTAGCGCAGTGGCGTCCCCGGCGACGAACTCGATCTCGGGGTGGAGAGCCTTGCCCTTGGAGACCATCCCGATGGAGAAGTCGCAGGCGACAACCTCGGCGCCGTCCTCGGCGTAGCCGACGCTGGAGGTGCCGGTGCCTGCGGCGAGGTCGAGGACGCGCATGCCGGGGCGGGCGGCGACGGCCGCACGGGTCGCGTGGCGCCACACGCGCACCTGCCACAAGCTCATGACGTCGTTGGTCAGGTCATAGCGGTGTGCGACGGCGTCGAACATGCCGGCGACCTGACGGGGGTCCTTGGCGAGGGTGGCTCGGGTCATGGGCACATCATGCCGGACGCCGGCCCAGGTCCGTCTGGAGGCGCAGCAGGTAGCCGTCGGGGTCCTGGACAAGGAACTGGCGCACCCCGAGGAGCACGTCGTCGGCCCGGTACCAGACCTCCTCGGGCTCGAGGAACAGCGGCCAGCCCGAGGAGGCCAGGCGCCCGAGAACAACCTCCAGGTCCGGCACCCAGATCTCCAGGTTGATGCCCCGGCCCAAGGGCGGCTCAGGGGAGCCGGTCAGCCACGAGCGCTCGATGCTCAGCGTGTCGAGCATGACGTGAGCGCGTCCCAGAGCCAGGTAGGCGAAGCCCTCCTCGCGGCGGGTGTACCTGATCGTGAAACCGATGAGACAACACCAGAATTCGAGGGAGGCGTCGAGGTCCCTCACGCTCAGCTCGGGGACCAGGGCGGGAACGTCAGCGTCCTCATGGGTGGGCTCAACACTCATCCTTCGAGTCTGTCGGCTGTGCCTGACGGGAGCAACTGGGACCCAGGTCCTGCCGCGGGGGTCGTAAATTCGTCAGGCGGCAAGGTGCTAAATCGCGGTGGTGAACCTGCCCCGAAAAAGGGGTTGCGTGCGACACTTCCTTACGATGACAACGGAAAGTCTCCCAGTGGCAGCCCTGGCCAGAGCGTCGGCGCCGCCTGGGTACATTCCGTGACGGCCCCTTCTGCCCGGGGCCGCGTCGAGGACCCCACGACGAGGCAGAAGCCCTGAGGAGGTGCGCAGGACCGTGAGTGCCAACACGTGTACGCCGCGCCCCTTGCTGCGGGTCGCTGTCGTCCTTGACCACCCGAGCTCGACAAGGACGGTGCTGCACGCATGAACCCCTACGTCTCCCTGCTCATCATGGCAGCGGTCGCCCTCGTCGTCGCCGCCGGAGGCCTGGTGCTCAGCGCCATCGTGAGCCCCAACAAGCGCAACCGGGTCAAGACCGCCAACTACGAGTGCGGCATCGACCCCACGCCCTCCAACACCGAGCACGGGCGCTTCCCCGTCGGCTTCTACCTCGTCGGTATGACCTTCATCATCTTCGACGTCGAGGTCGTCTTCCTCTACCCCTGGGCGACGGCCTTCGCCGAGCTGCGCATCTTCGGCATGCTCGCGGCCCTCCTCTTCATCGCCCTCATCACGGTGCCCTACGTCCTCGAGTGGCGCCGCGGCGGCCTTGACTGGGACTGACCCGGCCGCCCGCACGACGTCGCACCCACGAAGAACAGCGAGCCACAGCATGGACAAGACAGAGTTCAAGGCATACCGGGCCAAGATGCTCGACATCCCCTCCAAGCGCGGGGACCTGCGCGCCGAGGCCGCCGAGTCGGTTGACAGCCCCGGCTTCCTGCTCACCAGCGTCGAGAAGCTTGCGGGCCTGGCCCAGGCGCGCTCCCTGTGGCCCGTCACCATGGGCCTGGCCTGCTGCGCCATCGAGATGATGGCCACCGCCGGCCCCCGCTTCGACCTGTCCCGCTTCGGCTGGGAGGTCTTCCGCGCCTCGCCGCGCCACGCCGACGTCATGATCGTCTCCGGCCGTGTCTCCCACAAGATGGCGCCGGTCATCCGCAACGTCTACGACTCCATGCCCGAGCCCAAGTGGGTCATCTCCATGGGAGCCTGCGCCTCCAGCGGCGGCATCTTCAACAACTACGCCGTCGTCCAGGGCTGCGACCACGTCGTCCCCGTGGACATCTACCTGCCCGGCTGCCCGCCGCGCCCCGAGATGCTCATCAACGCCATGCTCGAGCTCACCCGCCAGATCGAGAACAAGCCCCTGTTCCGTCACCGCGAGGAGATCGCCCGCGCCGTCGAGGCCGCCGCCCTCGCCGCCACCCCGCTGTCCGAGATGAAGGGGGAGCTCGCGTGAGCACCGAACCCGAGAGCAACGCCGTCGAGGCCCCCGCCCCGGTCCCCGAGGTCGCCGGACGTGAGGTCCGCCCCGAGCTGCGCCTGGAGGTCATCGCCACCCACGCCGGCCACTTCGGTGCCTCCGACGCCGGTGACACCACCGGCTACGGCGGCACCACCAGCGTCGTCACCCTCGCCCCCGCCGCCACCCGGCCCTACGGCTCCTGGTTCGACGACGCCGTCGACGCCCTGATCGAGGACCTCACCGAGGCCGGCACCGAGCCCGCCGACGCCATTGAGAAGGTCGTCATCGAGCACGGCCAGCTCACCCTCTTCGTCACCCGCGAGCACCTGCTCGACGTCGCCCGCCCCCTGCGCGACGACCAGGACCTGCGCTTCGAGCTGTGCCTGGGCGTCACGGGCGTGCACTACCCGCACGACACCGGGCGCGAGCTGCACGCCTGCTACGAGCTCGTCTCCCTCACCCACGGCGGGCGCCAGATCCGCCTCGAGGTCACCGCCCCCGACGGCGACGCCCACGTGCCCTCCCTCGTGAGCATCTACCCCGGTAACGACTGGCACGAGCGCGAGACCTGGGACCTCATGGGCATCGTCTTCGACGGCCACCCCAACCTCACCCGCTCCGCGATGCCCGACGACTGGGTCGGCCACCCGCAGCGCAAGGACTACCCGCTCGGCGGCATCCCCGTCGAGTACAAGGGCGCCACCACGCCGCCCGCTGACTCCCGGAGGTCGTACCGCTGATGAGCACCGCTTCCACCCCCCGGGCCTCCCGCCCCGCGCTCGACTCCCTCGCCGAGGGCGCCCCCCAGTGGACCGCCGAGGGCGGCGACTGGCAGGACATCGCCGACCAGATCGCCACGCGTGACGAGCACGACCGCCTCGAGCACGACCGCATCGTCGTCAACATGGGCCCCGTGCACCCCTCCACCCACGGCGTTCTGCGCCTGCTGCTGGAGATCGACGGCGAGAAGGTCACCGAGGTGCGCGTCGGCACCGGCTACCTGCACACCGGCATCGAGAAGAACATCGAGTACCGCACCTGGGTCCAGGGCGAGGCCTTCGTCACCCGCATGGACTACGTGGCGCCCTTCTTCCAGGAGGTCGGCTACGCCCTCGCCGTCGAGGAGCTCCTCGGCATCACCGACCAGATTCCCGAGAAGGCCACCATCATGCGGGTCGTGCTCATGGAGCTCAACCGCATCGCCTCCCACGCCATCGCCATCGGCACCGGCGGTAACGAGCTCGGCGGCTCCACCCTGCTCACCATCGCCTTCCGCATGCGCGAGCACATCCTGCGTGCCTTCGAGATGGTCTCCGGCCTGCGCATGAACCACGCCTACGTGCGCCCCGGTGGCCTCGCCCAGGACGTGCCCGAGGGCTTCAGCGACTTCGTGCGCTCCATCATGCCGATGGTGAAGAACGACCTCGGCGAGCTGCGCGCCCTGCTCCTGGAGAACCCCATCCTCAAGGACCGCTTCATCGGCATCGGCGAGATCAGCCTCGCCCACGGCCTGGCCCTGGGACTGACCGGCCCGTGCATCCGCGCCGCCGGCTACCCGCTCGACATGCGCAAGATCCAGCCCTACTGCGGCTACGAGACCTACGACTTCGAGGTCCCCACTTACGAGCGCTCCGACCTCTACAACCGCCAGCTCGTGCGCTTCGACGAGTGCGACCAGTCCCTGCGGATCATCTCCCAGGCCCTGGACCGCCTCGACGCCGTCACCGCGCGCGGCGACGACCCCTCCAACACGACGATGGTCGCCGACCCCACCATCGCCTGGCCCGCCCGCATGGCCATCGCCACCGACGGCCAGGGCCAGTCCCTGGAGCACGTGCGCGAGATCATGGGCACCTCGATGGAGTCCCTCATCCACCACTTCAAGCTCGTCACCCAGGGCTTCCAGGTGCCCGCCGGGCAGGTCTACCGCACCGTCGAGCACGCCAAGGGCGTCCTGGGCGTCCACGCCGTCTCCGACGGCGGCACCCGCCCCTACCGGGTCCACTTCCGCGACCCCTCCTACTCCAACCTCCAGTCCCTGGCCACGATGGGTGAGGGCGGCATGATCGCCGACCTCGTGCCCACCCTGGCCTCGATCGACCCCGTCCTGGGAGGCGTGGACCGCTGATGACCACCCAGCACACCCCGAGCACCACCGGCGCCTTCGGCTACACGCCCGAGGACGAGGCCCGTCTGCGCAACGAGTTCGCCCAAATCACCTCGCGCTACCCCGCGGGTCACGAACGCAGTGCCCTCATCCCCATGCTCCACCTCGTCCAGAGCGAGGACGGCTACGTCGCGCCGCGCGGCATCGCCCTGTGCGCCGACGCCCTGGGCCTGACCCGCTCCGAGGTCTCCGCCGTGGCGACCTTCTACAGCCAGTTCCGCCGCCACCCCGCCGGGCAGTACCACGTCGGCGTGTGCACCAACGCCCTGTGCGCCGTCATGGGCGGCGACGACATCTGGGATGCCGTGTCCGCCCACACCGGCCTCGCCAGTGACGAGACCAGCGAGGACGGGCGCATCAGCGTCGAGCGCGTCGAGTGCAACGCCGCCTGCGACTACGCCCCCGTCGTCATGGTCAACTGGGAGTTCTTCGACAACCAGACCCCCGCCAGCGCCGTCGACCTCGTCACCCGCCTGGAGCGGGGTGAGGACGTCACCCCCACCCGCGGCCCCGAGACCCTGCCCACCTTCCGTGAGAACGAGAGGCTGCTGGCCGGCTTCGAGGACGGTCGCGTCGACGAAGGACCCGGCGCCGGAGAGCCGAGCCTGCGCGGCCTGCGCCTGGCCCGTGAGCACGGCTGGACGGCCCCCACCGCGGTCGAGGAGGACAGCAAGTGAGCGAGCAGCAGACCCCTGAGCCCCAGGCGCCGGCCTTCACCGCGCCCGGCACCCTGACCCCCATCGTCAGCGACATGTGGGACAAGGACCGCTCCTGGACGCTGGAGGCCTACCGCGCCCACGGCGGCTACGAGGGCCTGGCCAAGGCCACGACCCTGACCACCGACGAGCTCGTGGGCGCCGTCAAGGCCTCCGGCCTGCGCGGCCGCGGCGGCGCCGGATTCCCCACCGGCCTCAAGTGGTCCTTCCTGCCGGCTCCCGACGGCGGCCCCCGCTACCTCGTCGTCAACGCCGACGAGTCCGAGCCCGGTACCTGCAAGGACATCCCCACCCTCATGGCGAACCCCCACGCGCTCATCGAGGGCATCGCCATCACCTCGCGCGCCATCGGCTGCGACCACGCCTTCGTCTACCTGCGCGGCGAGACCGCCCACGTCTACCGCCGACTCCTGGCGGCCGTGCGTGAGGCCCGTGAGGCGGGCCTGCTGGACACCGGTTTCGGCCTCGACGGCGCCCAGAGCCTGAGCATCACCGCCCACGCCGGTGCCGGCGCCTACATCTGCGGTGAGGAGACCGCCCTGCTCGACTCCCTTGAGGGGCGCCGCGGCCACCCCCGGCTCAAGCCACCCTTCCCGGCAGTTGCCGGCCTGTACGCCCGCCCCACGGTCGTCAACAACGTCGAGTCGATCTGCCAGGTCCCCGGCATCTTCCGCCACTCGCCCGAGTGGTACGCCTCCATGGGTACTGAGCGTTCGTCGGGCCACGGCCTGTTCTCCGTCTCCGGCCACGTGCGCCGCCCGGGTCAGTTCGAGGCCCCCTTCGGCATCACCATGCGCGAGCTCATCGACATGGCCGGTGGCATCCGTGAGGGCCACGAGCTGAAGTTCTGGACCCCCGGCGGCTCCTCCACCCCGCTGTTCACCGCCGACGAGCTCGACGTCCCCCTCGACTACGAGTCCATCGTCGGCGCCGGCTCCATGCTGGCCACCCGCGCCCTGCAGGTCTTCGACGACACCGTCTCGGTCGTGCGCGTCGTCACCCGCTGGGTGGAGTTCTACCAGCACGAGTCCTGCGGCAAGTGCACCCCCTGTCGCGAGGGCACCTACTGGATGCGCCAGATCCTCGAGCGCCTGGAGGCCGGCAGGGGCCTGCCCGGCGACGTCGAGAAGCTCGAGTCCATCACCGACAGCATCGGCGGACGTTCCTTCTGCGCCTTCGGTGACGCGGCGATCACCCCGGTGCGCTCCGGCATCGCCCGCTTCCGCAGCGAGTTCGAGGCCGGGTACACCACCGCCGCCCGCGAGCTCTTCCCCTACGCGGCCTCCTCGGTCGTCAACGACACGGTTGAAAGCGCACGGTGAGACATGACTGACCTCGTGAACATCACGATCGACGGCATCCCCGTCGAGGTGGAGAAGGGCACCCTGCTCATCCGCGCCGCCGAGAAGGTCGGCGTTCGCATCCCGCGATTCTGCGACCACCCGCTGCTGTCGCCGTCGGCCAACTGCCGCCAGTGCCTCGTCGACGTCGCCATGCCCGGACGCGACGGCGTCGTGCGGCCCATGCCCAAGCCCCAACCCTCCTGTGCCATGACCGCCACCGAGGGCATGGAGATCAGCACCCAGGCCACCAGCGCCCAGGCCGCCCGTGCCCAGGCCGGCACCATGGAGCTGCTGCTCATCAACCACCCGCTCGACTGCCCCGTGTGCGACAAGGGCGGCGAGTGCCCCCTGCAGAACCAGGCCCTCGAGCTCATGGCCAGCGGGGCCCAGTCCGTCACCCGCTTCACCGACGTCAAGCGCGCCTTCCCCAAGCCCCTGCGCCTGACCAGCAACGTCCTGCTCGACCGCGACCGCTGCATCCTGTGCCAGCGCTGCGTGCGCTTCGCCGCCCAGATCCCCGGCGACGCCTTCATCACCCTGCAGGGACGCGGCGCCGGCCACGTCGGCGGCGAGCTGACCGGCGGCCTGTACTCCGAGCAGATCGGCCGCTTTGACTCCACCGTCCTGGACTTCACCGACCCGAGCGTGGACCTCGATGCCCTCGAGACCGTGCGCGGCGAGTCCTACCTCGCCCCCGAGGCCGACCTCGCCGGCCCCGGCGGCGAGCCCGGCGTCGTCGACGGCCGCGCCTACGGCCCCCTCGGCAACGACGAGCTCGACGTGTCCGGACGGCCCTTCGCCTCCTACTTCTCCGGCAACATCATCCAGATCTGCCCCGTCGGTGCGCTCACCAGCGCCCGCTACCGCTTCCGCTCGCGCCCCATGGACCTGGTCTCCACGGACTCGGTGACTGAGCACGACGCCTCCGGCTCCGCCATCCGCGTCGACATGCGCCGCGGTGTCGTCCTGCGCCGCCTGGCCGGCAACGACCCCGAGGTCAACGAGGAGTGGATCACTGACAAGGACCGCTTCGCCTTCGCCTGGTCCAGCCTGTCTGACCGCCTGAGCGTGCCGCTCGTGCGCGATGAGGCCACCGGCGAGCTCGTCCCCACGAGCTGGTCCGACGCCCTCGACGTCGCCGCCCGCGGCCTGGAGCAGGCGCGCGCCAACGGCGGCGTGGGGCTCCTGCCCGGCGCCCGCCTCACCCTCGAGGACGGCTGGGCCTGGTCCCGCTTCGCCCGCACCGTGCTCGGCACCAACGACATCGACCAGCGCGTGCGCGACCACAGCGCCGAGGAGGACGCCTTCCTCGCCGCCCGCGTCGCCGGCACGGGCCTGGGCGCCGTCACCTACCGCAGCCTCGAGACCGCAGGGCAGGTCCTGCTTGTGGGCCTCGAGCCGGAGGACGAGTGCGGCTCCCTCTTCCTGCGCCTGCGCAAGGGCGTGCGCGCCGGCGGCGTGGCGGTCGCCAGCGTCACCAGCGTCCTGACCCGCGCCGCCAGCAAGCTCAACGCCCAGACCATCCTCACCGCCCCCGGCGGCGAGGCCGACGCCGTCGCCCAGCTGGCCACGAGCCACCCGGCGCTCGTTGAGGCCCTCGGCGGCGAGGGGGCCACCATCCTCGTCGGCGAGCGCGCCGCGGCCGTGCCCGGCCTGCTCGCCGCCGTCGACGCCCTGGCCACCTCCACCGGCGCCCGCCTGGCCTGGGTGCCGCGCCGCTCCGGCGAGCGCGGCGGTATCGAGGCCGGTCTCCTGCCGCACCTGCTGCCCGGCGGGCACCCCGTGGCCGACGACGTCGCCCGCACCCGCGTCCAGCAGGCCTGGGGCGTCGAGACCACCGGCCTGCACGCCCGCAGCCCCCTGCCGGCCACGCCCGGCCGCGACACCACCGCGATCCTCACCGCCCTGGCCGACGGCGAGCTCGGCGGAGCCGTCGTCGGCGGCGTTGACCTGCGCGACTTCCCCGACCCCGGCCTGGCCCGCACGGCCCTGGCCTGCTCCGGCTTCACCGTCCAGCTCGAGGTGCGCCGCTCGGAGGTCTCCGAGCACGCCGACGTCGTCCTGCCGGTGGCCCCCGCCGTCGAGAAGAACGGCACCTTCGTCAACTGGGAGGGGCGCGTGCGTCCCTTCGGTCAGGCGCACGCCTCGCGCGCCCGCACCGACCGGCAGGTCCTGGGCATGCTGGCCCAGGAGATGGGTACCGACCTGGGGTGCGAGTCCCTGACGACCCTGCACGCCGAGCTGGCGGGCCTGGGCCTGTGGCGGGGTCCGCGTGACGCGGTCCTGACCGCCCCCGAGGACGCCCCGGCCGAGTCGGGTGAGGTCGGCCAGCCGGGTGTGACCGGCCTGGCCGCCCTGCTCGCCACCCACAAGCCGATGCTTGACGACGGTCGCCTCCAGGACGGCGAGCCCTTCCTCGCCGCCACGGCCCTGCGCCCCGTCGCCCGCCTGGGCGCCGACATCGCCTCGACGCTGGGCGTCAGCGGCGGTGACACGGTGCGCGTGTCCACGCGGACCGGCTCCATCGAGCTGCCCGCCGTCGTCGGAGGCGTCGCCGACGGTGCCGTCTGGCTGCCCGAGTGCTCGGCCGGCTCGACCGTGCGCCAGAGCCTGGGTGCCCACCACGGCAGCGCCGTCGTCGTCAGCCCGGCTGCCCGCACCGAGAACGACACGGAGGTGGTCCGGTGAGCACCGCGACTGTTCTTCACACGGCCCTCGCCACGGTCGGTGGCGTCACCGCCGACTTCTCCGAGGAAACCTGGTGGCTCAGCCTCATCAAGGCCGTGTTCATCATGCTGTTCCTCATCGTCTCGACGATCCTGGCGATCTGGGCCGAGCGGCGCGTCCTGGGCCGCGTCCAGACCCGCCCGGGTCCCAACGTCAACGGCTTCCTCGGCCTGCCCCAGCTCATCGCCGACGCCACCAAGCTCATCATGAAGGAGGACTTCTGGCTCAAGGGGGCCGAGAAGTTCATCTACCTGCTGGCACCCTTCATCACGGCCTTCAGCTCCTTCATGATCTACGCGGTCATCCCCTTCGGGCCGCAGGTGAGCATCTTCGGCCACTCCACACCCCTGCAGATGACGGACTTCCCCGTCGCCGTGCTCTACATCCTGGCCGTCACCGGCTTCGGCGTGTACGGCCTCATCCTCGGAGGCTGGTCCACCCACTCGACCTACCCGCTGCTCGGCGCCGTGCGCTCGGCCGCCCAGGTCATCAGCTATGAGCTGAGCATGAGCCTGGCGATCCTCACCGTCTTCCTCGCCTCCGGCACCATGTCCACCTCCGGGATCGTCAGCGCCCAGGAGCGTCTGTGGTGGGGCCTGGCGATGCTGCCCAGCTTCCTCATCTACGTCATCTCCATGGTCGGTGAGGTCAACCGCCTGCCCTTCGACCTGCCCGAGGCTGAGGGCGAGCTCGTCGCCGGTCACATGGTCGAGTACTCCTCGATGAAGTTCGCCTGGTTCTACCTGGGCGAGTACATCAACATGTTCAACGTCTCCGCGGTGTGCGTCACGCTCTTCCTCGGCGGCTGGCGCTCCTTCATCCTCGCCTCCTTCTGGGACGGGTTCAACACCGGCTGGTGGCCCATGCTGTGGTTCACCGGCAAGGTCTGGGGCGTCATGATCCTCATGATCGTCACCCGCGGCACGCTCGTGCGCCTGCGCTACGACCGCTTCATGCAGCTGGGCTGGAAGCTCCTCATCCCGGTCTCCCTCGCCTGGTTCGTCATCGTCGCCCTCGTCCAGGGCTACCGTGCCTTCGCCCTCGGCTCGCCGCGCACGCTCCTGCTCATCCTCGCCGTCATCTTCCTCGTCGCCATGCTCGTGCTGCTCCTCCTGCCCTCCACTGACGGGCGGGCGGGCACCGGTGCACGGCAGGTGGACGACGACGTCGTCACCCCGGCCGACGAGATCGACGCCTTCGCCGACGGCTTCCCCGTCCCGCCGCTGCCCGGCCAGTCCCTGCCCCTGTCGCCGCGCGCTCAGCGCCGTGCGGGCGCCGCCCTTGCCGGCACCGCCGTCGCAGCCACCACCGCCGTCTCCGAGGCACCCGTCCAGGAGGGACACGATGACTGACCAGACCCCCGCACCCCAGGCCGGCACCGACCACGACCAGTGGCTGCCGGACGAGCCCGGTCTCCTCGGGCGCGTCTTCGCCCCCGTCGCCGGCTACGGCGTGACGCTGTCCTCGATCTTCCGTCCCACGGTCACCGAGCAGTACCCCTTCATCCGCCCGGTGCTCATGCCCCGCTACCACGGGCGCCACCAGCTCAACCGTTACGACGACGGCCTGGAGAAGTGCATCGGCTGTGAGCTGTGCGCCTGGGCCTGCCCCGCCGACGCCATCTACGTCGAGGCCGGCTCCAACGCCCCCGGCGCCCAGTACTCGCCCGGCGAGCGCTACGGCCGCGTCTACCAGATCAACTACCTGCGCTGCATCTTCTGCGGCATGTGCATCGAGGCCTGCCCGACCCGCGCGCTGACCATGACGAACGAGATCGACGAGCTCGTCGGACCCAACCGCACCGGCCTCATCTACGAGAAGCAGGACCTGCTCGCCCCGGTGCCCGACGGCGCCCTCGACGCCCCCCACCCCATGGTTGAGGGCACCGAGGACGGCGACTACTACCGCGGTGAGGTCACCGGCCCCACCCAGGCCCAGGTCGACTGGGTCCGCGCCCACCGCCCCGAGGACCCGACGCTCGCCACCGCGCGCACCGTCGCGGCCCCGAACCTCGCCAAGGAGGCCGTCCACTGATGGCTACCGCACGTCCCGACCTGCTCTCCACGCAGACGCTCCCAGCCGCCCTGACTGCCACCGGCACCATGGGCACCGGGGAGACGGTGCTCTTCGCCGTCGTCGCTCTGCTGTGCGTGGCCTGCGCCATCGGCCTGCTCGTCTCGCGCCGGGCCGTGACCGCCGCCGTCAACATGATCGGCGTCATGATCGGCCTCGCGATCCTCTACATGGCCAACGAGGCGCCCTTCCTCGGCGTCGTCCAGGTGGTGGTCTACACCGGCGCCGTCATGACCCTCGTGCTCTTCGTCGTCATGCTCGTGGGCGTCGGGGGCGATGAGCCCGTCGTCGGCACCGGTGGCCGCGTTGGTCGCGCCGCCATGGTCGCCGCGGCCCTGGGTTTCGCCCTCCTCGTCGGCGCGGTCGTGGCCCGTACCGTCTTCCCCACCCCGCGCGGCCTGGTCGACTCGGCCGCCGCCACCCCCGGCTACCTCGCCGTCGTCCTCTTCGGTGAGCACGTGGTCACCATGGAGCTCACCGGCCTGCTGCTCATCGTCGCCGCCACCGGCGCCCTGACCCTCACGCACCGCGAGCGCATCCGCGCCAAGATCACCCAGCGCTCCCTCATGCTCGATCGCATGAAGGCCTACAAGAACACCGGCGCCCACCCCGGTCAGAAGACCATGACCGGTGTCTACGCCGCCACCAACGCGGCCGCCGCCCCGGCCCTGGGCGCCGACGGCGAGGCCGTCGAGGAGGCCGTGCCCCGCGTCCTGCGCGTGCGCGGCCAGGCCCTCGACCTTGCCGAGGTCTCACCCGAGCTCGCCGCCGCCCAGCGCTCCGGCGAGATCACCGGGCGCATGGACGCCTCCGTCGGGCAGTCCGGCATGGCCTCCATGCCCGGCGCCGCCGCCCCGGCCGTCGTCCAGCCCCTCGCCGCCCCGGCGCTCGAGGCCGGCACCCCGCAGGACGACCCGGTCGGCACCGCGCAGGACGAACCGGCCGCCCTGCCCACCGACGCGAAGGAGGAGAGCAAGTGAGCCTCCCCATCACCGCCTACGTCGTCCTCGCCGTCGTGCTCTTCGCCCTTGGTGCCCTCACGGTGCTCCTGCGCCGCAACGCGATCATCGAGCTCATGGGCGTTGAGCTCATGCTCAACGCCGTCAACCTCGCCCTCGTGGCCTTCTCGCGGCTGCACGGCAACCTCACCGGCCAGGTCTTCGCCTTCTTCATCATCGTCGTGGCCGCCGCCGAGGTCGTCATCGGCTTGAGCATCATCGTGTCCATCTTCCGCACCCGCAGGTCCACGTCGGTCGACGACGAGAACCTGCTTCAGCACTGAGAGGGAACCCGGGAATGACCAGCACCTCCCTCGCACTGGCGGCCCCCACGGCCCACGCCGCGGCCCTGCCCGCCACCGGCGCCGCCTCACTGGCCTGGCTCCTCATCGCCGTACCGGCCTGCTCCGCGGCCCTGCTGCTCCTGCTCGGGCGCCGCAGCGACCGCTGGGGCCACTGGCTGGGCCTGGCCGCCGCCGTTGTCAGCGCCGGCCTCGGCCTGGCGATCCTCGTCCAGGTCCTCGGCCTGCCCGCCGATGAGCGTGTCCTCCAGCTCGACCTGTGGCAGTGGTTCAGCGTCGGCAGCCTCGACGTCACCGTCGGCCTGCGCCTGGACCCCCTGTCGCTCACCTTCGTCACCCTCGTGACCTTCGTCGGCGCCCTCATCCACCTGTACTCCGTGGCCTACATGGAGCACGACCGCGACCGCCGCCGCTTCTTCGCCTACCTCAACCTCTTCGTCGCCGCGATGCTCACGCTCGTGCTCGGCTCGTCCTACATCGTGCTCTTCGTCGGTTGGGAGGGCGTGGGCCTGGCCTCCTACCTCCTCATCGGCTTCTGGAACACCGCCGACGCCGACGCCCCGCAGCGCGAGCAGGCCAAGAGCCGTGAGAACGCCACCGCCGCCAAGAAGGCCTTCGTCATGAACCGCGTGGGCGACCTCGGCCTGCTCCTGGCGATGATGGCGATGGTCTACCAGGCCGGCTCCGTCGCCTTCGACGACGTCCTGGGTATGGCCGCCGACGGCGCCATCCCCACCGCCTGGCTCACCGCCACCGGCTTCTTCCTCCTTCTGGCCGCCTGTGGTAAGTCCGCCCAGTTCCCCCTCCAGGCCTGGCTCGGCGACGCCATGGCCGGACCGACCCCCGTCTCGGCGCTCATCCACGCCGCCACGATGGTCACCGCCGGCGTCTACCTCATGGTGCGCTCCGGTGCGATCTTCCAGGGCGCGCCCGCCGCCCAGCTGGCCGTCGCCGTCGTCGGCGCCCTGACCCTCCTGCTCGGAGCCGTCATCGGTGCGGCCAAGGACGACATGAAGAAGGTCCTGGCGGCCTCCACCATGAGCCAGATCGGCTACATGATGCTCGGCGCGGGCCTGGGCCCCGCCGGCTACGCCTTCGCGATCTTCCACCTGCTCACCCACGGCTTCTTCAAGGCCCAGCTCTTCCTCGGCGCCGGCAGCGTCATGCACGCCATGAGCGACCAGGTCGACATCCGCCGCTTCGGGGCCCTGCGCACAGCCATGCCCATCACCTGGATCACCATGGGGATCGGCTGGCTCGCCATCCTCGGCATCCCGCCCTTCAGCGGCTTCTGGTCCAAGGACAAGATCATCGAGACCGCCTTCATCGGCGAGGGCCTGGCGCCCTGGCTGTTGGGAGGCGTCGCCCTCATCGGCGCGGGCCTGACCGCCTTCTACATGTCCCGCCTGTTCTTCATGATCTTCCACGGCCAGGCCCGCTGGACCACCGCCGCGGACATCGAGGGCGAGGTCCACCCCCACGAGTCCGGCTGGCTCATGACCGCCCCGCTCGTCATCCTCTCCGTCTTCTCCGTCGCGCTGGGCGGTCTGCTCACTATTGGCGACGCCTTCGTCACCTGGCTTGAGCCTGTCACCGGCCACGCCGAGCACGGACACCCGGTCCTGCCGGTGCACGTCATCATGGCGGCCACCCTCGCCGTCGTCGTCATCGGCGCCCTCATCGCCTGGGCCATGTACGTGCGCCGCCCCGTCGAGACCGTCGTCCAGCCCGGCAACGTGCTCGTCGAGGCCGCCCGCCACGACATGTACCAGGACGCCGTCAACGAGGCCATCGCCATGCGCCCCGGTCAGGGCCTCGTCCTGGCCGCCACCGCCACCGACCGCTACGTGGTCGACGGCGCCGTCGAGACCCTGGCGGTGGGGACCGCCGGCCTCGGCCGCCTGGTCCGACTCACCCAGTCCGGGTACCTGCGCACCTACGCGGCCTACACGCTCGTCGGCACGCTCATCGCGCTCGTCGCCGTCCTCGCCGGCCGCCTCTGAGAGGAAACGCCACATGCTGATCATCGACTCCGCGTTCCCGGTGCTCACCACCATGGTGCTCGTGCCGGCCGTCGGCGCGCTCCTCCTGACCCTTCCCGTGCTGCGCCCCTGGGCCCGCACCCTCGGCCTGGCCGTCGCCGTCGTCGAGCTCGGCCTGGGCGTGTGGGCCGCCACCCTCTTCGACTACTCCTCCCGGGCCTCCACCCAGCTCGCCGAGACCCACGCCTGGATCCCGCACTTCGGGATCTCCTGGGCACTGGGCCTCAACGCCCTCGGCCTGGCCATGCTGCTGCTGGCCGTCGCGCTTGTGCCCCTGGTCCTGCTCGCCTCCTGGGGTGAGGTTCCCGCGGACCGCCAGGCGCTGTTCACCGGCCTGGTCCTGGCCCTGGAGGCCTTCGTCGTCGTCATCTTCGCGGCCCGCGACGTCTTCCTCTTCTATGTCGCCTTCGAGGCGATGCTCGTGCCCGTCTACCTGCTCATCGGACGCTTCGGCGGCACCGACCGCAGGCGCGCGGCCATGAAGTTCCTCCTGTACTCCCTGGCCGGCGGACTCATCATGCTCGTTGGCGTCGTGTGCCTGCTGCTCTACGCTGACGACTCCGCCGGTGCCTATCTCTTCGAGCGCCTGGCGCAGACCATCCCGCTCGTGCCCACCCACGTCGGGCGCCTGCTCTTCCTCAGCTTCTTCATCGCCTTCGCGATCAAGGCCCCCATGGTGCCGGTGCACACCTGGCTGCCCGACACCGCCGAGCAGGCCACCCCGGGCACCTCGATCCTGCTCATCGGCGTCCTGGACAAGATCGGCACCTACGGGATGATCGTCCTCGTCCTGCCGCTCTTTCCCGAGGCCTCTGCCTGGGCCGCCCCCGTGGTGCTCGTCCTCGCCGTCATCTCCATCCTCTACGGAGCCCTGGCCGCCATCGGGCAGGACAACCTCTACCGGCTCATCTCCTACACCTCGGTCAGCCACTTCGGCTTCATGGTCCTGGGCATCTTCATCGGCTCCCAGGCCGCGGCCACCGGCGCCATGGTCTACATGGTGGCCCACGGCCTGTCCATCGCCGGCCTGTACCTGACCACCGGCTTCCTCGCCCGCCGCACCGGCACCGTGCTCATCAGCGAGCTCGGCGGCATGGCGCGGGTGACACCGGTGCTCGCAGGCACCTGGCTCGTGTCCGGACTGGCCTCCATCGCCCTGCCGGGCCTGAGCGGCTTCGTGCCCGAGTGGCTGGTGCTCACCGGCACCTTCTCCGAGTCCGTGACCCTCGGCGTCGCCGCCGTCCTCGGCGTCGTCATCGCCGCCCTGTACGTCCTGCTGCCTTACCAGCGGGTCTTCACCGGCGCCCCCGCCCCGGCACGCGTCGGCTCCAGCGACCTCGACGGCCGTGAGAAGGCCATCCTCGTGCCGGTCGTCCTCGCGATGCTCATCCTGGGTCTCGCCCCCTCCTTCCTCACGACGACGCTCGACGGCGTCGCCGAGCAGGTCGCCACGACGATGGTCCAGGCCCCGGCCGGCGACGTCGCGGCCGCCACCGTCACCACCGAAGGGACCGCCAAGTGAGCACCTTCACCGAACCGGCGATCTACTGGGCCGGCCTCGCCCCCGCCCTCGTCATCCTCGGCACCGCCGTCCTGGGCGTGCTCGTGGAGGCCTTCGTGCCGCGACGCCTGCGGCTGAGCGTCCAGACGGTGCTCGCCCTCGCCGCGATCATGGGCTCCTTCGTGCTGCTCGCGGGCCAGTGGGCCCTCGTCGCCGGCGAGACGCCGATGACGGGCGAGATCGCGAACGGCTTCGACATCGACCCCTTCGGCGTGGCCGCACAGGGCATCATCCTCGTCATCGGGCTGCTCGCCGTGCTCACCATGGCGGACCGCACGAGCGCCGGTGACGGCGCCTTCGCCGCCCAGGCGGCAGACCGGCCCGGCCGGGCCGAGGAGACCGAGTCCCTGCACGCCGACTGGATGGGCACCGAGGCCCTGCCGCTGACGATGTTCTCACTGGGCGGCATGATGCTCTTCCCGCAGGCGAGCAACCTCATCGCCCTGTTCGTCATGCTTGAGCTCGTCTCCCTGCCGCTGTACATCATGGCGGCCATGGCCCGCCACCGCCGCCTGCTCAGCCAGGAGGCGGCCCTGAAGTACTTCGTCCTGGGCGCCTTCTCCTCAGCCTTCCTCCTGCTCGGCTCCGCCCTGCTCTACGGGGCCACCGGCTCCGTGGACTACAGCGAGATCGCGCAGGTGAGCCGACTCACCCAGGGCGTGGGACCGGGCTGGATCGTGCCCGCGGGCCTGGTCCTGCTGCTCGTCGGCCTCCTGTTCAAGATCGCTGCGGCCCCCTTCCACTCCTGGAGCCCGGACGTCTACCAGGGCTCGCCGACCCCCGTCACCGGCTTCATGGCCGCCGGCGTCAAGGCCGCCGCCTTCCTCGCCCTCGTGCGCGTCCTGGTCTTCATCGGCATGACCGTCACCGAGGAGCTCGGGGCCGTGCTCAGCGCCATCGCGGTCCTCACGATGCTTGTGGGCACCGTCGTCGGCATCATCCAGCGCGACATCAAGCGCATGCTCGCCTACTCCGCCATCGCCCACGCCGGCTACATGCTCATCGCCCTGATCTCCATCAACCGGCTGAGCCTGAGCGCGCTGCTGCTCTACTCCCTCGCCTACGGCGTGTCCACCGTCGGCGCCTTCGGGATCATCTCGCTTGTGCGCGTGAGTCACGGCGGGGCGGCGGGGGCCGAGGCCACCGACCTCGACTCCTACCGGGGCCTGGGCCAGCGCGCCCCGTGGCTGGCCGCCGCCATGACGGTCTTCATGCTGTCCTTCGCGGGCATCCCGCTGACCGCCGGCTTCGTCGCCAAGTACGAGCTCTTCCTGTCCGCCGCCCTGGGTGGTGGCGTCTGGCTCGTCGTCGCCGCCGTCGTGTCCTCCGCGGCAACCGCCTTCTTCTACATGCGCCTCATCGTCCTGATGTACTTCCGCCAGAGCGAGGGTGAGGGGGTTGTCGTCGTCGGCTCGCGCGGTCCGGTGGCGGCGGCCGTCACCGTGGCGGTTGTGCTCACCCTCGTCGTCGGCATCCTGCCCCAACCGCTGCTCACGCTACTGGGCTCCGCGGCTATGCTCGCCCCGTGATCGGATCGATGCCGCTGAACGCCCCTGAGCTCGAGGGCCGGATCTCAGCGGCCCTTCAGGCCGTGGAGAGCCGTCTCATGACGGTGGTCTCGAGTGCCGACGAGACCATCAACCCGCCGACCTCCCACCTCGCGGCCGCCGGCGGCAAAAGGCTGCGCCCGGTCCTGACCCTCCTGACCGCCCAGCTCGGCGACCCGGCTCTGGCCACGGGGGAGCAGGTGCGTGACGCCGGCGTCGCCGTCGAGCTCACCCACATCGCCACGCTCTACCACGACGACGTCATGGACGACGCCCCGTTGCGCCGCGGCGCCCCGAGTGCCCAGACCGTCTGGGGCAACTCCGCCGCGATCCTCACCGGGGACGTGCTTGTGGCGCGCGCCTCCCAGCTCGTCGCCGCCCTGGGGCCCCAGGCCGTCCTCGCCCACGCCAAGACCTTCGAGCGCCTGTGCATGGGCCAGCTCCACGAGACCCTGCCCGTGCCCGTCGGCGTGGACCGGGTCGAGCACTACATCCAGGTCCTGGCGGACAAGACCGGCTCCCTCATCGCCGTCTCCGCCCGCTACGGCGCCATGCTCACGGGCGCGGGGGCGCGCGCCGAGGCGGTCGTCGAGGCCTTCGGGGAGAAGATCGGCGTCGCCTTCCAGCTCGCCGACGACGTCATCGACCTCACGAGCGACTCCGCCACCACCGGCAAGACCCCGGGCACTGACCTGCGCGAGGGCGTGGACACGATGCCGGTGCTCCTGCTGCGCCGCGCCCTGGCGGCGGGCGAGCTCGACGCCGAGGGCCAGTCGATCCTGTCCACCCTGTCCTCGACGAACCTGTCGTCGGACGAGGCCCTGGCCGAGGTCGTGGCGCGGCTGCGTGAGCACCCGGTGCTCGAGCGCACCCGCCGGATGGCGATGCGCTGGGCCGAGGAGGCCGTCACGGTGCTGGCGGGCCTGGAGGAGGCCGCCGTCGCGGGGGCCGTCGAGCGTCTGGACGCCCAGGGCGTCACCGATGCCACTGAGCGCGAAGCCGCCCTGGCCGACACCCGTGAGCGGGCGGCGCTCGTGCGCGCCGCCATGGAGCAGTTCGCCCACCTGCTGGTGGACCGGGCGGCCTGAGCGGCCCCACCCGGGTCGGGCGCCGTCCTCCTCGCCGACGTCTTCGACGGAGGCCTCGCCCCGCTCCTGGACGGCCGTGACCGGGGCGGGCGGCGTCGTTGTCTCCGTCACGCGCAGGACGCCGCGCATGGCCGACCTGCTGCGCGCCGTCGCCCTCAAGGAGGTGGGCCTTGGCTGACTGGTGCTCCTCGCCGGCGACCATGCTCCGCACCGAGGCCGGTGCCGCGGAGCTCGGCTCGTGGAGGCGCTGGGTCGCCCCCATGTCTCGCCCCTGTGCTACTTCCTGCTCCTGGCCGCGGGCATGGCCTCCTCCCCCGGTGATCAAGAGCTACCAGACACGCGCCCTCGTCCTGTCGGTCATCGTCCTGCCCGTCTCCTTCGCCGCTGCGGTGCTCTACGACCTGGCTGCGCCCACGCGGAGGGCGCCCGGACGTGTCCACGCGGCGGACATGACCGGTGCCTCGGCGCGCTGAGCGTAGGCGCAGTGGCGTGAGTGCGGGACGTCGGGCGGCGGCGGCGTCGTCGGGAATCGCGGTTCATGTCCGCTGTGTGGACACGGGCGGTGTGCGGCTGGTCCGAACGAGCCGGGTGCCGGTCCCTACACTGGGCGGCGGATCAGCCGTCTCCCGACGGCGCCACTCGCCCGGAGGAACGCATACGTGAGCACCCGTCCCCTGTCAGTCGCCGTCGTCGGCGCCGGCCCTGCCGGCATCTACGCCTCGGACATCCTGTCCAAATCGGGCCTGGACGTCAGCATCGACCTCCTCGAGCGGCTGCCCGCCCCCTATGGCCTCGTGCGCTACGGCGTGGCCCCCGACCACCCGCGCATCAAGCAGATCATCGTCGCTCTGTACAAGATCCTCCAGCGCGGCGGCATCCGCCTCATCGGCAATGTCGAGGTCGGCCGCGACATCAGTGTCGCCGAGCTGCGCCAGCACTACGACGCCATCGTCCTGGCCACCGGCGCGGACACGGACGCCGAGCTCGACATCCCGGGTATTGACGCCCTCGAGTCCTTCGGCGGGGCGGACTTCGTCTCCTGGTATGACGGCCACCCCGACCACCCGCGCACCTGGGACCTGTCCGCCCGCGAGGTCGCGGTCATCGGCGTGGGCAATGTCGCCCTCGACATCGCCCGTATGCTCGCCAAGCACCCCGAGGACCTCATGACCACCGAGATCCCCGCCAACGTCGTTGAGGGCCTGGCCGCCTCCCCGGTCACCGACGTCCACGTCTTCGGACGGCGCGGCCCCGCCCAGGTGAAGTTCACCCCCCTGGAGCTGCGCGAGCTCGGCAAGCAGCCCGACGTCGACGTCACCGTTGACGAGGAGGACTTCGAGTACGACGCCGGCAGCGAGGCCGCCCTGCGCGCCTCCAACCAGCAGCGCCAGGTCGTCAAGGCCCTCGAGGGCTACGCCATGCAGGAGCCGGAGGACCTCACCGCCTCGCGCACCATCCACATCCACCTCTTCGAGGCCCCCCACGCGATCCTCCTCGATGAGGGCGGGCACGTGCGCGGCCTGCGCACCGAGCGCACCCGCCTCAACGGCGACGGCTCCGTGAGCGGCACGGGCGTCTTCCGCGACTGGCCCGCCCAGGCCGTCTACCGCGCCGTCGGCTACGCCGGTAGCCCCATCGAGGGCCTGCCCTTCGACGCCCAGCGCCGCGTCGTGCCCAACGAGGGCGGGCGGGTGATCGGCGAGGACGGCACCCCCCTCACCGGCGTCTACGCCACCGGCTGGATCCGCCGCGGCCCGGTCGGGCTCATCGGCTCGACGAAGTCGGACGCGCAGGAGACCATCGGCAACCTCGTCGCCGACGCCCAGGCGGGCCTGCTGCACGCCGACGACGAGACCCAGGTGGGTCACGAGGCCGTGGTGGCCCTGCTTGAGCAGCGGGGCGTGCCGTACACGACGTGGCAGGGCTGGGAGCTGCTCGATGCCTACGAGCGCCGGCTGGGTGAGGACTACGGGCCGGTGCAGCTCACCAGCGGCGAGCGGCGTGAGCGTGAACGGGTCAAGGTGGTCTCCCGCGAGGCCATGACGGCGATCTCGCGCGGCGCCGACGCCCCGGCGGACCCGGTGGCGCTCATCGGCCGGCCCGATCCCGCGCGACTGCCTGCGCGCCTGCGCCACCTTCTGGGACGGTGACCGGTGCTGTGGCACACTGAAGCGATGAACACGGTGCTCGAGCGTGAGGTGATCCGCAAAGAGATCCTCGGGCTGCGCCCTGAGGCCCTCACGCCCGTCAAGGTCGACATCTGGGATGAGGACAGCCCCGAGGGCACAACGATTGTGGTCTCCGTGGCGGCCCGTACCCACACCCCGGATGAGAACTGGGACCTGGAGTCCTTCAAGATGCTCAATCGCGAGTCGCGGCGCATCGTGACCTCCCACGTTGACATCGACCAGCCGGTCCGCGTCGTTGTTGTCGATGATGCCGCTGTGCCCGAGGCTGCCGATGGGTACGATAGCGACGTGCCCGAGGAATGGCAGACGTGAGCGGGCTCCACCCACGTGGGCTCCTCGACCAGGCTTACCGGGAGATCCCCACCGGGCGGCCCCCGGAGGCGGCTCTGCGCCGGGCGACGAGTACCGCCTACTATGCCGTCTTCCACCTGCTGTCCCGGCACGCCGCCCAGTACCTGATAAGAGAACCGACGGGGGAGTGGACAACTCGTCACGCGGCGGTCGCCCGGTGGGTGACGCACAAGGACCTGGCGGAGTTAGCTACAGCGGTGCGATCGGTCGGCGACCCGGGCCGCACGCACGCCATCCACATCGCTTTTGACCATGTTGATCCTCGAGTGACGGATCTGGCTGAGGCGTTTGTCGTTCTTCAGGATGCCCGCCACCGCGCCGACTACGACCCGTCAGACCTGCCGACGAAGTATTTGACACTCATGCATGTGGAACAGGCGGCCGACGCCCTAAGCAAAGGGGAACAACTGTGGCACGAGCAGGAGTTGTCCTACCAGCGTTTCCTTGCTCTGGCCCTCGGAGGGCTCAAGGTCGCCAGACGCCGTCACTGAGACTCGCCCACTGCGTCGTCGGAATGAGCAGTACTGACGACGCTGATCGGTCAACGCCGTCGCCGAGTATGGAGAGGTAACAGACATGCGAATTGGTATCCCCACTGAGGTCAAGGACCACGAGTACCGGGTCGCTATCACCCCTGCCGGAGTGCACGCCCTGGTCGGCCGCGGACACACCGTGAGCGTCCAGGCCGGCGCCGGCCTGGGGGCGGGCATCAGCGATGAGGACTACGCCGACGCCGGCGCCCACGTCGTCGCCGACGCCGCCGAGGTGTGGGGCCAGGCCGAGATGGTCATCAAGGTCAAGGAACCGGTGCCCGACGAGTACCACCTCCTGCGTCGCGACCTGGTCGTGTTCACCTACCTGCACCTGGCCGCCGACCGAGCCCTGACCGAGGCCCTGTTGGCCGCCGGTACGACGTCGATCGCCTACGAGACCGTCGCCGCTGACGATGGGAGCCTGCCGCTGCTGGCGCCCATGTCCGAGATCGCCGGGCGTCTGGCCGCCCAGGTGGGGGCCGACTGCCTGCTGCGGCCCCACGGGGGTGCCGGACTGCTGCTGGGCGGTGCCGCCGGGGTGCGACGCGGCAACGTCGTCGTCCTGGGCGGAGGGGCCGTCGGCACGGCTGCCGCGCGGGTGGCCGCGGGTATGGGGGCGGACGTCACGGTCTACGACGTCGACCCCGCCCGGATGCGCCAGATCGAGGAGTCCTCCGGCGGGCGCATCCACACCCGCTACTCCACGCCCCTGGACGTTGAGACCGCCTGCCTGAGTGCGGACCTGGTCATCGGGGCGGTGCTCGTGGCCGGTGAGCGCACCCCGCACCTCGTCAGCCACGAGCTCGTCACCCGCATGCGGCCCGGGGCGGTGCTGGTGGACGTGGCCATCGATCAGGGCGGCTGCTTCGAGGACTCGCGCCCCACCACCCACTCCGAGCCGACCTTCGAGGTTGAGGGGCGGGTCATGTACTGCGTGGCCAACATGCCCGGAGCGGTGCCCCAGACCTCCACCTACGCGCTGACCAACGCGACCCTGCCCTACGTGCTGGCCCTGGCCGACGCGGGCTGGCGTGAGGCCTGCCGGTCCCGGCGCGACCTGGCCCGTGGCGTGAGCACCCACGACGGCGCCCTGTACACCCCGGGAGTCGGGCAGGCGCTGGACCTGCCGGTGGCTGACGTCTGCGCCCTGCTCGCCTGAGTGTGCGCACGGACGCCGTCGGCCCTGTCCCCGGGGCGCCGGTCCCGTGTGACCCAGGGGGCGTGTGACGACGTCGTCGTACAGCCGACTCTCAGCACACGGCCAGTCCTGTGCCTTAGGGTGCGCTTGTGAACCACCACAACGGGCTCAAGACCGTCGTCCTCATGGGCGGCCTGTGGACGCTCCTGCTCGCCCTCGGCTGGCTGCTCGCGCGGGGCACGGGCTCGAGCGTCTGGCTGTTCATCATGCCGCTCATCGGCGTGGCCCAGACGGCCTACGCCTACTGGAACTCGGACACGATCGCCGTGCGCTCCATGGGCGCCATCGAGGTGAGCGAGGCCCAGGCCCCGGCCCTGCACGCGATCGTGCGCGAGCTGTCGGCGGCCGCCGGCCAGCCGATGCCCCGCCTGTACATCGCCCCCACCATGAGCCCCAACGCCTTCGCCACCGGGCGGGACCCGAAGCACGCCGCCGTGTGCTGCACCCAGGGCATCCTGCAGCTGCTGGGCGAGCGCGAGCTGCGCGGCGTGCTGGGCCACGAGCTGAGCCACGTCTACAACCGCGACATTCTCACGAGCTCGGTGGCCGCCGGGATCGCCGGCGTCATCTCCTCGGTGGGGCAGATGATCCTGTGGTTCGGAGGCGGGCGCAGCCGGCGCGACGGCAACGTCGTCGTCCTGCTCCTGCTGGCCCTGCTCGCGCCCCTGGCAGCGAGCCTCATCCGCTTCGCGGTCTCACGCACCCGCGAGTACGACGCCGATCACGACGGCGCGGTGCTCACCCACGACCCGCTCGCCCTGGCCAGCGCCCTGCGCAAGCTCGACGGCGGGATCGCCGCGGCCCCGATGGTGCCCGAGCCGCGGGTCGAGACGGTCAGCGCGATGATGATCGCCAACCCCTTCGGCCGGTTGCGCAACCTCTTCACCACGCACCCGCCGATGGATCAGCGCATCGCCCGCCTGGAGCGGATGGCCGGCTACTGACCGGCGCGCCGGTCCCCGCCGGTGTCCGCCGGTGTCCGCCTATCCCCCACGAGAACTGGTGTTATCCCCGTCGAAAACTGGTGTTATCCCCGTCGAGAACTGGTGTTGTTCCCCGCGAGACCGGGTGCTGTGGTCCATGAAGCCGGGGGAGACGGCACGAGATCGACGTCGTCCTCCGTGCATCGCGAACTGGCTCCCGGGGTGCCGACGTCGTCCGCAGCCGGGGCCGGCCCGGGGGTGCCGACATGCGTCAGTAGTCACGATCACAGCAGGCCGCCGTGCACGCTGAACGCACACAGGACCGCTGCCCAGGGTCTGTCCGCCTCGTCCTGACCGCCGTGCTCGGGTCAGCGAACGTGCTCGCGGCCGTTGGCTGCCTGTAGTAGCTGCTCTAGTTGGCGCACGTGGCGGCACCGGTCTCGTGGAGGTGGGGACTGAGGATGCCCTTGCGGGCTGCACGTCTCCCGGGCGGAGGTGGAGAGCTCGGACGCTCGTCGCGGCGGGGCGCTCGTGCCGGTGATTGCCGTTGTCCTCGCCAAGGCAACCGGCTCCACAGGCCTGGAGCGGGCGCTGGGGGAGACCGGACCTGCTGGCCTGGGCCGCGCTGTGCTGGCCGTGGTGGTGTCACGACGGCGGCCAACGTCGTCGTCCTGGCAGCGCAGACGACGGCGCCCCCCGCCCTCATCGACTGGCTGGGCCGGGAGCCGGGCACGGCATTGCCCGGTCCAGACCGGGATTAGCACCAGTTCTCGTGGGGGATAGCACCAGTTCTCGTGGGGGATAGCACCAGTTCTCAGCGGTAGTTGACGAACTGGAGGGCGGCGTCGACGTCGAGCCCCTTGAGCAGGGCGATGACCGCCTGGAGGTCGTCGCGCGACTTGGAGGACACGCGCACCTCGTCACCCTGGATCGTGGCCTTGACACCCTTGGGGCCCTCGTCGCGGATCGTCTTGGTGATCTTCTTGGCGACCTCCTGGCTCAGCCCCTCCTTGAGCGGACAGACCATCGCATAGACCTTGCCCGACAGGCGGGGCTCCTTGTCGCCCAGGTCGAGGGCCTTGAGGGAGACCCCGCGGCGGAAGAGCTTGGACTGCAGCACGTCGAGGATGGCGAGGACGCGCTCGGCGGAGTTCGCCCGCATCGTGATTGTGTCCCCGCTGAGCTCGACGGCGGCGTCGACACCGCGGAAGTCGTAGCGCTGGGAGATCTCCTTGGCCGTCTGGTTGACGGCGTTGTCGACCTCCTGACGGTCGAGCTTGGAGACGACGTCGAATGAGGACTCGGAGGCCATGGGTGTCCTTTCGTCGGGCCGGTGCGGCGCGGGCCGGAGGCGGTGGTGAGGCGGGCGGTGGTGGATGAGGCGGTGCGAGCCTGGGGCCCTGTGAGCAGGGTCCTACAGCCGAGATTGGCGCCGTGGCTCATCGGCTTGCTATTCTTCCACGGCGTCAAGCGAACGCTCTTCGGAGCGCGAGCGCGGAGCATGGCGGGTTGCCCGAGTGGCCAATGGGAGCTGACTGTAAATCAGCCGCGGAATGCTACGGGGGTTCGAATCCCTCACCCGCCACCATGATCGGAGGGTCCTCAGACCCGAGGGTCAGCGCCCCCGACGGGGCGGTCCGCAGTGAGCGAGTCCACGCGGCGCCGGTTTGCCCAGGCAAGACGGTTCCGCTTACGATTCGGCTCGTTGCCTCGATAGCTCAGTGGTAGAGCACTTCCTTGGTAAGGAAGAGGTCACGAGTTCAATCCTCGTTCGAGGCTCTGATGCACAAGGGGCCGGCAAGGCCCCTCATGCATGAACAAGGCGAGGTAGCTCAGCTGGTTAGAGCGCACGACTCATAATCGTGAGGTCGAGGGTTCGAGTCCCTCCCCCGCTACGCAAGGTTCGAGCACACCCTGGCTCGAGGATCAGACAGAGGAGAGACACGTGGCCAGCAAGTCCACTGACGTCCGCCCCAAGATCACTCTGGCTTGCTCGGAGTGCAAGGAGCGCAACTACATCACGAAGAAGAACCGTCGCAACACCCCCGACCGTCTCGCGATGAGCAAGTTCTGCAGCCGCTGCGGCAAGCACACGGAGCACCGCGAGACCCGCTGACTTCTCCTCGCCGGGTACCATCCGGCTATGAGCGGCCCCGCCAGTCACCCGACCGGCGGGGCTTCGTCGTGCGCGGGGGCCGACGTCGACCCCTCGGCGATCGCCGACTGCCTCAGCTCCGTCCTGGCCCGTCTGACATGGGAGTCCGACGGCGTTGCCGAGGTCACGGCGCGCGCGACCCGTCTCCTCCTGCCGGCACTGACGACCCTGGCCGCCCTGCGTCCGCACCTGGGGACGTGGGACGGGATCGTTCACCGGCGCTGCCGACTGGTGCCCCTGAGTGGCTCGGGGGAGGGCGCCCGCAGCGGTGGGGGACAGCGGCGCCGGGGCGGGGGAGAGACCGACGGTGTTGACAGTCGGCCTGCGTGGTTGCCTGCGGCGCGCGGCTGGCGCACCCTGACCGTGAGCCTGGTGGATGGCGGCATCGAGGCCACCCACTGGCTTGCGCGGCACGACGGCGGAGCCGAGGCGCGCACCGCCACAGCCTCGCCGTCGGCCCCGCCACTGTCTGGGGCGGATGCCGGCGAGCAGGAGCTGTTGCTCACCCCCGCGGAACTCGCCGCCTGGGCCCGGGCCACGGGCGACCGCAACGCCCTGCACCTGGTCCCCGGGGCCGCCGCTCGCGCGGGCCTGGAAGCGGGGGAGGCTGACGTCGTCGCGCACGGGACGCTGCTGGCCGCCCTCAGCCTCGCGGTGGCTCCGGCGCAGCGGGTGGACCTGCCTTTCCTCGCCCCCGCTGTCGTCCCCCCTGGGGGGCTGCGGCTGCGGCTGGAGCCCCATGGCGACGTCCTCAGTGGGGGCGGCGTCCTGCTGCGCAGGCGCTGATCGGGTGTGCCGGGGCGGGCGTGGTATACCTGTCTCAGCAATCGTTCAATCCTGAACGACCTTCTGGATGGGGAGAGGAGCAGGACGCACCATGAGCACGCACACGCCCCAGAAGAGGCAGGCCCCCGCAGGCGGCCGCGGCCAGGAGGCTCCCACCGCACCGCCGCGAGGCGCGCGGCACCTGGCCACCCTTGAGGACACCAGCGTCCTCAACGCTGAGGAGATGGGCGCGTGGCGCGCCTTCCTCTCCGCCTCCCTTGGCGTGACCGCGCGCCTCAACCACGAGCTCGAGGCCGGCGCCGGCATCTCCCTGCATGAGTACGAGATCCTCGTGCGTCTGTCCGAGGCCGAGGGCATGAGCATGCGCATGTCCGTCCTCGCCGAGCGCGTGAGTCACTCGCGCTCACGCCTGACCCACACTGTGGGGCGTCTGGAGAAGGAGGGCTACGTGCGGCGAAGCGCCAGCCCCTCCGACCGGCGCGGCGTCGTCGCCGAGCTCACCGAGGCCGGGCTCGCCTTCCTGCGCCGCACCGCCCCCCTCCACCTCGCGGGCGTGCGCCGCCACGTCATCGACCGGGTCCCGCCCAAGCAGCGCGCGGTCTTCACGGCGCTGATGAGCGCCCTCGTCAACGAGAACGAAGGTGTCTAAAGCGCGTTGCCGCGGGTGAGTCCCGTCGCGCGGCGGCAATCCCCTTGGTGATGCGCGAGCCCGCCCCGGGACGTCGCGTGGAGTAGTACCCATGAGCGTGGGTGTTGCACGCTCATGTGACTGGTGTGATGTAGCCGATTCGGACTTTTCGTTGGTATTCCGCCGTTTGGGCCGTTTTGCTGGAAACCGTCTTTTTGGCTCCCATGTGCATGGAGGTTGCCCATGCACATGGGAGCCGAAGCACTCGAAACCGTCGAGACGGAAAACCGCAGAATTCCGCGGAATCTGACGGAGACCGAAAATCGTGAGCGTGCAAGCCCCACAGCACGGGCCGCCGCCGGCTCAGGGCTGGGGCAGCAGGGCCGCCAGCTCCTCCCAGACGGCCGAGAGCGCGGGCAGCAGTGGGCTCCGCACGCCCTCCCTCGTGGGCGGATGCGGCGGCGCCCAGCGCCTGATGCCGTCCTCGCCCGTGCTCGCGGTCAAAACCACCCACGCCAGCCCCGAGGACTCGCGGTCCACCGGCAGCACCAGGTCCCAAGCGGCCTCCGACGGTGCCTGAGCCGTGAGTGTCGTGTAGCGCCACGTCCCGTGCTCCTGGATCTGGGCGCCGCCCAGCACGAGTAGCCGGGCCAGCAGCCCCGTCTCCTCCTCCACCTCGCGCAAAGCGGCCTCGGCGGGCTCTTCTCCGTCGGCGACCGCCCCTCCGGGCAGGCCCCACGTGCCGCCCCGGTGTGTCCACCACGCACGCAGCTGGAGCAGGACCTCCAGCCGTGGGCCGCCGTCCCCGGCGCGGTCGGCAGACTGGCGCTCACCGATACCGTCCGCGGGCCCGTTGTCGCCCATGCTCCCGGGAGCCTGCGGCAGCGAGCGGCGCCACACGAGCAAACCGGCTGCACCGTTGAGCCCCCAGTGTCGGCGCCCGCAGGCGCAGTCCACCCAGCCGTCACCGGGGTGGCGCTGCGAGCCGGAGGGGGCGAGTCGCACCGCAGGCGCGTCCCCGGCCGTCAGAGCGGCGGCGATGCGGGCGCGCGTGGCCCCGGGCCGGACGATCTCATCAACCCATCCGGCCTCATGTGCCACCCCAGCCGACTCCCGTCCCTCCTGCTCGGCCACGAGCCGCCGACGCAGTGCGCCAGCATCCTGGCCCTCCTGCGCGGCCCGCGCCAGGGCGCGACGGGAGGTCAGGTTCACCGCACTGTCGGCGTCCATGACCCCCAGGCGGGCTCCCGGCCAGGCCAGCGTGAGCGCGCCCGACAGCGCCTTCGAGCCGAGCGCCACCTGGGCGCCCCCGTAGGCGCGGCGCGTCACCAGCGTGATGAGCCGGCCGCCCTCGGAACTGAAGGCGGCGTAGGCGGCCACGAGTGCGGCCCCGTGGCGCACCGTCCCGGTGGCCTCGGCCTCGGGCCCGGGCAGGAAGCCGGGAGTGTCGACGACGGTGAGGACCCCAGGCCCGAGCCGGCGGCACAGCGCCAGGTGCTCGGTGATCTTCTGCGAGGCCTGCGGCGTCAGCGCCCCGGCGAGGGAGAGTGGCTGCGTTGCCACGACGCCCACGGGCACGCCCTCGATGCGTGCCAGGCCCGTGACCACGCTCGTGGCCCACGAGCCGCGCAGCTCGAGCAGGTCGCCGCGGTCGACGAGCCGGGCCAGGAGCGTGCGCACGTCGTAGGCCTCGGACAAGTCCTCAGGCACGACCAGGACGGTGCCCGCGTCGGAGGGGCGCACGGCGGTTCCGGCGCCACCGGGGCGCAGCGGCAGGGCCCGGACCTCGCGGGTGCCGGTGGGGGCGTAGGCGAGCAGTCGGCGCACCGCCCGCCAGGCCCCGGCCTCGTCTGGGACCGTCAGGTGTGCGGTGCCCGCGCGCTCGGCGTGCACGCGGGCACCGCCCAGCGCCTCGGCGTCCACCCGTTCCCCCGTGGAGGAGGTGAGCACGGCGGGCCCGGTGAGGAAGACCTGTCCCCGGCCCTCGACCATGACGAGTACGTCCGTCAGCGCGGGGGCGTAGGCGGCGCCCCCAGCGGCGGGCCCGAGGACGAGCCCCACCTGCACGGTGCGTGCGTGCGCGCGGGTCTGCGCCGCTAGGATGAGGCCGACACCCCCGAGCGCGTCGACTCCCTCCTGCACGCGCGCCCCGCCGCCGTCGAGCAGGCAGATGACGGGCAGGACCTGGTCGGCGGCCCGGTCGATGAGCGCGGCGACGCGCCGGGCCCCGGCCAGGCCGATGGTGCCGCCCCTGACGGTCGGGTCCTGGGCCCACACCACGGCCTCGCGCCCGTCCAGGCGCAGGCGGGCGGTGAGCACGGCGTCGTCGTTGACGACGTCGCTGAGGGACCCGGGGTCGGCCAGCGCCGTCACCCGTGAGGTTGCGTCGCGCGGGGCTGCGGTGGGCGGGGGCGCGGCCGGCCCGGCGGTCCGGACCGTTGGGGTCAGGAGCGCCAGCCGCTCGCCCGCCCGCACCGTGGTGCCGACGACGGCGCCGGGCTCGGGGGACACGTCCCCTTCGATGGGGGCCGGGACGGGCACCCGCATCTTCATCGCCTCTAGGACGACGACGGGCCGCCCCTCGCTCATGCGGCCCTGTTCGACGGCGACGACGGTGCCCGCCATCGGCGCCCGCAGGACGAGCGCCCCGTCCGGGTTCGTGGCATCTGCCGGGCTGCCGACGCCCGGGGTGGGGTCGGTGGGCGCCGTGGTGGTTTCTGCCGGGCTGCCGACGCCCGGGGTGGGGTCGGTGGGCGCCGTGGTGGTTTCTGCCGGGCTGCCGACGCCCGGGCGCAGCACCTCCTCGAGCCAGCGGGTGGTCACGGTCAAGCCGGCCTCGTCCTCGTCCTCGCCCGTCCAGCCGGCCTCGCAGCCGTCCTCTGCGCGCAGGTCCGGGTGGGCCAGGGCCTCGCGCAGCAGCGGCCCGAGCGTGCGCACCCCCCTGACGCTGACCTCGGCCAGAGCCTCGTCCAGCGCGTCCAGCGCCTCCTGCCGGTCCTGGCCGACGGCGACCAGCAGCGCCAGCGGGTCCGAGACCCCGGGCACGAGCGCGTCCCCGGCGAAGACCGAGCGCTCCGTGCGCAGGCGCGGCAGGCCCGCCGGGAGCCCCGCCGCCGCCCGGCTGCGCTCTGCCTTCAGGCTCAGGGGCACGGCGAGGCCGAGCACATCACCGGACTCGGGCAGCAGCGTGTCCGGGTCCTCGGCGTACAGGCGCGCCTCGACCGCGTGGCCGCGCACGGGCACGCGCCCGCCGTCGTGCTCCAGGCCGTCCAGCGCGTGCTCCAGGTCCGCACCCTGCGCCAGGAGCAGCTGGGCGCGCACGAGGTCCGCGCCCGTGACCTCCTCCGTCACCGCGTGCTCGACCTGCAGGCGCGCGTTGACCTCCAGCAGCAGGGGCTCGCCGTCGGCCGGCACCAGGAACTCGCAGGTCGCGGCCCCCGTGAGGCCGGCCGCACCCAGGAGGGCGCGCGTGTACTCCTCCAGCGCGCTCACGACACCCTTGGTCAGGAAGGGGGCCGGGGCCTCCTCGAGGACCTTCTGGGAGCGGCGCTGCACCGAGCACTCCCGCGTGCCCAGGGTGACGAGGTGGCCGGAGGCGTCCGCCAGGGCCTGCACCTCGACGTGGCGCGCCCCGCCGACCGCCTCTTGCAGCATGAGGGGGCCGAGGTCCGCGAGCGAGGCGAGCGCGTGTCGGGCGCGCTGCCCACGAGCCGGGTCCTGCGCTCCGGGCAGGACGACGACGCCGCGCCCGCCCCCGCCGTGCACCGTTTTGACTACCGCCGGCCCCGGCACGAGCGCCAGGACCTCGTCAAGGTCCTCAGTGCCCACAGTGCCCACCGGCAGGGACAGGGGAGCGGGCACGCCCAGGCGCCGGGCCAGGCCGGCCAGGGCGAGCTTGTCGGTCAGCAGGTCCAGCGCCTCAGCCGAGGGCCCCACCCAGGTCAGGCCGGCCGCGCCCACGGCCCGGGCCAGAGCCGCCGACTCGGCGGCGAAGCCGACCCCGGGGTGCAGGGCGTCGGCCTTCAGGTCCAGGGCGGCTGCGACCAGCGCGTCGACGTCGTCGTACGCCCCGATCTCGACGGCGTCGTCCAGGGCCTGCAACCACAGGTTGTCGCGGTCCACGGCCGTGAAAACGCCGACGGGGGTCAGGCCCAGTGCCCGGGCGCTGCGGGCCAGGCGCAGGGCCGTGCCCGAGCGGGCGGCGACCAGTAGGCGCCTCATGCGCCCGTGGCCTCGCGGTCTGCCGACCCGGCCGGCAGCTCCCACAGGTCGGTCCACGTCACCCCCAGGCCTGCCAGGAGGCGGCGCAGCAGGGGCAGGGACAGTCCGACGACGCCGTGGGGGTCGCCCTCAACGCCCTCGATGAAGGCGCCGCCGTAGCCGTCGATGGTGAAGGCCCCCGCGCACCACTGCGGCTCCCCGGTGGCGACGTAGGCCTCGACCTCCCGGGCAGTGGGCGAGCCGAAGTGCACGACGGTGGAGGACACGCCCTCCGCGATGGCCCCCTCCGTGCCCCCCTCAGTGGCCCCTTCAGTGGCACTGTCGCCCAGGCGCACGACGGTGTGACCGGAGTGCAGCACCCCGGTGGCGCCGGCCAGGGCGGCCCAGCGCTCGCGGACGGCGGTGTTCGTGCGCGGCTTGCCGACGACCTGTCCGTCGATCTCCAGCATCGAGTCGCAGCCGACGACGACGGTGGCGGAGGCGTCCTCAAGGGGTGTCGAGCGGTGGGCGACGTCGAGGGCCTTGGCCCGCGCCAGGGCCTGGACCTGCTCGGTAGGCGTGGGCTGGGGCCGTCCGCTCCTGGTGCGCTCCTGGGAGAGAGCCTCGAGCACGGCGGGCTCATCGACCTCCGAGATGCGCACGAGCGGGTTGACACCGGCGGCGCGCAGCGTCGCGAGGCGTCCGGAGGACTGGGAGGCGAGGACGAGGGCGGCTGGGCTCACGTCCCCACCCTAAATCGGGCGGCCCCCAGGTATGAGCCGCAGGCACCAAGCGCCTGCTCTTGACGATGGGGGAGGCCATGGGGTGGCCCTGCATGAGCCGCAGGTACCGGGCGCCTACAGGAGCTGGTCGTGGTTGCCCGTGCGAGCCAGGACGAGGGCGCCGTCGACCTCAATGGCGTACAGCAGGAGCCTGCGGGGCTGCTGCTGGGCTAGCGTCGTGCGCGTGAGCGAGACCACCGCGCCCGACGTGCCCGCCCGCAGCGGCTCGGACCCTGCCGAACCGTGCCCCGCGCCGGCCCTGACACCCCTCGTCACCGTCGCGCGCACCGGCTCGACCAACAGCGACCTCATCGAGGCCCTGGCCCGCGACCCCCGTGATGCGCAACGCCGCTGGCCCCACCTGTCGGCCCTGCGAGCCGTGCACCAGACCGCGGGGCGCGGCCGCGCCGGCCGCAGCTGGATCACCCCCGGCCAGGAGGCCCTCACCCTCTCCGTCGTTCTGCGACCCCTCGTGCCCGCCGACCGCCTGCCCTGGCTGCCGCTCGTGGCGGGCCTGGCCGTCCGCGACGCCCTGAGCCGAGTCCTGACGGCCGAAGGCTCGACCTGGACCGCCTGGACCAAGTGGCCCAACGACGTCCTCCTCCTACCCCCGGACCAGGCCCCCGCCGAGGAGATCGCGGGCTGGGGACGGGCCCGAAAGGTCGGCGGCCTCCTCACCGAGGTGGCCCACCCGGCGCACTGTGCCCCCACTGCCCCCACTGCCCCCACGCAGAGGCCCGTCAGCCGGGACGAGGCCGCTGCCGTCGTCCTGGGCATCGGCCTCAATGTGGGGCAGGAGCGTGCGGGTCTGCCGGTGTCCTGGGCGGGCTCACTCGCGCTCGCGGGCGTCCATCTGCGCCCGCAGGACCTTCTCGCCCCCCTCGCCGTCGCCCTGGCAGCCAGGACTGCGCAGTGGGAGCGTGACGACGGCGATCCCGGGGCGCCGCTGCTGGGCGACCTGCGTGCGGCCTGCCTCACGCTGGGGCAGACGGTGCACGTCGAGATGCCCGGCGGCGACGTGGCCGAAGGCCGGGCCCTCGATCTCGAGCCCGGACTCGTGGTGGAGTCCAGTGCGGGCAGACGGGTCGTCGCCGCCGGGGACGTGATTCATATGCGCAATTCACCTGCACACACGCCCGAAGGATGAAGCACAATTCTGTGACCTGGGCTACTCTGCGACGGTGAGTGAGCAGAGGGAGCCCGCGGACCGGGCCGGGGAGGACAGTGCCGGGCTCATACCCTCCACCCTCACCAGGCACGAGCACCTCCTGCTCGGCGGCCAACCCACGCTCACGCTGCGCCAGGTCGCCCACGGCGCCGGCACCAGCACCGACATCGCCCGCCGCTTCTGGCGCGCCATGGGCTTTGCCGACGTCGACCCCGACGACGTGCGCTTCACCCAGAGGGACGTCGACGCCCTGTGCGGCGTCGCCGACCTCATCGACGACAATGACGACGGCCTGCCCTCCCCCTCCGCCCCGGGCGGGGGACTGGCCGCCTCCAGCGTCTTCGAGATGCTGCGCGCCCAGTCCTACACGATGGACCGCCTCGTGCTCTGGCAGCTCGAGACCTTCGTCGCCGACGTCGCCCAGCGCCTGCAGCTGGACGACACCGCCGCCCGGCTCGTCGTCCTCGACCACATCGATGAGGTGTCCGCCTCCCTGCGCGCCCAGCTCGACTACGTGTGGAGCCGCCACCTGGCCGCCCTGCTCAGCCGCACGGACGCCGAGGTCGCCGATCGCGGCCGCGAGGACGCCGGCCCCGACCTCTACCCGCTGACCCGCTCGCTCGGCTTCGTCGACATCGTGGCCTTCACCCAGCGGGCGCAGACGATGGGCCGCCTCCAGCTGGAGTCGATGCTCAACGACTTCGAGACAACGGCCCGCAACGTCGTCACCTCCCGCGGCGCCCGCGTCGTCAAGACCATCGGCGACGCCGTCATGTATATCGCCGACGACGTCGTCACCGCCGCCGACGTCGTCACCGCACTCGTGCGCGAGCTGCAGAGCGGACCCGTGCCCATGCACGTGCGCGCGAGCCTCGTCCAGGGGCGAGTCGTCTCACGCTCCGGGGACGTCTTCGGCCCCACCGTCAACCTGGCCTCGCGCCTGGTCGACACCGCCGAGCCCGGCGGGATCCGCATGGATGAGGCGACCGCCCGCGCCATCATGAACGGGCCCGACGCCGCCCGATACCGGGTGAGCGAGTGCAAAGAGGTCGTCGCCAAAGGTCTGGGAAACATCGTCCCCTGGGCACTCGAAGAGGCCTGAAACGCGGCCGCGCAGGCCGCCGGCACGACTGTGCCGACAACTGTGCCGACAGCGGACGACCCGGCGATCTTCACGAGGGCGTAGCGCAAGCGGGCACCGTCCCATACGATCCGGGGTATGACCACCGTGCTGCTTGTCGAGGACGATCCCGCCATCTCTGAACCCCTGGCCCGCGCCTTCGGCCGCGAGGGTTACACCGTGCGCGCCTACGGTACTGGAACCCGAGCCCTGGAAGAGGCCGCGGACGCCGACATCATCGTGCTTGATCTCGGCCTGCCGGACATCGACGGGCTTGACGTCGCCCGTCAGGTCCGCGCCCAGGGCCTGACGACCCCCATCCTCATGCTCACCGCCCGTTCGGAGGAGACCGACCACGTCGTCGGCCTCGACGCGGGGGCGGATGACTACGTCACCAAGCCCTTCCGCCTGGCCGAGCTGCTGGCGCGCGTGCGCGCCCAGGTGCGTCGCGCCTCGGGCGAGGTCACCGAGGACGAGCTCATCGCCGGCGAGATCAGGGTCGACGTCGCCGCCCACCGCGCCTTCGTGGGCTCGCGTGAGCTGCAGCTGTCCACCCGCGAGTTCGAGCTCCTGCGTGTGCTCGTGCGCGGCGCCGGCAGCGTCGTCGACTCCGAGGACATCCGCAAGGAGGTCTGGGGTGAGGACCCGACCGGCTCCGACCAGGCCCTGGCCATGCACGTGACCTGGCTGCGGCGCAAGTTGGACGACGACGAGGACGATCCCGCCCTCCTGCTCGCCGAGGACGCGGGCTACCGTCTGATGGTCTGAGCCCCTGCAGCCGGGCCGCCGCCTGCGCCGCACGGCCAGACGGCGGGCCACACGCACCGGGCCGGGCCCGGGGGAGGAGGACGACGTGCGACAACGAGTCATGCTCATGACGATGGGCGCGGTCATGGTCGCCGTCGTCCTGCTGGGGGTCCCGCTGGGCTCCGCCTGGGTCCTGCTGTCCCTGCGCCTGACGCGCGACTCCGAGGACTGGCTGCAGATCATCATCACCATGGTGCTGGCGATCCTCGGCCTGGCGCTCCTGGCCATCGTCACCGCCTACATCGTCGCCGCCAGGGGCTCGCGCCGCATCCAGGCGCCACTGATCTACCTGGCGGCGGAGGCCGAGCAGCTCGGCTCCGGCCAGGTGCGCCCGCGCCTGCGCACCTCCGGCATCGAGGAGATCGACCTCGTCCAGGCCGAGCTCGTGCGCTCGGCCGAGCGGGTGGCCGGGCGCCTGGCCGCCGAGAGGCAGTTCGCCTCCGACGCCTCCCACCAGCTGCGCACACCACTGACCTCCCTGGAGCTGCGCCTGGAGGAGATCGAGATGATCGCCGAGCAGGAAGAGGTACGCGAGGAGGCCCGCGCCTGCATCGAGCAGGTGGACCGGCTCACCGGCGTCGTCGAGGACCTGCTCAAGGCCTCCCGCCGCAAAGGCGGAGGCTCGACGGAGGCGCTGCGCCTCGTGGACGTCCTGGAGCAGCAGCGCGAGGAGTGGGGACCGGCCTTCAAGGCGGCGGGACGCCCCCTCGTCATGAGCGACGAGGTGGGCGTGCCCGTCCTGGCGTCCCCCGGCTCGCTCGCCCAGGTGCTCGCCACCTGCCTGGAGAACTCCCTGCGCTACGGGGCGGGCACGACCACGGTGAGCGTGCGCAGCGCCAACGGCGGGCACGGCGTCTTCATCGACATCGCGGACGAGGGGCCGGGCGTCGACGACGAGCTGGCGTCGACGATCTTCGAGCGCGCGGTCTCCGGCCACGGCTCCACGGGTGTGGGCCTTGCGCTCGCGCGCGATCTCATCGAGGCCGACGGCGGCCGCATCGAGCTGTCACAGCGGCGTCCCCCGGTCTTCTCCGTCCTGCTCAGCTCCGTGCCCAAGACGCTGGACCCCGACAAGGTCCTGCCGCAGGGAGCGCTTGTGAGTGTGGGACGTCGTCAGCGCTTCTGAAGGGTTCGCGCCCGGGTCGGTCAGGCGCGCTCAGTGCCCTCGGTGCCCTCGGTGATCTCTGAACGTCGGCGCAGGCGCGCAGACAGCCAGGAGATGACCATCGGCAGCAGTGAGAGGCCCACGATGGTGAGGATGGTGGCGTCGATGTTCTCGCGGATCCACACGTGGCCGCCCAGGACGTAGCCGAGCCACACGAGGGCGAAGGCCCATACCGTCGCCCCCAGGACGTTGAAGCCGACGAAGTGCCTGTAGCGCATCTGGCCGACACCGGCCATCACGGGGGTGAAGGTGCGCACGATCGGCACGAAGCACGCGAGCGTCACGGCTTTGCCGCCGTGCCGGTTGAAGAAGGTGCGGGTGCGCGTGACGTGCTCCTGCTTGAACAGCCGGGAGTCGGGCTTGTTGAAGATCGCGGGTCCCGCCTTGCGGCCGATGGCGTAGCCCGTCTGGTCTCCGGCAACGGCAGCGACCCACATGAGCGAGGACACCACCCAGATGTTCACCGGCACCTGGCCCGTGTGGACGAACAGGCCCAGGGTGAACAGCAGGGAGTCGCCCGGCAGGAAGAAGCCGACGAGCAGCCCGGTCTCCGCGAAGATGACAAGCATGACGCCCAGGACCGCCCACGGCCCCACCCACTGGACGAAGGTCGTGATCATCGACGCGGGGTCGAGCCAGTCCGGGCCCAGGGCGGGCAGCGTCGTGGCGGCAACGTGGGACAGGGAGAGCAGTGCGGGCACGGCCTCAGGGTAGGGACTGCCAGCCGGTACCGGCACCATCACGGCTCACGTCTGCGGTGTGCGTTCGCGCACTCAGGACGGGCCGGGTGGGTGGTGCTCAGGGGCGGGGCGGCGCCGTCGGACCCTCCGGCTCCTTTCGAGCGGCGGGTCGGGTCGCGGGGGCACCGCCGACGACAGCGACCGTCACCGACCCGGCAGACTCCGGCTGCTCGGCCGTGCCCGTGAAGACGATGTAGTGGTAGAAGACGAAGCGGAAGGCGGTGCCCAGGGCGAAGCCGACGACGTAGGCGGCGACGTTGTCCGCCAGCGGGGACGTCAGCTCCAGCACCTCATGGGAGAAAAAGAGGCAGAACTGCGTGATGAGCACGCCCCCGACGTTCGCGAAGGCGAAGAGCAGCGCCTCGCGGGCGGCGTTGTCCTGGGTACGGCCCCGGTAGGTCCACAGGCGGTTGGCGACCCAGGAGAAGAGGGTCGCGATCGTCGCGCTCAGCACGTTGGCCGTGTTCGGGTGGCCGGACAGGAAGCCGAGGGGCCCGTGCTGGAAGAGGTTGAACAGTCCTGCGTCGATGACGAAGGCGAGGGCCCCCACGATGCCGAACTGGAGGAACTCGCGCGCCCAGGCGACCAGGCGCGCACGCAGGCCGACGGGGGAGGGGGACGTCGAGGTAGGTGGGTTCGGCACGGGGGCGATCCTAAAGGGTGCCCGCTGTGCCCGCTGTGAGCGCTGTGCCGACTGTGCCCGCCGGGCTTGCCGGGCCGGGCCGACACGGGGCGTCGCGACCCGTCAGGGCACCCACTGAATCGACACGCTCGCGACGTCCCACACCCAGCTGATCCACAGCACCTGCCCCAGGATACCGACCACGAGGGCCAGCACCAGGCCACGCGGCCCGTGGTGGCGCTCCAGCGCGCCCGCCAACGCCCAGCCCACCGGCACCAGGGGTAGCAGCAGCCTGAGCAGGGAGCTCGTCGGGTCGAAGAAGACCAGCAGGTACAGGACGTAACCCACGCACCAGGTCCACGCCACCGCCCCGGTCGAGCGCAGCGCCCGCGAGCCGAGGGCCGCCCCCGCCAGCAGGAGGACACCGGCCAGGAGCACCGGCCCCAGATGCTCGCCCACCCACCAGCCTGAGCGCAGCACCCAGGGCGTGAAAGGCAGCAGGTGCGAGCCGCGCCACGCGGTCTCCGTCGCCGTGTAGGCGTCCGCACGACCCGTCGCCGCCCAGGCCAGCGCCGGCCACAGCAGCGCCGAGGCGAGAGCCGCCACCGTCAGCACGAACAGGCGCAGCCGCTCAGCCGCCGACAATCCGGCCCCCAGGGCAGACTCCAGAGGGGCGCGCACTGCGGCAGGCAGTACGCCGCGCGAGCGCAGCAGGTCCGCCAGCCACCACAGGCCCAGCCCGGCCGCCAGCGGCAGCCCCACCGGCCGGGCCAGTGCCGCCAGCGGCACCAGGGGCAGGGCGGACAGGAAACGACGTCGGTCCGCCAACAGCAGCACCGCAACCACGAGGGCCAGGGCCAGCGGCTCGGCGTAGGCGCCCTGCAGGATGAGGGCGCAGGGCCCGGACCACACGAGGGCCACCGCCCACAGGGAGGTCGGGGCGCCCGTGCGTGGGGCCAGCCACCGGTCGGAGAGCACCGCGGCCAGCGCCGAGGAGACCAGGGAAACCAGCGCCGCCCGGGCGTAGAAGGAGGCGCCGGTCCACGACAGCAGCCCGGCGAGCGTCGGCAGCAGCGGCATGAAGGCCCAGGTGCTCTGCGTCACCTGGCCGGACTCATCCAGGGGCAGCTCGGTGGGGTAGCCCTCGGACTCGATGCGGGCGTACCAGCCCGAGTCCCAGAAGGACACGTGCTCGCTCCACGAGGGCCGGGGACCCGCCCACGGGGTGGCGGGCGTGTCCTGGGCGCCCAGGCGGGCCAGCAGGAGTGTGAAGGCGGTGCACGCCGCCCACACGAGGAGCACCTGCACGACACGTGGCAGCCGCGACACGTGTCGGCTCGGCTCAAAGGAACGCGGCGGCGCTGCGGGGGACACCGGGGGCATGTGGTCGGGCACCGCCCCAGCCTATGCGGCCGGGTAGCCTGGCCTCGTGAGCGCTCCCACGGCTGCCGCCGCCCGTCGTCCCGCCCCCGTCGTCGCCGTCATCGGCGGCGGCCAGCTGGCCCGCATGATGCAGGAGGAGGCCAGTGCCCTCGGCATCCACCTGCGGGCGCTCGTCGAGGCGGCCGACGGCTCCACCGCCCAGGTCGTCGTCGATGCCCCCGTTGGCGCGGCCGGGGACGCCGAGGCCGTGCGCGCGCTCGTGGCGGGCACCGGCTCACGGGTCGACGCGTCCAGCGCCCCACAGCTGCAGGCGGCCGTGCCCGCCGACGTCCTCACCTTCGAGCACGAGCACCAGGACCCCGCGCTGCTGGCTGCCCTTGTCGCCGAGGGCGTCTCCGTCCAGCCCGGCCCCGACGCGCTCCTGCTCGCCCGAGACAAGATCGCCATGCGCCGCGCCATGGCCGAGGTCGGCGCCCCCCAGCCCGCCTGGGCCGAAGTCACCGGCACCGCCGAGCAGATCCGCTCCGGCATCGAGTCCTTCGCCGAGAGCCACGGCTGGCCCGTCGTCCTCAAGACTCCCCGCGGCGGCTACGACGGCCACGGCGTCCTGCTCGTGCGCAGCGCCGCCCAGCTGGACGACGGCGAGCCCGCCGCCTGGATCACCTCCACCGCCGCCGCCGGCACCGGTCAGGCCGCTGGGCTCGCGGGCACCGGCGGGGGCAGCCTCGGCGGCGGCGCCGTCACCAGCCTGCTCATCGAGCAGGCCGTGCCCTTCACCCGCGAGCTCGCCGTGCTTCTGGCCCGCAGCCCCAGCGGGCAGAGCGCCGTGTGGCCCGTCGTCGAGTCCATCCAGACCGACGGGATCTGCGCCGAGGTCATCGCCCCCGCCCCCGGGCTGGAGCCGGCGGCAGTCGAGCTCGCCCGCACCACCGCCCTCGCCGTCGCCGAGCACGTCGACGTCACGGGTGTCCTCGCCGTCGAGCTCTTCGCCGTCGAGACCCCGGGCCGGCCCACCCGCCTGCTGATCAACGAGCTCGCCATGCGCCCCCACAACTCGGGCCACTGGACCCAGGACGGCGCGGCCACCAGCCAGTTCGCCCAGCACCTGCGGGCCGTCCTCGACCTGCCCCTGGGCTCCACTGAGCCGACGGCGGCCGCCACCGTCATGGTCAACCTCCTCGGCGGTGAGCAGGAGCCCGACGACGGCGCCTGGGCGCGGGCGCTCGCGGCCGACCCCGGCGCCAGGATCCACCTCTACGGCAAGCAGTGGCGGCCCGGACGCAAGCTCGGGCACGTCAACGTCACCGTCCCCGGCGACCCGTGGGCACCGGCCTCGCCCGAGGCGGTCGCCGAGGCCCGCCGTCGGGCCCGCGCCGTCGTCGCCATCCTGCGCGGCGAGGCCTGACCCGCCACGACCCCACTGAAAGGACCCTCATGAGCACCACCCCCGTCGTCGGCATCGTCATGGGCTCCGACTCCGACTGGCCCACCATGCAGGCGGCCGCCGACGCCCTCGACGAGCTGTCCATCGCCTACGAGGCCGACGTCGTCTCCGCCCACCGCATGCCCACCGAGATGATCGACTACGGGCGCAGCGCCAGTGAGCGGGGCCTGCGCGTCATCATCGCGGGGGCCGGTGGCGCCGCCCACCTGCCCGGCATGCTCGCCGCCGTCACCGAGCTGCCCGTCATCGGCGTGCCCGTACCGCTGCGCCATCTCGACGGCATGGACTCGCTGCTGTCGATCGTCCAGATGCCTGCGGGCGTGCCCGTGGCCACCGTCTCCATCGGTGGTGCCCGCAACGCCGGCCTGCTGGCCGCGCGCATCCTCGGTGCCGGGGAGGGTGAGGAGGCCCAGCGACTGCGTGCGGCCATGCGTGAGTTCCAGGCCGAGCTCGGCCGCGTCGCCCACGCCAAGGGCGCGGCCCTGCGCGAGCGCCGTGCTCAGGGCTGATCGTCGACGATGACGTCCGTCCAGAACGGGTCCTTCCTGGTGCCTTGACGACAGCCGTGACGCTCACGCGGGAACGGCTGTGATGTCCAGGACATCGGTGACACGTGGGGTTGGCGGTGCGTGTGTGGGCGTGTGCGCCGTGCCGGTCGGTGGAGTCGGGGGAGCAGACGTAGATGGAGTGTCCACGGCGCGGACATGACCGGCCCAGAGGCTCAACCCGCCGGGAGGAAACGGCGTGATTCCGCGAATCTCGCCGAGGGCGCCGACGGCGGTCACAGTTCATGTCCGCCGCGTGGACACCAGTGGCGCGCCGCCGGCGGCTGAGCCCGTGCGCACCTGCGGGACGACGAACTGGTGGGAGCGCGCTGGCCTGGTGGCGCGGGGGCCGTCACGCCAGCGCGCTACCCGCTGGGGCACCACCCCCACCCCCGAAGAAGGCCTATGGGCACGCAAAAACTGGGCCGGCCCACACCACTAACACCACGACACGCCGGTCTAAAGCACCACGTTTGCGCCGATAACCCGCGGGCACGGCACCATCATCAGAAAAGACCCCCCGATTTGGGCGTAGCGTGCGCCAGAGGCCTGGGGGTCTGGTGTAGCCACACCATACACGCGGTCGGCGGCTGCCGACACGTCTAGGCTTGGTCCCATGAGCATCCTCGTTGCCGGTGGCGCCGGATACATCGGCGCCCACGTCGTCCGTCTCCTGCGTGAACGCGGCGAGGAGGTGATCGTCGTTGACGACCTGTCCTACGGCAGCCCCGAGCGCGTCAAGGGCGCCGCCGTCATCGAGCTCGACGTCGCCTCCGGTGAGGCCCCGGCCGTCCTCACTGACCTCATGGAGCGCCGCGGTGTCACCGCTGTCATCCACTTCGCGGCGCGCAAGCAGGTCGGCGAGTCCGTCACCCGGCCCGCCTGGTACTACCAGCAGAACGTCGGCGGCCTGGCCAACATGATGCTCGCCATGGAGCAGGCCCGCGTGGATCAGATGATCTTCTCCTCCTCCGCCGCCGTCTACGGCATGCCCCCCGTGGAGACGGTCCGCGAGGACATCGACTGCCGCCCCATCAACCCCTACGGGGAGACCAAGCTCATCGGCGAGTGGATGATGGCCAACGCCGAGCGCGCCTGGGGGCTGCGCTGGGCGGGCCTGCGTTACTTCAATGTCGCGGGCGCAGGCTGGGACGACCTGGGGGACATGGCGACCCTCAACCTCATCCCCATGGTCCTCGACCGCCTCGTGCGGGGCGAGACCCCGAAGATCTTCGGCACCGACTACCCGACGCCGGATGGCACCTGCATCCGCGACTACATCCACGTGCGCGACCTCGCCACCGCCCACATCGCCGCCCTGGACTACCTGGCCTCCGGCCGGCCCATGGAGGAGCACGTCTTCAACGTTGGCACCGGCAAGGGGGCGAGCGTGCGCGAGGTGGTCGACAAGTGCATCACCGCCACCGGCCTGGACCTCGTGCCCGAGGAGCTCGACCGCCGCGCGGGCGACCCCCCGCAGCTCATTGGTGACGCCTCGCGCATCACCCGGGTCCTGGGCTGGCATGCCGAGTACGACCTCGACGACATCGTCTCCTCCAGCTTCAGCGCCTGGCAGGCGGACCCGAACCGCCCGCACTTCGGCCCGCGCGACTGAGGCACCAGTCGTACGACGGCGGCCGGCCACCCTTCGCGGGTGGTCGGCCGCCGTCGTGGCCGGGGCATCGGCACTCAGCCGGAGAGCTGGTTGAAGTCCTCGGTGGTGAGCGTCCCATCCCTCAGGGACTCGAAGAAGTCCGGGGCCGTCGTGTTCTCCAGGAGTACGGCCGCGCCGATCCCTCCGGGCTCGTAGTCGAGGGACTCGATCGGGGGAGCGCCCATGAGCCCGCTGCCCGTGGCGTTGCGGAAGGCCAGGACCATCCTGGCCAGGTCAACGGATCCCATGCCCTCATCCACCGTCAGCGTGGAGGCACCGGCCTCAACGAGCGCGTCCTGACGACTGAGCGACAGGAGCGTCTCGGTGCTCATCGCCTCCGAGACGACGGCGGAGACGACGGCGCGCTGGCGCAGTGCCCGGCCGATGTCCCCCAGGGGGTCGGCCTTGCGCATGCGCGAGTAGGCCAGCGCCCGCGTGCCGTCGACCGTCTGGCACTCGCCGTCGGCCGTGTGCCACACGAGCCCGGAGTCGGGGTCCTCGACGTCGTAGTCCAGACACACCTCGATACCGCCTACGGCGTCCACGAGGGAGGTCACGCCCCCCATACCGACCTCGACGTAGTGGTCCACGGTCAGGCCGGTGAGGTCCTCGACCGTTGCGACCAGGAGCGGGGCCCCGCCGTAGGAGTAGGAGGCGTTGATCTTGTCCCCGCCGTGGTCCGGGATCTCGACGTAGGTGTCGCGCGGCAGCGAGACGAGCGCCGTGGTGCCGTTCTGCGCACGGTGCAGGAGCATGATCGAGTCCGCCCTCGCGCCCTCGGTCTCATCCTGGATGGTGCCGTCGGCGCGCGAGTCCGAGCCGACGATGAGCCAGGTCTGCCCGGCTGTGTCCGCGGCCCCGGAGAGCGCGTCCACGCGCCCGATGGAGTCTTCGACGCGGTGCGCGAGCCACAGTATGCGCCCTGCAACGAGGGTCAGCGCGAGGACGAGGACGACGGCGATCCAGCGCAACGGGCGCCCGCGCCGACGTCGACGCGGCCGCGCAGGCTGGGGCGGGGGCACCGGCGGGCCGGCCTGGTGGAGCGGAGGCTGCGCCCAGGGGTCGGCCTGGGCGGGCCGGGCGGCCTGGGCGGGCTGGGCAGCCTGAGCGGGCCGGGCGGCGAACTGGCGCGTGGGCGGCACCGTGGGCTGCTGCGGACGGTGGGCGCCTGGCTGGTGGACGGAGCGGCGCACCGGGTAGGCGGTCTGCCCACCGGGCGCCGCTGCATGCGGGGCAGGGGGCAGAGCACCGGAGCGCGCGGCACCGGCCGTCGGCAGCGCCCGGGTCCGTTCGACGCCGTCCTGTCCGCCGGGTGCGAGAGGGACGGCGGAGGAGCCCGCACGCGCGCGCGACGAGTGGGGGCGGCGCGGGGCACCGGAGTCGCGTGGCGGCAGCGCGGGGGGCTGGGCTGCTCGGGATTGTTGGCGCTGGGCAGCTGGCGGGGGAGGGGCCTGACGATGCTCGGCGGTGGGAGGTGGCGGCGCCTGGCGTCTAGCGCCGACGGGCGGGGGAGGGGCCTGACGATGCTCGGCGGTGGGAGGCGGCGTGCCCTGGCGACGGGCCTGACCGGCCGCGCCGTCGGCGCGTAGATCCCGAGAGGGTGTCGCGGGCGGCTCTCGGCGCTCTCGGCGCTCGCGACGCCGCCCCCTGGCTCCAGAGCCGGGGGTGAAGGAGGGGGGCAGGTCGCCCGAGTCAGACGAGCTCATGACGGGAGGGCCTCGCTCGGGGGTGTCGGTGACATAGCGGGTTACTGACGCAGAGCCTAGTGCTGGAGGTTGTAACAGGCGGCAGCGGGGTCCTCGGTGGGGGGCGCGCCCACCTGGGCGTCCTCCTCCGGGGTGCCCTCGTCGGTGGAGCCGTCTGCTGAGCCCGGGGCATCGGTGCTCGCGGAGTCCGAGGGCACGCCCCCGTCACCCTGGACGGTGACGGACTCGTCGGGAACCGGGGTGTCGTTGATGAGGGCATCCCACACGGCCTCGGCCTCCCAGGAGGGCACGACGCGGTTGTCGGGGTCCGAGGGGGCCGGAGCGACGGGCATCGTCACGAAGCGCACATTGTCCATGCCGATGGAGGCGATGGACTGGGCCAGACCCGCCAGCGTGGTCAGCTCGCCGATGCCCGGCGAGGTCGTGAGCGTCGCCAGCGCGCTGCGGGCGAAGGAGTACAGGTCCGTGGCCGAGGTCAGCAGGTTCTTCTGCTGGGCCGTGCGCAGCATCGCCGCCATGAGGTTCTGCTGGCGGCCAATGCGGTTGAGGTCCGAACCGTCATAGCCGACGCCGTAGCGCACGCGCGCGTACTGCACAGCCGTCAGCCCGTCCATGTGGTAACAGCCGGCCTCGAGCTCGAGCCCCGTGTGGTCGGGGTCGTAGATGTCCTCCTCGACGTAGACCTGCACGCCCCCCAGGGCGTCGACCATGGTGGACAGACCCGAGAAGTCCACGACCATGTACTCGTCGATGAAGATGCCCGTCAGCTGTTCGACGGTCTTGATCGTGCAGGCGGCCCCTGCGGCAACGGCCTCGGGCGACGAGTTCTCGCCCGCACCGTTGGAGAAGGCCGTGTTGAACATGGTGTCGTCCTGGGCGTGGCTCTCGGTACCGTCCGCCTGCATGCACTTGGGGATGTCCAGGAGCGTGTCACGGGGGATGGAGACAACCTCGATCCGGGAGCGGTCCGCGGAGACGTGGAGGATCATCGCCGTGTCCGAGCGGGCGACGGCGACGTCCTCACTGCCGTCGGCGCCGTCGATGTTGTTGGCTCCCGCACGCGTGTCCGTGCCCATGACGAGGATGTTGACGGCCCGGCCGGCGTAGCTGTCCGCCACCGCCTCGCCGCCGGTGTCGGCGTCGGCGCGGGTGGGCCGGTCAGTGCCGAGGAGGTTGTTGACGTCGATGCGGTTGACCTGGCTCTGCAGGTCGTGGTAGCTGATCGCCGCGAACGACGTTGCGAACAGCACGACGGACAGCAGGACGAGGAGGATCGTGCGCCCGGTATGACGGGCGAGGTCCTGCGCGGCATGCCGTGCGAGCGGCCGGAGCGAAGAAGGCACGAGCATGATGATAGGGAACGCCGCTGGGAAAACTGTGGAGATCACTGCCCACCCCGCGGCGGACGGCGGCATCACCCAGGCGGGCAGACGGTGCGCGGGCCTGCCGTGACCCGGTGCCGACAGCCCCGTCCGGGCCGCTGTCGCGGTGGAGCCTTCGGCTAGGATCCGCCTGTGACCACAGAAACCACCGGGACGATCCGGGTTGTCACCGTCACCTACAACCCTGGTGCCGAGCTCGACCGTTTCCTCGCCTCCGTGCCCGCGGCGACTGCGAGGAAGGTCACGCTCGTCATCGCCGACAACGGCTCCGAGCACCACCTCGTCGACGAGCTGGCCGCACGTCACGGAGCCCGGGTCGTGCGCAGCGGAGCCAACCTCGGTTACGGCGGTGGCGCCAACCTGGCCGCCGCGGAGCTGACGGAGGACTGGATCGTCGTCGCCAACCCGGACATCATCTGGCGCCCGGGCAGCCTGGACCTCCTCGTGGAGGCCGCGCAGGCGGACCCGACGGCCGGCTGCCTGGGCCCGCGTCTGCTCAACTCGGACGGCACCGTCTACCCGTCCGGGCGCGCCCTGCCGACCCTCCTGGGTGGGGCGGGTCACGCGCTGCTGACGCGGGTCTGGCCCTCCAACCCCTTCTCCACCGCCTACCACGCCCAGAACGGCAATGACGCCGTCCGTCAGGTCGGCTGGCTCTCGGGCGCCTGCCTCCTGCTGCCCCGGCACGTGTGGCAGGCCCTGGGAGGCTTCGACGACGACTACTTCATGTTCTTCGAGGATGTTGACCTGGGGTCCCGTGTGAGCCGGGCGGGCTGGCGCAACATCCAAGTGCCCGAGGCGGTCGTCATCCATGAGCAGGGCGCCTCCTGGAAGGCCCGCCCCGAGAAGATGATCCGGGCGCACCACGCCTCAGCCAGACGCTACATGTGCGGTGTCTACGACGCCCCGTGGCAGGCGCCCGTGCGCTGGGCGATCACCGGGGGCCTGCGGCTGCGCGAGGAGGCCGAGGTACGCCTGGCCCGCAGAGCACGGCGCACCCACTGAGCACCGACTGAGCACTCACGGGCATTCACTGACCGGTCGCGGCCGACCCGAGCGGGCTCGGCCGAGCACCCGGTGCGGAGCTCAGTCCCGTCCCGGTTGCGTCACGGTCGCGCTGGGCTGAGTGTCCGCGTCGGCCCGAGTACCTGCGTCGGCCCGAGTGCCCGCACTGGGCTCTCCGACGGCGCCGTCGGCCGCCTCCATCAGGGCGATCCGGCGTGCAAGGCGCGTGACCTGACGCTCGAGGGCCGCGTTGCGGCGGAAGGAGGAGAGCATCTGGGCGAGGAAGGCCACCGCCAGCGCATAGAGCAGCAGGTCGGTTCCACGCCCGACCCCCACCAGGTGCGCCAGGCGCGTCAAGAGGCTTGGCACGGCAATGGACACAACCGCGAAGGCCACGAAGCCGAGCGTCACCAGACGCCGGGCGGCCTGGTGACGCGAGCCGCCCGGGACGCGGTAGATGAGCCAGCCGATCACGCCGACGGCGGCGATCAGGACGACCTGGATAATGATCTGAGAACTCATGGATGCGCTCCTGCCCGGCCCTCAGGAGAAGACCAGGTCGACGAGGATGTTGACGGAGTTCCACAGGGACTGGCCCTTGGCCCGGGAGTAGTCGGTGTAGGCGATCCGCACCGGGTGCTCGGCCCAGGCCAGGCCCGTCGCGCCCAGCTGGCGCACGATCTCTGAGGCGTGGGCCATGCGGTTCTGGCGCAGCTGGAGGCGCTCGAGGGCGTCGCGGCGGATGACGCGCAGCCCGTTGTGGGCGTCGGTCAGGCGCATGCCCGAGCTGTGGGAGGACACGGCGGCGGCCGTGCGCAGGACCAGACGCTTGGCCCGGCCGACCCGCGTGGAGCCGTCGAGGAAGCGCGAGCCGAGGACGAAGCCCAGATCCTCGGCCCGCGAGCGCTCCACCATGGCGGCCGCGTCAGCCACCGAGTGCTGGCCGTCGGCGTCGAAAGTCACCGCCCAACGGGCCCGCGTGCGCTCCAGGACATAGGTGAAGCCCGTCTGCAGCGCCGCCCCCTGCCCGAGGTTGACGGGGTGGCGCACGACGACGACGCCCGTCGTGGCGGCCTCGGCGGCCGAGGCATCCGTCGAGCCGTCATCGACGACGACGATGTGGGGGAAGACGTGGCGCGCCTCCTCGATGACGCGGCGCACCACTGGGGCCTCGTTGTAAAGGGGGATGATGAGCCACGCATCGTTGACGACCCGCAGCGTGCGAGAGGAGGCGGGCATGCCGTGGTCGTCGCGTCCGGTGTCGGTCATTCCGATAGTGTCTCACGGCCGCTGTCGTCCACCACGAGGGTGCACATACGATGGTCCACGGGTGACGACGGTGGACGCCGCCGTGGGGCCAGACACAGACGAGGAGTACCCGTGAGCGTGAGGATCGTCGACTCGGCCGATGTCTCGGACGAGGCCGTCATCGGTGACGGCACCAGCGTCTGGCACCTCGCCCAGGTGCGTGAGCACGCCGTCCTCGGCACGAGCTGCGTCGTCGGACGCGGCGCCTACATCGGTGAGGGCGTCATCATGGGGGACAACTGCAAGGTGCAGAACTACGCCCTCGTCTACGAGCCCGCCCGCCTGGCCGACGGCGTCTTCATCGGCCCGGCCGTCACCCTCACCAACGACCACTTCCCCCGCGCTGTCAACCCCGACGGCACCCTGAAGTCAGCAGCCGACTGGGAGCCGGTCGGCGTCACCATCGAGCAAGGCGCCTCCGTCGGTGCGCGCGCCGTCTGCGTCGCCCCCGTGACCATTGGCGCCTGGGCGACCGTCGCCGCCGGCGCCGTCGTCACGAAGGACGTGCCCGCCCACGCCCTCGTTGCCGGGGTCCCCGCCCGCCGCATCGGCTGGGTGGGGCGGGCCGGTGAGCCCCTCGTCGCCGTCGCCGACAACGACCCTGCCTACCGTGAGGGCGTGACGCGCTGGCGCTGCCCCGTCACGTCCACCGTCTTCGAAGAGCTCGAGAACACGATCCGAGAGGTGTCCATCTGATGGCATTCGACGTCATCCCGCCTGCCAAGCCGATTATCGGGCAGGAGGAGCGCGCCGCCGTCGACGCCGTCATCGCCTCCGGCATGGTTGTCCAGGGTCCGCAGGTGGCGGCCTTCGAGGAGGAGTTCAGCGCCCAGGTGGTCGCCGGCACCCACGCCGTCGCCGTCAACTCCGGCACCTCCGCTCAGCACCTGGCCGCCCTGGCCTCCCTTAACGAGACGAACCCGGCGGCCGTGGTCGACACCGAGGTCATCGTGCCCTCCTTCACCTTCGCTGCGACCGGCAACTCCGTCGCCGCCACGGGCGCGCGCCCCGTCTTCGCCGACATCGACCCCGTGACCTTCACCCTCGACCCGGCCGGCGTCGAGGCGGCCATCACCGAGCGGACCGTCGCCATCGAGGTCGTCCACCTTTACGGCCTGCCCGCCAACATGCCCGAGATCCTGGCCATCGCCGAGCGCCATGGCCTGAAGGTCTGGGAGGACTGCGCCCAGGCGCACGCCGCCGCCATCGACGGCACACCCGTGGGCACCTTCGGCGAGTGGGGCTCCTTCTCCTTCTACCCCACGAAGAACATGACCTCCCTTGAGGGCGGCATGGTCTCGACCGCCGACGCCGAGCTGGCCAGGCGCGTGCGGCTGCTGCGCAACCAGGGCATGGAGCGCCAGTACGCCAACGAGCTCGTTGGCTTCAACAACCGCATGACGGACGTGGGCGCCGCCGTCGGCCGCGTCCAACTGACCAAGCTGGAGGGCTGGACCGCCCAGCGACAGGCCAACGCGGCCGTCCTGGACGCCGGGCTCGCCGGCGTCGGCGGCGTCGTCACCCCCGCGGTGCCCGAGGGCTACCGTCACGTCTACCACCAGTACACGATCCGCTTCGAGGGGGCCACGGCTGCCGAGCGCACCGCCGCCCAGACGGCCCTGAAGGAGGAGTGGGGCGTCGGCTCAGGCGTCTACTACCCGATCCCCAACCACCGGCTCGACTCCCTGGCCCGCTACGCCCCGGGCCTGGAGCTGCCCGGCACTAAGAAGGCGGCCCGCGAGTGCCTGTCCCTGCCCGTGCACCCGTCACTGAGCCAGGCCGACCTCGAGCGCATCGTCGAGGCCGTGGCCGCCGTCGCGAAGGCGGGTGCGTGAGCATGGGGCAGAACCTGCGCGTCGGGCTCATCGGCCTGGGGACGATGGGCCGCCACCACGCCCGCGTCATCCGCGCCACCGAGGGGCTCGATCTCGTCGCCGTCGCCGACCCGGGCGGTGACCGCTTCGGCGTCGCCGTCGGCCTGCCGGTGCTGCCCGACGTCGACGCCCTCATCAGCGCCGGGATCGACGCCGCCCTGGTCGCCGTGCCCACCGTCTACCACGAGGACGTCGCCCTGGCCCTGGCCGACGCCGGCGTGCACACCATGGTGGAAAAGCCCATCGCCCACAGCGTCGAGGCGGGCGAGCGGGTGCGCGACGCCTTCGCCGAGCGCGGCCTGTTGGGCACGGTCGGCTACGTCGAGCGCTGCAACCCCGCCCTGCGTGCGCTGCGCGAGCGCCTTGACGCCGACGAGCTCGGGCGGGTCTACCAGGTCCTCACCCGCCGCCAGGGCCCCTTCCCGGCCCGCATCAGCGATGTCGGGGTCGTCAAGGACCTCGCCACCCACGACGTCGACCTCACCGCCTGGATCGCAGGCGCCCCCTACGTGTCGATCAGCGCCCAGGTCGCCCACCGATCCGGCAGACAGCACGAGGACATGGTTGTCGCCAGCGGTCTGCTGGCCAACGGCGTCATCGTCTCCCACGTCATCAACTGGCTCACCCCCTTCAAGGAGCGGGTCACGGTTGTCACCGGGGAGAAGGGTGCTTTCGTGGCCGACACCCTCACCGGGGACCTCACCTTCCACGCCAACGGCACCGTGGAGTCCACCTGGGAGCAGGTCGCCAACGTACGAGGCGTGAGTGAGGGCGACGTCATCCGCTACGCCATCGCCAAGCGCGAGCCCCTGGCCCTGGAGGCCGAGCGCTTCCGCGACGCCGTGCTTGCCGGCCCCGGTGCCTCCACCGAGGTGGTGTCCATGGACGAAGGCGTGCACACGCTGCGTGTCGTCGAGGCCGTCCTGGCTGCGGCGGCCGAGAACCGGACGGTCGCGCTCTGAACGGGCTGCTCACGCGGATACACGAGCGCCTGGACACCCTCAGGCGCTCCTCCCCGGCCCTGGGGCACGTCCTGACCCTGGTGACGGGCACTGCCGTCGCGCAGGCCGTCTCCCTGCTCATGACGCTGGTCCTGGCGCGCATCTACACGCCTGAGGACCTTGGGATGCTGGCGACCTACACGTCGGTGGCCGGCGTGGCCGTCGCCGTCGCCGCCCTGCGCTACGACATGGCCGTCATGCTGCCGCGGCGCGACAGCGAGGCGCTGGCCCTGACCCGTCTGGCGATGTGCTGCGTCCTTCTCGCCAGTGTGCTCGTCACCGTCCTCAGCATCCCGCTGCGCGGCGTCGTCGCCCGTTGGTGGGGGCAGGAGGTGGCAGACTGGATGCCACTGGTGGGCCTGACGACCTTCCTCATGAGCGGCATCGAGGTCCTCAAGTACTGGTTCAACCGGCACAGCCGCTACCGGGTCATCGCCGTCAACCAGGCCGAGCAGCAGATCGGCCTGACCGGCGGCCAGCTGGTCCTGGGGCTGGCGGGCCTGGGCGGGCTGCCCGGCCTCGTCCTGGGGCACACCCTCGGCCAGCTCTTCGCCTTCCTCAACCTGGGCCGCCAAGCCCCCGAGCTGGCCCGCAGGCTGCCGCCGGACGCCCCGAGCCTGCGCCGGGTCGCCCGCACGCACCGGCGCATGCCGTTGCTCAACGCCCCCAATGCGCTTGTCGACGCCGTGCGCCTGTCCGGCATCCAGCTGCTCATCGCCGGCTACTCCACTGCGGCGCTGGGCCAGTTCCAGATGGCGTGGCGGGTCCTGGACGCTCCCCTCATCCTCATCAACGGCGCGGTCTCCCGGGTCTTCTTCCAGCGCCTGTCCGTCGTCGAGCCGGGGCAGATGCGCCCCCTTGTTCACGCCCTGGTGCGGCGCGCCCTGATGGTCGGCGTTGCGCCCTTCGCGGCCGTCTACCTGGCCTCCCCGTGGCTGTTTCCCCTCCTCTTCGGCGACCAGTGGCATGACGCCGGGGACTTCGCCAGGGCCCTGACGCCCTGGCTGTTCATGCTGCTCATCACCTCCCCGGTCTCGAACCTGTTCGTCGTCACCGGCAACCAGGGATGGATGCTCGCTTTCGCCGTCCTGTACGCGGCCGCGCCCCTTGCGTGGCTGGCCCTGTCTCCCCTGGAGCTGCTGGCCACGACCTACGTGCTGGGCGCTCTCATGGGGCTGCTGCTCGTCCTCATGACCCTCATGGCCTACGAGGCCGCCCGGCGCTTCGACGCCCGCGGCCCGGCCGACCCGGGTGACAATAGGGCCGACGGCGAACGTGGCGTCGGGCGCGACGGCGGGGACGCCGTCGGGAATGAGGCCGACGACGGGGCCGACGGCGGGGCCGGTGACAATGGGGCGGGCGAGGATGCCGCCTCCCACCCGCCGACCACAGGGGAGGATGCATGAGCACCGCGACACCGGGCACCGAGCGTACCGACGGGGCCGCAACGCGCGACGTCCTGCTCCTGCTCACCGACTTCTACCCCTACGAGGTGGGCGAGGAGTTCCTCGAGCAGGAGATCGACGTCCTGTGCGAGGCCTATGACGAGGTCCTCGTCGTGCCCGTGCGCCTGAGCGAGGGGGCACGGCGCACCCGGCCCCTGCCGGCCAACGCCCGCAGTGCCCTCATGCCCGCCTCGCGCCTGCCCGGGGGGTGGCGCTCCCAGGCGCTCATGCGCAGTGTGCAGATCCTCCTGGGGCCCGAGCGGATGGTTCAGACTCCGCCGTGGCGCAGCCCGGGGCGCTTCGGCATGGACGTGCGTTTCGCGGCCATCGCCCTGGGGGCGCGCGCTCGCCTGCGCCGCCTCATGCCCTGCCTCGGCCTGCGCCCCGGGGACCGGGTGACCATCTACTCCTACTGGTTCTTCACCGGGGCGGCCCTGGGCGGGATGCTGCGCCGCCGCGAGCTGGCAGGGCACGAGGTGAGGGTCGTGGCCCGCGCGCACGCCTATGACGTCGACGAGGCCGACGCCCCGCGCGGCTACGTGCCCTCGCGCCGCTACGTCATGGAGGCGGTCGACAGGGTCTACCCGATCTCCGAGTACGCCGCGGGCTTCCTGCGCCGCCGCTTCCCGCAGGCGGGCGGGCGTGTGGAGGTGGCGAGGCTGGGCGTGCCCGCGTCGTCGGCGCCCGTGCGGCAGAAGCCGCGGGAGGGTGAGCCCTTCGCGATCGTCTCGTGCTCCCACACGGCCCCCTACAAGCGCGTCGGCCTTGTCCTGGAGACGGTGGCCGAGCTCGCACGCCGCGGCCGGGCGGTGACGTGGACGCATGTGGGTGAGGCGGACCCCGAGCGACTCGAGGTGCTGCGGCACCGGGCGCACGAGCTCATGCCGCAGGTCCCGGTGACCCTCACGGGCCATATGCCCAACGAGGAGGTGCGCCGCCTGTACGCGACGAGCCCCTTCGCCTGCTTCCTCAACTGCTCCGACGGCGAGGGGGTGCCGGTGTCCGTCATGGAGGCGCAGTCGGCTGCCCTGCCGGTGGTGGCGACGGCGGCGGGCGGCACGGGCGAGATCGTTCACGACGGCGTCAACGGGCGTCTCGTGCCCGTCGAGGTCGACGCCGCCCGGGTCGCGGACGCCGTGGAGTCCGTCATGGACCTGGGCCAGGAGGGCTACGCCGCCATGAGCGGGGCCGCCCGGCAGACCTGGGCCCGCATGAGCGACGCCTCGCGCCAGTACCGGGACTTCGTCGCCGCCCTGCGCGCCCTCATGCCGCGCCGGTAACAGGGCGTGCTGGTCGAAGGGTGCGTTGGTAGAGGGGCGTGGGGGAGACGGGTGCCTGGCTCGAACTCCTCGGTTTGCTCGCGAACGTACGGCGTTTTGCCGTGTTTTCGAGCGCAAACCGAGGAGTTCGGCGACGGTTCTGCCTCAGGACATCGGTGACAGTTCGAACCTCGGGACATCGGTGACACGTGGGGGCGGAGGTGAGGTCGTCCGCACCTGCCGGACGACGACCTGGGGAGCCCGAGGAGGCGAGACTCCGGCTCGAGGAGGGTCCGAAGGCCGGCTACTGGCTCATCGACAACCCCGCGGGCAGTCCCTCGGCGCGAGCAGTGTCCACGGCGCGGACATGACCGGCCCAGAGGCTCAACCTGGCGGGAGGAAACGGCGTGATTCCGCGGCTCTGGGCGGTGGTGCCGACGGCGGTCGCGGTTCATATCCGCCGCGTGGACACTAGCGGCTACACCACTCTCAGGGGCACTACTTGTGCCAACCGACTCGTCGTGGACGCGACCTGGAACACGACCGTTTCCCTGGAGCCGGGGCGACGGCGGTTGTCGAGTGCATCCATCTCGTTCCTCAGCGCTCCACCTCGTTCCTCGCCCATCCATCTCGTTCCTTGGCGCTCCATCTCGTTCGTTGGAGGAACGAGATCAACTTCTGGGCAACGAGATCAACTTCTGGGGAACGAGATCAACTTCTGGGGAACGAGATCGACACCAGTCGTCGAGTCCTCTGGGCGCCGCGGCAGGACGCACCCGTCCTGGTGCGCGCAGGTTGTCCGACTAACGCATCAAATGCGCTAGGAAAGTCTGGCACCCGTCCTGGTGCGCGCAGGTTGTCCATCGGCGGGCCTACAGCGGGCCGGCGCTGCGGGGGTCAGGCGCGGGTGAGGAGCTCGGCGGCGACGCGCTCGGCGGCCCGGCCGTCGCCGTAGGGGTGGGCGTCCTCGGCGGCGGGCTCGGCCGGGCGCGGGCGCGAGGCGGCGGACACCAGGGCCTCGCCCGGCTCGACGAGCACGTTCCACCCCAGCTCGACCGTCTCCACCCACTCCGTGACCGGGCGCACGGTCGTGCACGGCACCCGCAGGAGGAAGGCCTCCTTCTGCAGCCCGCCGGAGTCCGTCACCACGCCGCGCGCCGCCACCATCGAGGCGACGAGGTCCGGGTAGCTCAGGGGCGCGTGGACCCGCAGGCCGCCGCGGTCGGCCAGCTCAATGCCGTGGGCGGCGCAGGCCGCCACCAGGCGCGGGTGGGCCAGCAGGACGACCGGGTGGTCCACCGCCGCCAGGGCGTCGAGCACCGCGTGCAGCCGGTCGGCGTCGTCGGTGTTCTGCGGCCGGTGGATCGTCGCCAGAGAGTAGGCGCCGTCCGCGAGCCCCAGCTCGGACCCCACCGGGGAGGGCGCTCCTGCCAGGGCGTCACGCTGGGCCAGCAAGACATCGGTCATGACATCGCCGACGACGACGGTGCGCGCCTGGAGCCCCTCGGCGGCCAGGTGGGCGGCACCCGCGGCGGTGGGGGCCAGCAGGAGGTCGGCGGCGTGGTCGGTCAGGACCCGGTTGATCTCCTCGGGCATCCGCCGGTCGAAGGAACGCAGCCCGGCCTCCAGGTGCGCGACCGGCACGTGCTTCTTGACCGCGCTCAGCGCCCCGGCGAGCGTGGAGTTCGTGTCCCCGTACACGAGGACCCAGTCGGGACGCATCTCGTCCAGGACACCATCCATCGCCGCGAGCATCGCGCCGGTCTGCACGCCGTGGCCGCCGGAGCCGACGCCGAGGTGGACGTCGGGCGCCGAGATGCCCAGGTCGGTGAAGAACACGTCGGAGAGCATCGGGTCGTAGTGCTGGCCCGTGTGGACGATGAGGTGCTCGATCCCGGCCGTGCGGAAGGCGGCGTCAATGGGGGCGAGCTTGACGAACTGGGGCCGGGCCCCGACGGCGGACAGCACGCGCATGCGCCCCACCCTACCCAGACCGAGTGCCCCTGACCCCGGACCGGACGCCCGCGGGCGCCTGTAGGCTCCTGGGCATGCGCGTCACCGTCGTCACCACGTGGCTGCCCACCGCCGTCGCCCCCTCCTCCGGCAGCTTCGTCGTGCGCGACTGCCTCGCCATGAGGCAGGTGGGCCAGGACGTGCGCATCGTCCACCTCGTGCCACCCCACCAGGACGACGGCACACGCCGCGCGCTCATCGAGGGCCTGCGCGTGGTGCGCGTGCCGATGCGTCCCGCCGACCCGGTCTCGGTGGCCCGAGCGGCCCGGCACCTGCCCGCCCTCCTTGAGGACGCCGAGGTCCTGCACTCCATGGCAATGAGCGCCCTGCTGCCCCTGGGCCTGCTCGACACCGTCCACGCACTGCGCACCCCGTGGGTGCACACCGAGCACTGGTCGGGGCTGACGAACCCGGGCACGCTGACCCCGGCGCTGCGGGCGGGGCGCATGCTCGTCACCCACGAGCTGGCCCGCCCCGACGTCGTCACCGCCGTGTGCGACTACCTCGCCGCCCCGGTGCGCCGCGCCCGCTTCGAGGCGCCCACCGTCGTCGTGCCCTGCGTCGTCGAGCCCCTTGCCCGCGTCGCCGAGCGCCGTCAGGGCCCGGGCCTGCGGCTCGTGAGTGTCGGGGGTCTCGTCGAGCGCAAGGACCCCCTGACCGGCGTTGAGGTGCTCGCCGAGCTCGTGGCCCGGGGCACGGACGCGAGCCTCACCCTCGTGGGTGACGGGCCGCTGCGCGAGCAGGTCGCCGCGCGCGCCAACGAGCGGGGCGTCGGGGAGCGGCTGCGCCTGACGGGCACGCTCGACGCCGCGGGGGTGCGTCGCGAGCTCGAGGCCGCGGACCTCTTCCTCGGCCCGACCCGGGGGGACAACTTCTTCGTCTCCGCCGCCGAGGCGATTGTCGCCGGCCGTCCCGTTGTTGTCTCCGACGCCGGCGGGCAGGTCGAGTACGTCGCGGAGGCCAACGGCGCTGTCGTGCCGGCCGGCTCCACCGTCGGCGTGTGGGCCGACGCCGTCACCGCCACCCTTGGGCGGTTGGAGGGTGCGAGCGCTGGGGACATCGCCGCCACGATCGGGCAGCGCTTCGCCTCCCAGCAGGTCGGTGAGTCCTACCGGCGGGTTCACGAGCAGGCGGCCGGCCGGCTCCGGTGAGCCGACGGCGGTGAGTCGGCTCCGGTGGACCGACCCGCTTCGTCGTCGGCGGGCACCGGTCCGACGGCGTGCCCGCCCCGCCGTGCTGCGCCGGCTCCGCCCGCCCCGCCGCCGGGCTGCCCGCCCTGACGCTGCCTTTACTCCTCGACGACGGGCAAGTCCCGGAAGAGCACGGCGCTGCGGCACCACGTGTCACGCAGGAAGGCGCGCGTCCACAGCCCCAGGGTCTTGCGCCCCGACAGCAGGCCCACCGCCGCACGCGCACGGGAGGTGTCCGTGAACAGGGCGTCGAAGGCCGTCTCGGAGTGCAGCGAGGACCACGTGGAGAAGACCCGCTCGGCCGCGGGCAGAAGATGGGTCGCCGCCAGCACCCCCTTGAGGCCGGCGCGTGTGCGCGGGTCGACCCGGGTGACCTCGTAGTAGGCGGACTCCGGCTCCGAGGCCCCGGTCGCCCGCGCCCACAGCCGGTCAACGATGACCCGGTAGAGGTCACGGGTGGCCGTGGCGGCGGCAGTGCCCCGCTGCCACGTGTGCCACACCTCCGCATCGAGCATGGGCAGCGCCCAGTCCATGCCCAGGTGCTCGTAGGCACGCACGGAGTTGTTGATGTACTTCGTCTGGCGCTCGCGCAGGTTGTAGCCCTCCAGCAGGGAGCGCAGCGTGCGCCCCGAGCCGTCGAAGCCGGCCAGGGTCATGGCCTCACGCACCGCCACAGCCACCCACGGGTCCGCGCCGGCCCGCTCGGGGCGGCCCTGGAGGTCGTGGTGGTGGTGGATGATCGCCCGGGCCGCCGTCGCCCGGCTCACCGGCACGGCATCGAGGAGCTGCTTGTCGTGCATGTTGCCGACGACCGTGTGCCCCGGCAGGACGACGTCGCCCTCCCCGGCCTCGCCCCGGGCGCGCATGACGGACAGGGCGTACCAGTCCTGCACGTGCGGCAGGGCGGACCAGCAGTGGGAGGCGGACAGGAAGGCGGCGGTGGCGGGGCTGTGCCAGTGCTCCAGCAGCGCACGGCGCTCGTAGGGCACGGCGCACCACGGCACACCGGCCTGCTGGGCGACCCGGCGCGAGACCTCCACCTCACGGGCGCCGGGCACCCCGTAGGTGAAGGTCGCGACGCGACCGGCCTCACCGTGCCGCAGCAGCCAGGCCAGCAGCAGGCGCGAGTCGAGCCCCCCTGACAGCGGCAGGAGCAGGCGCCGGCCGCCCAGCCTGTCCAGCAGGCGCGTCATCGTCGTGCCCAGGGCGTCGAGGAAGGCGACGGCGAAGTCCTCCGGGTCGGTGATCTCGTCCGGGTTGAAGGCCGCGAAGGCGTAGTCGTCGCGGGTGACGGCACCGGTGCGGCGGCTGATGGTGACGACGGCGCCCTGGGGGACCTGGTGGACGCCGCGCAGCAGGGTGCGCGCACCGGTGACGAAGCCGGCGTCCTCCATCTCGGCCACCGCCGGGGCCAGCAGCGCGGGACACTCGAGCCCCGAGCGCAGGGCGGCGGGGTCGTCGGTCACGAGCAGGCGGCGCCCACCGTCCCGGGCCGCCCAGAACAGGGGCCAGGAGCGCAGGCGGTCGACGGCGAGGAGGACGTGCTCCTCGGTGACCTCGACGGCGGCGAGCCGACCCGGGTGATCACGCAGGACATCGGGGCTGGTCGGGGCGGTGCACGGGTGGTCGGCACGCACACGCAGGCCGTCGGCGACGGCGGTCCACGCCGGGGAGGCGAGTGAGAGGTCGATGTCCACGAGGTCCTCATCCGTCAGGGGAGCGTGGCTGCTAGTGTGGCACACCGTCGCACGGCGTCATGGGTCGCCCGTGCGCGGCGGCGCTGCGGACGAGGAGGGACCCGTATCGTGACCGACCAGCCCGGGGCGCGCGGTGAGCGGGAGCGCCCGCTCATGGTCTTCCACGCCCCCTATCCCCTGGCCGAGCGCACCGCGGCCTCGCGCCTGCGCCCGGTGCGGATGAGGCGCGCTTTCGCCGATCTGGGTTACGACGTCGTCGAGGTCACCGGCTACGCCGCCCACAGACGACGGGCGATGGCCCGCGCCGAGCAGCGCCTGGACGACTACGAGCGCTTCAGGCGCACGGATGCGTCGCTGCCGCCCGCCTTCGTCTATTCCGAGAACGCGACGATCCCCAACGCGCTGACCGAGCCGCGCCACCTGCCCCCGCACCCGCGCCTGGACGCCGCCTTCTTCTCCCGCATGCGCCGACGCGGTCTCGAGGTGGGCGTCTTCTACCGCGACCTGTACTGGCGCTTCCCGCGCTTCCGCCAGAACATTCCCCCGGCGCTCGACGCGGTCCTGCGCGCCGCCTACCTCACCGAGCTGGCCCAGTGGCGGCGCGCAGGCCTGCACGTCTACCTTCCCAGTGAGGCGATGGCTGAGCACCTGCCCGTCATCGACGCGGCGATGACGCACCCCCTGCCCCCGGGCGCCGACCCCCTAGCCGTGCACAACCCCTCGCGGCCCGCCCTTGAGGACGGCGGGGACCTCGACCTGCTCTTCGTGGGCGTGCTCGGCGGCAACTACCGCATTGAGGCCATCTGCCGGGCTGTGGAAGCGGTTGAGGGCACGAGCCTGACGCTGTGCACCCGCCAGGAGGAGTGGGAGCAGGCCCGCCAGACATATGAGCCCCTTCTGCCGGCGGGCCGTCACGATGTCGTCCACGCCTCCGGGGCGGACCTGGAGCCGCTGTACGGGCGGGCCGGCCTGGGTGTGCTGCTCGTGCAGCCGCACGAGTACTGGGACTTCGCCGTGCCCTACAAGCTCTACGAGTACCTCGCCCACGAGCTGCCCGTCGTCGCGACTGCCGGGACCGAGACCGCCCGGATCGTTGAGGAGCTCGGCGCCGGGTGGGTCATCCCCTACGACGAGGACGCTCTCGCCGCCCTCCTGAGGGACCTGCGGGCCCACCCCGACCGGCTCGCCGCTGTCCGCAAGCGGATCCGCCAGGTCCTGCCCGGCCAGACGTGGCTGGCTCGTGCCAGGCGCGTGGCCCGTGACCTGTCCGGATGGGCGCCCGACCTGCCCGACGGCTCCCCGGACGACAGTGATGATGGTGACGACACCAATGACACTGACGACGCCGCCGACATCAACGACATCAACGACATCAACGACACCAACGACCCCCGTGACCCTCGTGACGCGGAGAGGACGCAGCCGTGACCCCGCCCCGTCCCGCACGCCGCCGCGGCGGCGTGCTCATGGCCACCCGCATCCACCTGCCGGAGGCCGCAGCCGCCGCCCTGCGCCTGGACGGGGTCGAGCGGGCGCTGGCGGGCCACCACGTGCCCGTGAGGGTCCTGACGACGACGCCCCCCGCGTCAGCCCCCGAGCCCACCGACCCGCAGGGGGTGAGCGTCTCGCGCTGGCCCGCCCTGCGCGACGCCAGCGGCTACCTGCGTGGCTACCTGCCCTACGTGTCCTTCGACGTGCCCCTCATGGGCCGCTTCTTCGCCCAGCCACGCCCCGACGCCGTCCTCGTCGAGCCCCCGCCGACGACGGGCGTCGTCATGCGCCTGGCCTGCGCCCTCAGACGCGTGCCCTACGTCTGGTACGCCCCAGATGTGTGGTCCACCGCCGCACAGTCCACGGGCGCCCCCCGCCTCGTGCTCGAGGCCCTGCGCCGCATGGAGTCCTTCGCCGTGCGCGGCGCCGCCCGCGTCGTCGCCATCAACGAGGAGGTCGCCGAGCACGTGCGCGCCCTAGGCGGACGCGAGGTGCGGGTCGTGCCCAACGGCGTCGACACCTCCGTCTTCGACCCCACCGGACCCGTGCCCGACGCCGAGGCCCGCCGTCGGATCGGCCTGACGGGCCCCTACGCCGTCTACGCCGGCACCCTCTCCGAATGGCAGGACGCCGGCGTCTTCGTGCGCGCGCTCGAAGGCCTGCGCGCCACACGGCCCGATGCCCAGATCCTCTTCCTGGGCCAGGGCTCCGACTGGGAGACGGTTGCCCAGGACGCCTCCCGCCTGCCCGCCGGTGCCGACGGCGCCCCCGCCGTCGTCATGCACCCGCCCCTACCGCCCGCCGAGGCGGCCGCCTGGCAGCGCGGGGCCGTGTGCGCCCTGGTGTCCATCAAGCCGGGCCTTGGATACGACTTCGCCTACCCCACCAAGGTGCTCGCCGCCCTGGGCTGCGGTACCCCGGTGCTCTACGCCGGACATGGCCCCGTCGGCGAGGACGTCGAGCGCGACGACCTGGGCATCGTCAGCGACCACGACCCGCAGGCCGTCGCCGCGGCCATGGAGGCCGCCTTCGCTGCCGACGCCGCCCTCACCGACCGGCAGCGCCGGCAGCGGGCCGAGCGTCTGCACGCCTGGGTGCGCACGCACCGCTCCCTGGAGGCGACCGGGCAGGCGGTCGCCAGGCTCATGCGCGAGGTCGTCATCGAGCGCCGAGGCGGGGCGACGGCGCGAGCGGCCCGGGAGAAGTGGTGAGCTCCTGGATCTCCGCCCTGCCCATCCTGGCGGCGCTCGCGGTCGTCACCTTCGGCCCCGGCCTGCTCATTCTTCTCGCCGCCGGCGCCCGTAGCCGCCTGGCGGCGCTCGCCTGCGCCCCCTCGCTCACCTTCGCCCTGCTGGGGTCCGCGGGGGTCATCTTCGAGGCGGTGGGAGTGCGCTGGCACCTGCCGACAGTCATCGCCTGGATGCTCGCCTGGGCGCTGCTGGTGGTGGCCGGGCGCTGGAGCATCCTGGCGCTGCGAGGCCGCCGTCTGACACTGCACACCTGGACGCGTGTACCCCTGGACCCCTCGGGCGTGCCCGAGGGCTGGTCGGGCGGCGGCGCCCCGGGGGAGCCGACCGGCTCGGTGCCCGCCCTCGCCGGGCCCCGGTGGCTTCCGGCGACGGCGCTGCTGACAACCTGGCTGGCCATGCTGGCGCCGGTCCTGCCCGGCAGCGGTCCAACGGTGCCGATCCAGTCCGCGGACTCGATCTACCACTACAACCAGGCGTGGCTCATCGAGCTCACCGGCAACGCCTCCATGCTCAATGGCAACGCCGGCATGTTCGGGATGGACGGCACGTCGAGTTTCTACCCGATGGTGTGGCACGAGATCGCGACGCTCGTGTCCCTGGGCTGGGACGACGTCGTTCCGGTGACGAACACGATGATCCTGCTCGTCCCGCTCGTCTACCTCGTAGGCGTGCTCTACCTCGTGCGCGTGGTCCTGGAGGAGATCCGGGGCGCCGCCTGGGTGGCGCTGGGGGCCTGCGCCTTCATCCCGATCTTCCCCATGCGCCTGCTCATGGACACCGCGGTGTGGCCCTACGCCCTGGCCCTGGCGGGATGCCCGGCGGTGGCGGCCTGGGCGGTGGCGCAGGTGCGCCGCTGCCGCTGGTTGTGGACGCGCCGGCGCCGACTGCGCGCGGCCACCTCCGTCCTGGCAATCGTCCCGGCGGCGGGCGGCCTGCTCCTGACCCACCCGGCGGCCCTCGTCATTATCGGCTGGCCGCTGGCAGCCCTGGCCTGGACCGGGCTGCTCCTGGCGGCCTGGAGGCTCTCGCGCAGCGAGGACCGCCATGACCGCCTCCTCGCCGCGGCGCTTGTGGCTGTGGCCGTGGCCGTGGTGCTCGTCGTCGTCGCGGTGGTCACGCTGCCGGGGCCGCTCCAGACGCACTTCGGGCGCCGGCCCACGCGTACGTGGACGCACGCGTGGAAGAAGGTCGTCTCCGCCCTCGTCCTGTTCTACGGGGGAGGCGGCTGGACGATGCGCGCCACACAGGTGGCCATGGGTGCGGCCTGTCTCGCGGGGGCGGCGGTGGCGATGGTGCGCCACCGTCACCGCGGTGTGGTGGTTGCCTGGGTGGCGTGCCTGCCGCTCATCGTCTCCGCGATGGCTCCCGTGCCGGTGCTGTCGGCGCTGACGGGCGTCTTCTACAACAACCCGCACCGGATCAAGGCGATGACGGCGGCACCGGCCGTCCTGCTCGTGACCTTGGCGCTGACGAGCCTCGCCCCCGTCGTCGATCGTGTCCGACGGCGTGGGCTGCGTCTGCGCTCGGACATGCTGGTGCCGTGGCGGCTGGCCGGTCCGGTCCAGCGCTTCACCGAGACCCTGCCGCTGCCGGCGCGCGCCGGGGCGGTCCTGCTCCTGGCCGGCACCCTGGCGACGGCGCCTGCGCTGCGCCACGATGTCGTGGGTGCCTTCTCCCCGTACAACGGGCACCAGCGGCTCGTCGCCTCCCCCCACGAGCTCGACATGATGCGGCGCCTGGCTCTGCTGCTGCCCGACGACGCCTACGTCGTCGGGGACCCGGTGGCCGGCACGGCGATGCTGCCCTTCATGGCGGATGTACGGCCGGTGTGGATGTTCGCCGGGCAGGCGGAGTCCGACGCGGACGGCCTGTACCTGCGCGCGCACCTGCGTGACCTGCACGAGGACCCGCACGTGTGCGGGATCCTGCGTGAGCACGGCATCAGGTACTTCTACGAGGACTCGAGCCAGTTCTTCAACGGCGTGTGGCTGGCGACCCTGCGCCCGGGCCTGTACGACGTCGACACCTCCACCGGCTTCCGTCTGCTCGACGCCGGCGGCACGGCCCGGGTGTGGGAGATCACCCTCTGCGACACGGGCGCCTGACCCCGGCCTGAGGCCGCCCTCTGACACCTGGCGGTGCGCCGCCGACGGCCCGGGTCCTGGCGGGGGCAAGGGCCTCGCTATCCTGGGGGCCATTGACGCCTGTTCAGGCCCACTGAGGCACACGAGCCGGAGCCGTCCGGCGTGAGGAGATCTCGCATGCGCATCGCCGTCGTCGCCCTGGGAAAGATCGGGCTGCCGCTGGCCGTCCAGTACGCCGAGAAGGGGCACAAGGTCATCGGCGTCGACGTCAACGCCACCACCGTCGAGACGGTCAACCGCGGCGCCGAGCCCTTCCCCGGCGAGGCCCACCTGGCCGACGCGCTCGCCCGGCTCGTGCCTGCCGGAGCCCTGCGCGCCACCACCGACTACGCCGAGGCCATCCCCGGCGCGGACGCCGTCGTCCTCGTTGTGCCGCTTGTCGTCGACGATGCCACCTGGGAGCCGGACTTCACCTGGATGGACGCCGCCACCCGCAGCCTGGCCGAGCACCTGACCCCAGGCACCCTCGTGTCCTACGAGACCACCCTGCCCGTGGGCACCACCCGCGGGCGCTGGAAGCCCCTCATCGAGGAGGTCAGCGGCCTGGTTGAGGGACGCGACTTCCACCTCGTCTTCTCTCCCGAGCGGGTGCTCACCGGCCGGGTTTTTGAGGACCTGCGCCGTTACCCCAAGCTCGTTGGCGGCCTGAGCGAGGAGGGCACCGCCCGGGGCGTCGGCTTCTACGAGAGGGTCCTCGACTTCGACGAGCGTCCGGATCTGCCGCGCCCCAATGGCGTGTGGGACATGGGCACCGCCGAGGCCGCCGAGATGGCCAAGCTCGCCGAGACCACCTACCGCGACGTCAACATCGCCCTGGCCAACCAGTTCGCCGTCTACGCGGACAAGGCCGGCTTCGACATTGAGAAGGTCATCGAGGCCTGCAACTCCCAGCCCTACTCGCACATCCACCGGCCCGGCATCGCGGTGGGCGGGCACTGCATCCCCGTCTACCCGCGCCTGTACCTGTCCACGGACCCCGACGCGACGGTGGTGCGCACCGCCCGCCAGTTCAACGCCACCATGCCCGACTACGTCGTCTCCCGGGCCGAGCAGGTCCTGGGGCGCCTGAACGGCCTGCGCGTGGCCGTTCTCGGCGCCTCCTACCGCGGACGGGTGAAGGAGACGGCCTTCTCCGGCGTCTTCCCCACCGTCGACGCCCTGCGCGCCAAGGGCGCCATCGTCCTCGTCCAGGACCCCATGTTCTCCGACGACGAGCTCGCCGCCTTCGGCTGGGAGCCCTACCACCTGGGCCGGGAGATCGACGTCGTCATCGTCCAGGCCGACCACCCCGAGTACCGCACGCTCACCCCCGCGGACCTGCCGGGCGTGCGCCTGCTGCTCGACGGCCGACGCGCCACCGACCCCGCCCTGTGGGCCGGCACCCCGCGCCTGGTCATCGGCGGCGGTCAGTGACCGGCCGGTGCGTGTGAGCCCGGCCCGTAGGGCCTGAGGGTGGTGTGAGCGCCATGACGGTGGCGGTGGTGTTCGGCGCCTTCGCGTGGGGCCTGCTCCTGCTGCTTGCCCCCGGCTGGCTCATTGCCCGGGCCGGAGGGCTGCGCGGCGTGGCGGCCGCCTCGGTGGCGACGGGCCTGTCCTGCGCCGTCATCGGCGTGGCCGAGCTCGGGGTCTCCGCCGCGGGCCTGCCCTGGGGGCGGGTCGGCTGGGTGACGATCACGGTCCTCAGCGCGGTGTCCGCCGCGCTGCTCCTCGGACTCAGGCGACTGCTGCCCGGCCCCCGTGGGACGTTAGGGGCCGACGCCGTCGCCGGTGCCCCTGCCCCATCGCGGGTCCGGTCCCACCCGGGCCGGGACCGGCTCATCCTCCTGGGCGGACTCGCACTCGCCGTCGGCCTCGGTGCAGGCGGGCTGTGGTGGGGGACCGGTGGCCTGGCCACCCCACCCCAGGCCTTCGACGCCGTCTTCCACCTCGCTGCCGTCCAGACGATCCGCGAGGGCGGCGACGCCTCCAGCCTTGGCGGCCTGGCCGACCTCTACCAGGGGCGCCGCGTCTACTACCCGACCGTCTGGCACGGCGCGGCCGCACTGCTTCCCGGCACGGCCTCACTGGCCTCCAACGTGCTCGTCATCATCGTCGGGGCCGTCAGCTGGCCGCTGGGGGTTGTGGGGCTCATCGACGCCTGTTGCGTCGGCGCACGCACGCCGGTGGCCGGGGGTGCCAGGGTCGGGGTCACTGCGGCTGGGGGCCCGGGCAGTGGGGACGCGGTGGCGGCGCCCGGCTCTGCGGCCGGGCGGGCGCGCGCCCTCACCTTGGCGGCCGGCGCCCTGGCGGCCGCCGCGACCAGCGCCCTGGCCGTGACGCTCACGACGCTCGCCGTGTGGCCCTACGCCCTGTCCCTCGTCTGCCTGCCGGGTGTTCTCGCCCTCGCCCACACGCTCACCAGTGCCGCCGGGTGGCGCCCTCGCCTCGTCGTCGGGCTGCTCGCCGCGGGCGCTGCGGCAGGGGCGGTGGCGGCGCACGGCGGCGCCGTCTTCAACCTCCTCGTGCTCCTGGCCGCCCTCGCGGTCTCCTGGGTGGCCCGCCTCCTGCGCGCGGGCGGCGCGAGACGCCGACGGGTCCTGTCCGTCCTCGTCCTCGCGCTCGCAGCCGGGGCTGCCGGTGCCTGGGTGATGCGCGCCCCCCTCGCCTCCGTCCTGGGCTACGAGCGCGACGGCGGCAGCGCACTGGCGACCCTCGCCCAGTCGCTGATGGACACGCCCCAGTACGGGCCCCTGACCTGGCACGGGCTGCCCGTGGGGATCGGCCTGCTCGCGCTGGCCGCCGTCGCCGTACACCGCCGCGGGCGCGAGATGCGCCTTCACCTGGTCACCTGGGTGCTGACGCTGGGGCTCGTGGTGCTCACCGGCGGTCCCCAGTGGCCCGGTAGGGCACTGGGCGCCGTGTGGTACCTGCAAAAGGCCCGGGTGCAGCCCCTCGTCGTCATCGCCCTGCTCGTCCTCGCCGGCCATGGCCTGCACCTGCTGCTCACCCGCTGGTGCGGCCAGGACGGCCCGCGCGCTCGTCGTCGGACCACCGCCCTCGTGGGGGCAGTGGCCGCCACGGCCCTGCTGGCCGCGCCCCTGCACGCGCAACTGGCCGGAAGCATCCACGATGACGAGCGCATCGCCTACGGCACCCTCGTGACCGAGGCCGAGCTCGCCGCCCAGGGCGAGCTTGCGGCTCTCCTGCCGCCGGGCGCCGTCGTCGTCGCCGCACCCTCGCTCGGAGGCACGTACCTGTGGATCGAGCACGGCGTCGCCGTCGTCTACCGGACCCGGGTCCAGCCCGCCGCGGACAGCCCCGAGCTCAGGCTCGCCGACGCCCCCGCCGTCCTCGAACCGGGCAGCCAGGCCTGCGCGGCCCTGGAGGAGCTCGGCGCCGACTACTACCTGTCTGTGACCCGTAACCCCTCCGGGCTTGAGCACGGCAGCGCCCCGCTGCGCTGGGACGCCGACCTGGCCCACTGGCCGAGTGAGGGCATGGAGAGCGTCGGGACGGTCGCGACCCCGACCGGCTCACTCACCCTCAACCGGATCATCGGCTGCGGCTGATCAGGCCGGGTAACCTGAGCGGAGCATGGGTGCGGTCACAGGAGGCCTGCGTATGAACTACGACATCGTCGTCGTCGGCTCTGGCTTCTTCGGCCTGACCATTGCCGAACGCTGCGCCAACGAGCTGGGGCTCAAGGTCCTCGTCATCGACAAGCGGGACCACATCGGCGGTAACGCCTACTCCGAGACGGACCCGGTCACGGGCATCGAGGTCCACACGTACGGGGCGCACCTGTTCCACACCTCCAATGAGCGTGTGTGGCGCTACGTCAACCGCTTCACCAGCTTCACGCCCTACGTCCACCACGTCTACACCACCCACGACGGCGTCGTGTATCCCATGCCCATCAACCTGGGCACCATCAACCAGTTCTTCCACGCCTCCTACACCCCCGACGAGGCCCGGGCGCTCATCGCCGAGCAGGCCGGCGAGCTGGCCGGCCAGGACCCGCAGAACCTCAACGACAAGGGCATCAGCCTCATCGGCCGCCCCCTGTACGAGGCCTTCATCAAGGACTACACCGGCAAGCAGTGGCAGACGGACCCCAAGGACCTGCCCGCCTCGGTCATCTCGCGCCTGCCCGTGCGCTACACCTACGACAACCGCTACTTCAACGACACCTACGAGGGTCTGCCCACCCACGGCTACACCGCCTGGCTGGAGACGATGGTGGACAGCCCCGACATTGACGTGCTGCTGTCGACGGACTTCTTCGATGAGTCGCAGCCCTACCATCGGGCGGCGCTCGTGGGACGGGTCCCGATCGTCTACACCGGCCCGATCGACCGCTACTTCGACTACAGTGCGGGGGCGCTTGCCTGGCGCACCATCGACTTCACCACCGAGTACCCTGAAACCGGCGACTTCCAGGGCACCGCGGTGATGAACTACCCCGACCTCGACCGCGACTACACCCGCATCATCGAGCCACGCCACTTCCACCCCGAGCGCGACTACCCCGCGGACAAGACGGTCATCATGAAGGAGTACTCGCGCTTCGCCGAGGAGGGCGATGAGCCCTATTACCCGGTGGGCACGCCCGAGGACCGCAGGCGGCTGCTCGCCTACCGGGACCTGGCCGCCCGGGAGGAGGGCGTCGTCTTCGGTGGGCGCCTGGGCACCTACCAGTACCTCGACATGCACGCGGCCATCGGCTCCGCGCTCAGTGTCGTCGACAACGTCATCGTCCCTCACGTGAGGGACGGCGTGCCCTTCGATCTCGTTCGTCGCTCCTTGATCTCGTCCCGTCCTGGTTGATCTCGCTCGCCCGAGGAACGAGATCGACCAGGACGGGACGTGATCGACTGTGAGGCGACGAGATCAAGGCCCAGTCGGTGCCTTACTGTCCCCGGGCCGCGCCTTCACTGGCCCCGGGCCGCGCCTTCACTGGCCCCGGGCGGCGCCTTACTGTCCCCGGGCGGCGCGCCTCACTGGCCCTGGGCGGCGTACGTGGTCTCGACCTCGGCCTTGAGCGGGCGCCACCAGGCCTCGTTGTCCCGGTACCAGTCGATGGTGGCCGCCAGGCCCGAGCGGAAGTCTGTGAACCTCGGGCTCCAGCCGACCTGCCCGACGATGTGCTCCAGGTGAGACGGGAGTCACGTCACCCTTGAGCGACGGATGAGCGTGTGTGAAAATCACACACATGGAGACGGTGAAGGACTTCGCTCAGCTCGGGGAGCAGATCCGGCGGATCCGCCAGGGCCGAGGGCTCGATCAGGGGCAGCTTGCCGCCCTGTGCCGTGTGGAGCGCACGGCCCTGTCCCGTGCGGAGTCCGGTGAGCGCAAGGTCTCGGCGCTCGAGCTCACGAGGATCGCCGAGGCGCTCGACGTGGACCTCATCGACCTCGTCGCGCGTCCCACTCCGGACGTCCGGGCGGCGCGTCGGCCGGTCGGGGAGGCGGCGACGCGCAATGAACGTGAGGAGGTCCAGGCGGAGATCGACCTCGACCGCGCGTGGAGGGACCTGTGCCAGCTGCGGGAGGCGGGGCTCATCGCGCCGGTGTCGCTGACCTTCGGCGGCTCTGGCCTCGGTTCCCGCGAGGAGGCCCAGGACCTGGCCCGTCGTGCGCGCGAGCACCTTGAGGCGGGGAGTGAGCCCCTGGACGGCATGACCGACGTCGCCTCCCGACTGGGCCTGTGGGCCCGGACGACGCCGGCGCAGATCGACGGCAGGTCGCTGACCCCGGAGCCGGGTCTTGGTGTCGCGGTCGTCGGGGCCGACGTCGAGCCCGGTCGTCGGCGGACGACGCTGGCCCATGAGATCGGCCACCACCTCGCAGGTGATACCTACGAGGCCTCGGGCCACTACGCGGCACCGCGCGAGGCGGAGGAACTGATCGATGCCTTCGCCGCCGAGCTCCTCCTTCCCGAGGCCGCGGTGCGCCGCGCCTGGGACGAGAGCCCGTCGCGCCAGACGCTGGTGCGTCTGGCGGGCGAGTACCGGGTCTCGTGGTCCCTGCTCATGAGGGTCGCGCAGGGAGCGGGCCTCGACCTGGCGTCGATTGACACGACGACGACCCCCGTCGACGCGGACTTCTACCGTGTTCTCGGGGCTCGACCCCAGGAAGACGTCGTACCGCCGGGTCTGCCGCGGGCGTGGATCCAGGCCTGCGCTCGGGCCGCTGACGGTCAGCTCGTCACGCCCCGACGCGCGGCGGAGATGACGCTCGGTGTTCTGCCATCGTGAGTACTGAGAAGAGCACCTCGCCGAGTACGGCGATCCTCGTCTGGGACACGACAGGGCCGCTGCACGCGGCGAGGTGCGGGCAATGTTGACTGGTTGCTCGATGCCGCGGGCGTGCAACGACAACACGTGCTGCCGTCAGGAGTTGCCGAGGAGCTGGATCGCCTCGGGGTGAGAGACCTCGCGGGCTTCGATGTCGTTGACATTGAGGAGTTGGAGGGCCTGACGATCCTGGCCGATTGGCAGCAGCGCCTGGGTACGGCATCAGATGGCAGGGACGGGGGAGAGGCGTGGGTCGCCGCCCTGGCGCAGATGATGGGCGGTGTCGCCATCATCGACGACCGCCAGGCACACGCCGTCATCGAGCGATACTCGGAGCTTGCCGTGCACGGCGTGCTGTGGGCGATCTCGCGGGGCGTTGTCGAGGGTCGGGCTCCCGGGCCCCACGCCTACAGCGGGCTGTGCGACCAGATGCTGGGGGCCCGGGAGCGCGTTGAGCCCGGCTCTCTGAGATGGCCTTTTGATATGGGCGGGTACGTCAGGTGGTTCGAGCGGAACAAGGCGGTGTTGGGCGGTTAGCGGTTTCGCTCTTCCCGTGAGCGTGGCTGGCTGCGAACCCGGTGCGTGTCGCAGACGAACCGGGACGAGCCGACCCGAGGGTGACAGGGGCGTGACGAGCCCGGCCGGGGCGGGTCGGGGTCCGTTGATCTCGTTCGCCGCTCGTTGATCTCGTTCCGTCCTGGTTGATCTCGCTCGCCCGAGGAACGAGATCGACCAGGATGGAACGAGATCGACTGTGAGGCCACGAGGTCACGACGCAGCCCGCGCCTCACCGGCCCTGGGCGGCTCGCCTCACTGGCCCTGGGCGGCGTACGCGGCCTCGACCTCGGCCTTGAGCGGGCGCCACCAGGCCTCGTTGTCCCGGTACCAGTCGATGGTGGCCTGCAGGCCGGAGCGGAAGTCGGTGAACGTGGGTGCCCAGCCGAGTTCCTCGACGAGCCGGGTGTTGTCAATGGCGTAGCGCATGTCGTGGCCGGGGCGGTCGTTGACGTGGACGTAGTCGTCGGCGTCGTGGCCCATGAGCTCGAGGATGAGCTCGACGACCTCCTTGTTGTTCTTCTCGCCGTCGGCGCCGATGAGGTAGGTCTCGCCGATCCGGCCCTTCTCGATGATGTCCCACACGGCGTCGTTGTGGTCCAGGACGTGGATCCAGTCGCGCACGTTCTCGCCGGCGCCGTACAGGCGGGGCTTGACGCCGTCGATGAGGTTGGTGATCTGGCGGGGGATGAACTTCTCGATGTGCTGGTAGGGGCCGTAGTTGTTCGAGCAGTTCGAGATCGTCGCCTCGACGCCGAAGGAACGCACCCAGGCGCGCACGAGCAGGTCGGAGCCGGCCTTGGAAGCGGAGTAGGGCGAGGACGGGTTGTAGGGCGTCGTCGGCGTGAACTTGGCCGGGTCGTCGAGCTCAAGGTCCCCGTAGACCTCGTCGGTGGAGACGTGGTGGTAGCGGACCTTGTGGCGGCGCACGGCCTCCAGCAGGGTGAAGGTGCCTACGAGGTTGGTCTGGATGAAGGGCGAGGGGTCCCGCAGGGAGTTGTCGTTGTGCGACTCGGCGGCGAAGTGGACGACGACGTCGGCGCGCTCGACGAGCGGGTCGACGACGTCAGCGTCGGCGACGTCGCCGACGACGAGCTCGATCTGGTCGGCGATGTCGGCCAGGGAGGCCCGGTTGCCAGCGTAGGTGAGCTTGTCGAGCACCGTCACCGTCGCGTCCGGGTAGCGGTTGAGGGTCTGGTGGACGAAGTTGGCGCCGATGAAGCCGGCGCCGCCGGTGATGAGGACGTGCATGGATCAGGCTCCGTGAGTCGGGGGTGAGTCGGGGTGCGCCAGAGCGCAGGAAGCTCGCTCGCCATGATGCCACAGGGAGCGGCGGCCGCAGCGGGGCCCTGCGCAGCGGGAGCGGGCCCGGGTGTCGGCAGGTGCTGGCTGAGGTACCGTCCGTTGTGGAGCCGGCACGGCGTCGTGCTGCGCGTCATGTGTGGCACGCAGGGTTCCCGACGGCGGCCACATGGGTCTATCCTGCCCCTCAGACCCCATTCGTCACACAGACACCAGTTGTCGTACGTGACCTTCGCCAGTTCCCCGTTGTAAGGAAACCCATGCTGGTATCGCGACTCGCCCGCCTGACCGCCGCCGCCTCCCTTGTGCTCGCGGGGACCGTGCCCGCCGCACTCGCCGGTAGCCCGGCCCTGGCGGCAGGCACCGCGGAAGGCCTGACGGCCCTCCAGGTCGAGGCCGCCTCCGCCGGTCCCGTCCAGGTCCTCGAGCTCACCACGCCCGCCGGCGAGGCCACCGAGCTCGCCGAGGCGGGCCTCGGCGAGCAGCGGGACACGCGGGTACCCGCGGGTACGAGCGGTGGAACAGGTGTGATCCCCCGCCTCGACGTCGCCCTGGCTGACGCCCTCGCCGCGCTCACCGGCACCATCGACCCCGAGGCCGACGCCGCCCTGCTCACCGAGCCGCTTGAGGTCGCAGGCTTCCTCGTGGCCGGCTTCACCTGGGCCGGTTCGGTCGCCCTGCCCGAAGGCACCCAGATCTACCTGCGTGTGCGTGAGAACGGCGTGTGGACCGACTGGTACCTCAACGAGCCCGCCGACGCCGGCCGCGACGACCTCGACCCCACCACCGCCACCTCCGGCACGGACGAGTTCGTCACCGGTGGTGCCGACGCCATCCAGGCGGCCGTCATCGCCGGCCCCGCCGGCCTGCCCGAGGGCCTGTCCCTGTCCCTGGTGCCGGGCGAGCCCATCGGCGAGGAGGTCCTCGAGCCCGAGGACATGAAGGTCGTCGAGGCTGACAAGACCGGCGTCGCCGAAGAGGAGGAACCCCCGACCTTCTCCGCCACACCCTCGCCGTCGGCTCAGCCAGGAGACGGGACCTCGACGGCCACATTCCCCTCCGAGCCCGGCCCCATGCAGAGCTCCGGCCCCTCGCAGTCCCCGGCGGGAACCTCCACCGGAACCGGTATGAGCCCCGCGCTGCCCGCGCTGCTGGCCACGGCCACCACTGCCAACGGCCTGCCCGTGCCCGTCATCACCCGCGCCGAGTGGGGCGCCAACGCCGCCTACCTCGATTGGGACCCGGAGTACGTCACTGCCGGCCACGTCGTCGTCCACCACACCGCCGGGACCAACGACTACACCGCGGCCCAGGCCCCCGGCATCGTCAGGGGCATCTACTACTACCACGCCAACACCCTGGGCTGGGGGGACATCGGCTACAACTTCCTCGTCGACAAGTACGGCAACGTCTACGAGGGCCGCTACGGCACGCTCAGCTCCGCCGCGGGCAAGATGGTCATCGGCGGGCACGCCTACGGGGCCAACACCGGCACGATGGGCATCTCCATGATGGGCACCTTCACCTCGGTCAGTCCCTCCACCGCCCAGCTGCAGTCGGTCGGCAGGCTCTCCGGCTGGTTCCTCGCCCGCGCAGGCATCACCAGCGCCACGGCCAGCGCGCCCTTCACCATCCGCTCGACCGAGAAGTACCAGGCCGGCCAGGTCATCACCCTGCCGCGCATCTTCGCCCACCGCGACGTCGGCTACACCGCCTGCCCCGGCGACGTCGGCTACTCCCTCATGGGCACGATCCGCTCCATCGCCCAGGACCAGGTGACCGCGGCATCGGCCAACTGGCAGTCCTACGGCTCCACCTGGCGGCTTGTCACGGCCGACGGCCGGGTCCTCACCGGCTGGCATCTGGTGGCCGGCACCTGGTACTACCTCGGCGACGACGGCCTCATGCGCACCGGCTGGCAGGCGGCGGGTGTCCACTGGTACCTGCTGGACTCCTCCGGCGCCATGCTCACCGGTTGGCAGAAGGTGGAGGGGAGCTGGTACTACCTCGGCGACGACGGTGCCATGGCCACCGGCTGGCAGAAGGCGGGCGGCAGCTGGTACCTGCTGGACTCGTCCGGCGCCATGCTCACCGGTTGGCAGAAGGTGGAGGGGAGCTGGTACTACCTCGGCGACGACGGTGCGATGGACACCGGCTGGCTGACAGACAACGGCTACTGGTACCACCTGGCCTCCACCGGTGCGATGGACACCGGCTGGCTGAGCCAGGGCAGTACCTGGTACTACCTCGGTGGCGACGGCGCGATGCGCACGGGCTGGGCCACCGTCAACGGGGCCCGCTACTACCTCGGCACCGACGGCGCCATGCTCGCCGGCTGGCAGAAGATGGACGGCACCTGGTACCACCTGGCCTCCACCGGTGCGACGGACACCGGCTGGCTGAGCCAGGGCAGTACCTGGTACTACCTCGGTGGCGACGGCGTCATGGCCACCGGCTGGCAGAAGGTGGACGGCACCTGGTACCACTTCGCCTCCACCGGTGCGATGGACACCGGGTGGCTGAAAGACGACGGCACCTGGTACCACCTGGCCTCCACCGGTGCGATGGACACCGGCTGGCTGAGCCAGGGCAGTACCTGGTACTACCTGCGCTCCGACGGCGTCATGGCCACCGGCACGGTCGACACCGGCGGCTCCTGGCACGCCTTCAGCTCCTCCGGTGCCTGGCTGGGACGCACCAGCGCTCCGACGACGACCCCCACCTCGAGCCTCACGCCGGTGATGGCCGCCCCGAGGGCCGCTCGCAGCACGGTCATCAACACCTTGGTGACCACGTACCAGGGCTCCGGCCGCACCTACCCCGCTGCGGAGCTCGGTCGCGGCGGGGCCTCCTCCCTGTGGTCCTTCTGCGCGATCGTCTATGACGAGGCGGTCGCTGAGGGGGTGAGCCCTGAGCTCCTGTTCGCACAGGTCATGACCGAGACCGGGTGGCTCCAGTTCGGCGGGGACGTCGCGATCACCCAGTACAACTTCGGGGGCATTGGCGCGACGGGCAATGGCAACCCCGGTCTGAGCTTCGCCAACGTGCGCACCGGGCTGCGCGCCCAGGTCCAGCACCTCAGGGCCTACGCGGACGCCTCGGTGACCGTGTCGGACCTGGCGCATCCCCTTGCCGACCCGCGCTTTACATACGTGCGCAAGGGATCGGCCCCGTACGTCGAGTATCTGGGCATCCAGGAGAACCCCGCCGGGACCGGCTGGGCGGCCGCCGCAGGCTACGGGCACACCCTCGTCGCGCTCATGAAGACGCTGGGCTGAGGCGGCACGTGGGAGTTCTGTCAGCCGCCGACGAGCACCGAGGAACGGTTGGCACGCGTACGCTGATCTACCTCCACCACGACCCGGCCGGGCACGTGGAGGACTACGTCCCGCTCGCCATCGGCTCCATGAGGTACTTCGTCGACCGCGTTCTCGTCGTTGTCAACGGCCCTGTGTCCGACGACGCCCGCCAGCGGCTCACCGCAGTTGCAGACGACGTGCTCGTGCGCGAGAACGAGGGCTTCGACGTCGGTGGGTACCTCGCGGGACTGCGGTACCTGGGATGGGAGGCCGTCGCCGGCCTCGAGGGCCTGGTGCTGACCAACAACACCTTCTTCGCGCCCGTCGCCCCCTGGGGACCTGTTCTCGAGGCCGCCGCCGCCCAACCCGAGGCCTCCTTCTGGGGCCTGAGCGAGCACGCCGAGCTGCGTCCGCACCCCTTCCTCGCCAAGAGGGTCATGCCCCGCCACCTCCAGTCCCACTTCCTCGTGGTCAGGCCCAGGCTCCTGGCCGACCCCGCCTTCCGCGACTACTGGGAGACGATGCCGCCGATCGAGTCCTACAAGGATTCCGTCGCCCACCACGAGTCCCGCTTCACCGAGCACTTCCACACCCTCGGTCACGCCTCCTTCGCCGTCTTCCCCCTTGAGCACTACCGCGGCGCCAACCCGTCACTCGACGATGCCGGGTCCCTTCTCGCCGACGGGTGCCCCGCCCTCAAACGCCGACTGTTCTTCCACGACCCGCTCTACCTCGACCACCAGGGCGTGAGCCCGGCCGCGGTCCTGGCCGACGCCGTCGACGCCGGGTACCCCGAGGACGTCCTCCTCGGCGGCCTCGTGCGCACAAGCGCCCCGCGCACCCTCGTCGTCAACGCCGGACTCACCGAGACGCTCACCGGTGCCGCGGTGCCGGTGTCCCGCTCGGCCCGCCCGGTGAACGCCCACGCGCTCGTGACCTCACCCGATGAGGCCGCTTGCGCCGTCGCCCGCCTCGCCGCCCTGCCCGACGTCGAGCGCGCCGTCATCGCCTGCGCCGACGGGCCGGCCCATGCCGCCGTCGACAGCGCACTCCTGGCAGCCCCCGACGTCGCCGCTCGCACTCGGGTGGTGGACGCCCGCCGCCCGGGGCTCGGTGCGCTGGCCTCCCTCCTTCTCGACGCCGCCGACCTCCTGACCGGCGACGGGCTGCTCCTGCGTCTCGCTGTCGGCGAAGCCGTGCGCAACCCCGACGACGACGCGCTCGCCGGCAGCGCTGTGCGCCTGGCTGAGGCGGCCGCCCTCTTCGAGACTCATGCCTCACTGGGTCTTGTGCTGCCCGTGCTGCCCGTCGTCGGCTCGCGTGAGCACGGGCACGGGTGGGCCGGTGGCCGCTCACGTGCCCGCGCCCTCGCGAGGCGCGCCGGCATCCGCGTCCCGCTCGACGCCCACACCCCGCTCGCCGCGTATGGGCGCTCCTGCCTGCTGCGCCCGAGCGCCGCCACGCCCCTGACCGCCCTCGTCGGCGCGCTGAGCGATGCCGACGCGCTGAGTGGGAGCGGGGTCGGCGAGACGCTCGAAGGCCTCCTCGCGCCCGCGTGCCTGAGCGCCGGCCTGCACTGCCGCCAGGTGCTCGGCCCGGCCGACGCGCGTGCCTACGGCCTGCTTGAGCACCGCTACCAGGCGCTCGCCGCCCTCCTGCCCGCCTCGCCCTTCGAGCAGGTGCCGCACCTCGCGGCCCGCAGCGGGCCCCGGGCCTCGCTGGGCGCCGTCGTCCGCCGAGACCTTGAGCGGCGGGCCCCGGGGCTCGCCAACAGCCTCAAGCCCGTCTACCGGATCATGGGCGGTGCTGCCAAGCGCCTGTCCTCACTCCATGGCCGCAGCCGGTGACCCTGGCTGCTACGATCCCGGGATATGGGTAAGACGGTTCTCGTCACTGGCGCTGGTGGCTATATCGGGCGGCATGTCGTGCGTGCCCTCCTCGACCGTGGTCTCGATGTCACAGCCGTGGACCTGCGGCTGGACTCCGTCGACGACCGCGCCGGACGGCTCCAGCTCGACCTGTTCTCCGGTGCCGAGGACATCTACGACCAGATGGGCAGGCCCGACGTCGTCATCCACATGGCCTGGCGCGACGGCTTCAAGCACACCTCGTCGGCCCACATCGATGACCTCGCCAAGCACTTCCACCTCATCGAGAACCTCTACGCCGGAGGTCTCAAGCAGCTCGCCGTCATGGGCACGATGCACGAGGTCGGCTACTGGGAGGGTCCCATCCAGGAGGACACCCCCTGCGCCCCGGCCTCCCTCTACGGCATCGCCAAGAACGCCCTGCGCGAGGTGGCCACGCTCTCGGCCAAGCAGCACGACGCCATCTTGCAGTGGATCCGCGCCTACTACATCGTCGGCGACGACGCCTTCGGCTCCTCCATCTTCTCCAAGCTCCTGGCCGCCGCCGCCGAGGGCAAGAAGACCTTCCCGTTCACGACGGGAAAGAACAAGTACGACTTCATCTCCGTTGACGGCCTGGCCGCGCAGATCGCCGCGATCGTCGACCAGACGAGCGTCACCGGCGTCATCAATGCCTGCACCGGGCTGCCGATGACCCTCGCGGAGCGCGTCGAGGCCTACATCCGCGACAACGGTCTCGACATCACTCTGGAGTACGGTGCCTTCCCGGACCGCCCGTACGACTCCCCGGGGGTGTGGGGCGACCCCACGAAGGTGCGCGCCATCCTCGAGGCCGACGCCCGCTGACCGGGCGCCCATACGCCGTCCGTGCACCCCAACTCTGACGCTCGCCGAGCGAGCACGAAGGGACCCTGTTCATGATCCTCGATGACTCGCCGAGGCGACTCGGAGTCTTCTTCTTCTTCGACGCCGACGGCGTTGTCGACCGCTATGTCGAGGTGCTGCTCGAGGACCTGCTCCACAGCCTCAGCGAGCTCATCGTCGTGGTCAACGGTCACCTGTCGGCCAAGGGCTACGCCCGCCTCGGGACCCTGACCCCCCACATCATCGTCCGTGAGAACACGGGGCTGGACGTCTGGGCCTACAAGACCGCCATGGACTCCTACGGCTGGGACCGTCTGGCTGAGTTCGACGAGGTCGTCCTGCTCAACTCCACGATCATGGGTCCGGTCTACCCCTTCGCCGAGATGTTCGACGAGATGGCCGGGCGCGATCTGGACTTCTGGGGGCCGACCTGGTTCCACGAGATCCGCGACAGCAACTACGGGTCCAGCAGCTACGGCTACATCCCACGGCACCTCCAGTCGCACTTCCACGTCTACCGGCGCTCGCTGGTGACCAGCGAGGCGTTCCAGTCGTACTGGGACGAGATGCCTGAGATCGAGGACTACGTCACCTCCGTCGGTTACCACGAGATCGCCTTCACCAAGCGCTTCGAGGACCTCGGCTTCACCTCGGGCGCCTACGTCGACACCCAGGACCTCGAGAGCATCACCAACCAGCCCGTCATCTTCGCCCCCAAGCGGCTCATCGCGGACAAGCGCTGCCCGATCTTCAAACGGCGCTCCTTCTTCCACAACTACGAGGATGTCCTCGACCAGACGGTCGGCAACGCGGCCCTCGACCTCTACGAGTACCTGCGTGACGAGACGGACTACGACACCGACCTCATCTGGGAGAACCTCCTGCGCACGGTCGAGCTCGCCGACCTCGTCCGCAACCTCCAGCTCACCTACGTGCTGCCCACCCGCTCCGTCGACGTCGAACCCGCAGGCACTCAGCGGATCGCCCTCGTCATGCACGTGCACTACATGGAGCTGCTCGACCAGCTCCTCGGCTACGCCGCCTCCATGCCGGCCGACGCCGACCTCATCATCACCGTCGGCTCGCAGGACAAGAAGCGCCAGGCCGAGGAGATGACCACCGGCCTGGGCCGCAGGGTCATCGTGCATCTGGTCGAGAACCGCGGACGCGACGTCGCTGCCCTTCTCGTCGGTGCCCGTGACCTCGTCGTCGGCTACGACCTCGTGTGCTTCATCCACGACAAGAAGGTCACCCAGATCCAGCCCGGAACGGTCGGAGAGGGCTTCGCCCTCAAGTGCTATGAGAACGTCCTGCCGACCAAGGACTTCGTGAGCAACGTCATCGCGACCTTCGAGCGCGAGCCGCGCCTGGGCCTGCTCACACCGCCGCCGCCGAACCACGCGGACTACTTCCCGATCTACTCCTACGCCTGGGGCCCGAACCTGGAGCGCACGCAGCGACTGCTCAAGGATCTCGGCGCCCGCGTCCCGGTGTCCGGGGAGAGGGAGGTCATCGCGCCCCTCGGCTCGACCTTCTGGTTCCGCCCCGCCGCCGTGCGCAAGATCTTCGACTTCGGCTGGGACTGGGAGGACTTCCCGCCCGAGCCCCTCGCAGAGGACGGCACGGTCTCCCACGCGATCGAGCGCGCCTACTGCTACGTCGCCCAGGACGCCGGCTACTTCAGCGGGATGCTGCTGTCCGACCGCTTCGCACGGATCGAGCTGACCAACCTCAGCTTCTACACCCGCGAGCTCACCACCGCGATGGCCACCCATTGGAAGGCCGACCGTGAGCGGGAGATGGTCTTCACCGCCCGTACGGCCGGATCCGTGCGCGACGTCGTCAAGCGCCGTCTCGCCCAGGCCGTGCCGACGGTGCTGCGTCCCGCCGCGAAGCTCGCCTGGCGGGCTGCCCGCAGGACCCGGAGGATGATCCGATGACCGCAGCCCCGTCCCGCGCAGCGTCCCCGGGCACCAGCCGCCCCAGACGCAGGGTCTTCTCCCTTGACCTCATCAGGGCGCTCGCGACGCTCATCATCGTGCTCACGCACGTCAACAACCCGTTCCTCACCGACGGACGCTACCTGCTGACGAACCAGCCCTTCGGCGTCTACGTCGGGGACCTGGGCGTGTCCCTGTTCCTCATCGTCTCCGGCGCCTCACTGGCCACGACCTATCACGGCCCGCTCAACCTGCGAGTGTTCTTCTGGAAGCGTTTCAAGGGCATCTACCCGATGTTCTGGATCGCGTGGCTGCTGGGAACCCTGTACTTCTTCGTCGACATGGGGGGCCATCCTCTCAACGTCGCGCCTGCCCGCTCACTCATCTGGACTGTTCTCGGCGTCGATGGACTCGTCGCGAACTTCGGAGTGCACACCGCCTACCTCCTGGGCGAGTGGTTCCTCGGCTTCATCATCCTCTTCTACCTCGTGTTCCCGCTGCTGCTCGCGGGCGTCGAGCGCTGGCCCAAGACGACTGCGGCGATCATCCTCGGCCTCTACCTCGCGAGCCTTTACGTCCTGCGCGACGGCGCCTCCTTCCCCAGCTCGGTCATTCTCACCGTGCGCCTGCCCGAGCTCGTGTTCGGCATGTACCTCGTGCGTTACGTCACGAAGGTCCCCCCGGTCGTCGTTGTGCCAGCACTGGCGATGCTGGTGGTCACCAGCGTGCTGGTCGGGACGATCCCGAAGGACGTGGCGACCACCGCCGTCGGGATCAGCGTCTTCCTCATCCTCACCGTGCTCGCCCCCTGGGTGCAGATCGGCCCGGTGAGTGAGGCAGTCACACTCGTATCGACGTACTCCTACCCGGTCTTCCTCGTCCACCACGTCATCATCTACAAGCTGTTCCTCTACTCCGGCCTTGACTACGGCAGCTTCTACCCCGTCCAGCTCGTCGTCATGCTCGGCGTCGTCTGTGTCCTTACCCTCGCCTTGGCGGTCGCCCTCGACCGGCTCACGTCCCGGGTGGTCGCGATGACCGCCCGCGCGTTCGCGGGGCGGTGGTGGCGTCCGCAGGCGCTCGTGACCGGGCCCGATCAGCAGGAAGGGCGGTAAGCCGATGGCCGACAGGCTCGTGGACCCTGACGAGAGCCCCCGCCGGGTTCTCGACCTCACCCTCAGGCTCACCCAGCGCTCGGTGTCCTCCGAGTTCAAGGGCACCGCCCTGGGGCGCCTGTGGTCCCTCATCAACCCGCTGGCGACGATCGCGGTCTTCGCGCTCATCTTCGGCGTCGTCTTCCGCGGCGGGGTGGAGCCCGGACGCAACTCGGGGATCGACTCCTTCGCCCTGTGGATCGGCATCGGCGTCATCTGCTGGAACTTCCTGTCCTCGGGCGTCATGAACGCCATGAACGCACTCGTGAGCAACTCCGGGCTGCTCACGAAGGTCTACTTCCCCCGCCAGGTGCTCGTCTACTCAGCCGTGGCCGCCCTCGTCGTGGACTTCCTCTTCGAAATGGTCGTTCTGCTGCTCATCACCGTCGTTGTGGGCGGGCCGAAAGTCCTACTCATGGTCCCGGCGCTCGTCGTCGTCACTGCGCTCACCGCGCTGTTCTCGATCGGCCTGGGCATGATCCTGTCGATCGCGACGGTGTACTTCCGCGACATCAGCCACCTGTGGCAGATCTTCAACCAGGTGTGGATGTACGCCTCGGGCGTCGTCTTCTCCCTGACGATGCTCGACGACGTCCAGAACCGCCTCTTCGACATGGGGTGGTCGATCAACGGCCGGCCGATCCCGGTCACGACGATCTTCCGCCTCAACCCCGCTGAGACCTTCCTCGAGGCCTTCCGCTCGTGCCTGTACGACTACGCCCTGCCGTCGCCGTGGGTCAGCCTCGCCTGCCTGCTGTGGGGAGTGGGCACCTACGCCGTCGGGATCACCTTCTTCAAGCGTCACTCCGCGCGTATCGTTGAGGAGCTCTGACCGTGTCCGTGCCTGCCATCACCGTCTCCGACGTCTCCAAGCGCTTCCGCGTCTACAAGAACCGCAACCAGTCGCTCAAGGGCGCGTTCCTTCAGCGCGGGCGCGGCACGTACGAGGACTTCTGGGCGCTGAGGGACATCGACTTCGAGATCCCGGAGGGCAAGACCTTCGGTCTGCTCGGCCACAACGGCTCCGGAAAGTCGACGCTGCTCAAGTGCATCGCCAAGATCCTCACTCCCGACTCGGGCGCCATCACCTCGCGCGGACGGATGGCGGCGATGCTCGAGGTCGGGTCCGGCTTCCACCCCGAGCTGTCGGGCCGCGAGAACATCTACCTCAACGGTGCGATCCTCGGCATGAGCCGGCGCGAGATCGAGGCGAAGCTCGACGACATCATCGACTTCTCCGGTGTGGGCGGGTTCATCGACCAGCCGGTGAAGAACTACTCCTCCGGCATGTACGTGCGCCTGGGGTTCTCCGTGTCGATCCACGTCGAGCCGGACATCCTGCTTGTCGATGAGGTCCTGGCCGTCGGCGACATGGAGTTCCAGAACCGGTGCATGAACAAGTTCGCCGAGTTCCGCGCTGACGGGCGCACCGTCGTCGTCGTGTCCCACGGCCTGGAGCAGATGCGCACCTTCTGCGACGAGGCGGCGTGGCTCGACCACGGCCGCCTGCAGGACGTCGGCCCCGCGGCGCCGCTCATCGACTCCTACGCGGACGTCGCCCACGGCGCCCAGGAGGTCAGCTCCGGCGGTACGCGCTTCGGGTCGGGGGAGGCGCAGATCGACCGTATCGAGCTGCTCGACGCCGACGGTGAGCCCACGACCCGCCTGACAACCGGTGACCCGGCGACGATCCGCCTGCACTACCACGCCGACACCACCGTCGAGCGCCCGGTCTTCGGTGTCTCCGTCGACACCCGCGACGGCTTCATCGTGTGGGGGCTGCACGGCCTCGACGCGGGGTTCCAGCCTGAGCGCATCGAGCCGGGGCCCGGCACCGTGGATGTGCGCATTCCCCAGCTCATGATGCGCCCGAACACCTACCTCGTCTCGGCCTCCATCCAGCCGAGTCACCTCACAAGCGTCATCGACGCCCTGCAGAAGGCGCTCGCCTTCGACGTCGTCCCCGGCCCCCGTATGGAGTCCGGGGGGGTGATGGCGCTGGGCGCCCGCTACGAGCGCCTGGTGCCCGAGCAGCCGATGGTCGCCGTTCCCCAACGGACGCCGCCCCCGTCGGAGGGCTGAGCCACCTGAGTCCGCGACGACCGCTGCGCCCGTTACCTTGTTGGTGGTCGCCGGTGATGGGATACCGGTGGCTGGGCCAGCGGCGGCCGGCATGATGTCTTGCCCCTGTCTCACCGAATGATCCGGGGGGCGAGAGTCACCGGTCGTCGTGCGGCGTGCTGGTGAGCGCTGATCGGGGGAAGGGCCTGCCACTGGTGAGGTCTTGCGCACACGTGGGTGCGGGGCTGGTCGCCCGAGAGGCTGGCTCGTCCTGCCACGCAAGGGAGCATCCACTATGAAGGTCGATGACATCGGCGTCTTCGTCGGTATCGACGTCGGTAAGTGCGAGCACTGGGCCACTGCTGTGACCAGCCAGGGCAAGAAGGTCTTTGACAAGGCCCTGCCCAACGACGAGGCCAGGCTCCGCGTTCTGTACGAGACGCTGGCCTGTCACGGCCGGCTCCTGGTGGTGGTTGACCAGGTGCGCCACCACCAGGCGCCCTGGCGGTCGCCCTCGCCCAGGACATGGGCATTCACCGTGGGCTACCCTGCCTGGCCTGTCCATCAGGCGCATCGCCAACCTGAGTCCGGGCAACGCCAAGACCGACGCGCGTGACGCGGCCGTGATCGCCCAGGCGGCCCGCACCATGGCCCACACGCTCAGGTCCGTCAGCGCCTCGGACGAGGACGCTGCCGCACCCTCGATGCTCACCGGGTCCGGGCCTGGACCCGGCCCGCCAGGTCAACCAGACGGCCAACCGGATCCAGGGGCCCGTGCGCACCCAGGCCCCGCCCCGCCCTGGCCAAGGTCCTGGGCCCCTGGCTCGAGCACGACGCCGTCCTTTCAGGTGATCGCCGCCTGGCCCACCCCCGCCGCCCTGCGTAAGGCCGGACGGGCACGCATCGACGCCAGGCCCCGAGGCGCACGGCGCCCAGGCGCCACACCACGTGGGCAAACAAGATCATCAACGCGCTTCAGGCCCAGAGCGCGGTGGTGGCCGGCACCAGTGCCGCCGGCGTCGGTGCCGCCTGGCCCGACAGCTGGCCGCCCTGCACGCCCACAGACATGACATCGCCCGCCAGGTCGAGGCCCCGGCGGGTGGCCCACCCTCTCTTGCCAGGTCCCCACCACCCATGCCCGGGCCAGGGGTCCCGGCCGCCGCAGTCTTTCTCGCCGAGACCCTCGGACGGACCTTCGACACCAGCGCCCAGCTCGCCTCCCACATCCGGCCTGACCCCCGTCACCAGACGATCGGGCACCTCCATCAGAGGCGAGTACGTCTCCCACGCCGGCAACAAGCGCCTCAAGCGTGCCATGTTCGGCTCCGCCTTCGCCTCACTACGCTCAGACCCCGCCTCCAGGGCCTACTACGACCGCAAGATCACCCAAGGCAAAGCGCCTTGGGCCAAGCCCTCATCGCCCTGGCCCACCGACGCATCCTCACCCTGCACGCCATGACCCGCAACAAAGCCCTCCACAACACACCAGCACCACCCCAGCAACTACCCACCGCCGCTTGACACACCACACAGGCACACCCCCCCGCGCCCGTGTGCCCGCTCCCGCTCTCACAGTCCGCCTCCGCTCCGGCAGCTCGCGCGATCCCCACACCTGCGACCGGACTCGGCGCGCGTCGGGTTGATCTCGTTGGCAGGCGGTTGATCTCGTTCCCCGTGCGTTGATCTCGTTCCCCGCGGGTTGATCTCGTTCGTTGAGGGAACGAGATCAAGGGTTCGCGAACGAGATCGACGACGGGGGGGGGAACGAGGCAGAGGATGGAGGTGACCGACAGGGGTCCCGGACGAGCCACCCGCCGCCGCTTGACACACCACATAGGGGCACCCCCCGCGGGCTCAGCGCCCGCCGCGGTGACGTGTGCAGCGGGGCTTGCACGCTCACGCATGTCGACGTCTGTCGGAAACCGCGGAATCACGCGGTTTTCTCGATCGGCGCTCACGAGTGCTTCAGCTCCCATGTGCATGGACCTCGCCCATGCACATGGGAGCTCACAAGACCGTTTGAGGCAAAACAGCCCAAACGGTGCAATACCAACGGAAAGTCCAGATCCGCCAGATCACACCAGTCACATGAGCGTGCACGCCCCCTCCCAGCACCCTGGACACCGGCGGTTGCGCGACCGGCATCTGGACCGGTGCACACCTGTAGGGCGGAGAGTCGGTGGGCTCAGCGGGGGCGACGACGGCGGAGGGCCCGACGGTGCAGGGCAGAGGGCAACGCCCGCAGCGCCTGGGCGCCACCCGTGGCGACCGGGCCCCGCAGGCCCGCCGTCAGCATGCGCCCCGTCGTACGGGCAAGCGCTGCGAGCGCCACGCGCGCGGGCGCATGCTCGACAGCCACGAGCAGCCGGTTGCGCGTGTTGACACGCACGAACATGTCGGAGCCGGCACCCGAGGAGGCCGCGTGCTCATGGTGGACGACGGCGCCGCGCACGAAAGCCACGTCGAAGCCGGCCTCGCGCAGGCACCAGGACAGGTCCGTGTCCTCGTAGTACATGAACAGGTCCTCGCGCAGACCGCCCACCTGCCGCCACACATCGGTGCGCACCGCGCAGGCGCCCCCGCACACCCCGAAGACTTCCTCCGGGGCGTCGAGCCCGTCCAGGGGGGTGAGCCAGTCCCGGTCCTGCCCGTTGCCGGAACCGTCGACGATGTTGCCCGTGGAGTTGACGAGCACGACCCCCTCACCAGCCGCGGCAGCGGGCTCGCCCGCCCTCGTCCAGCGCAGCCCACGGGCGTCCACGAGGGCGTCCTCGCCGTCGTGAGCCCGACGCCACCGGCCCGCCAGCAGCATGAGGGCCGTCGTCGCTCCGAGCCGGGGGCGGGAACCGTCCAGCGGGCCGACGAGGGCGTCGAGGAACCCGTCCTCGGCCACGGCGTCGTTGTTGAGCAGGACGAGCACGTCCTCACTGAGTCCTGCGGCCCCGGCATTGGCGCCCGCCCCGAAACCGAGGTTCTCCGCCGTTTCAACGACGTCGAGCCCCGCCTGTCGAAGAGTCTCGGCCGAGCCGTCACCGGAGGCGTTGTCGACGACGACGAGGCGGTCGCCGCCCCGCAGCTGAGGCAGGATCGAGCCCGCCGCCCGCAGTGTGAGGTCCGCTCGACGCCAGTTGACCAGGACCACCCGCGCCGTCGGCCGCGTCACCGCACGCCTTCGGCCAGGTCCGCGTAGACCTCCTCGTGGGCCGCGGCCGAGGCCTGCCACGTGAAGGTCGCGGCCCGCTCCAGGCCCGCGGCGCGCAGCTCATCGTGCGCGGGACCGATCGCGCGGGCCAGCTGACGGGCGATCTTGTCAGGGGCGGTCGAGTGGGCCAGCAGGCCCGCGTCACCGCAGACCTCCTCCATGCACGTGCCGCGGCTGGTGACCACCGGGGTGCCGTAGGCCATCGCCTCGAGCACCGGCAGCCCGAAGCCCTCCCAGTGTGAGGGGAAGCAGAAGGCCCGGGCACCGGTGTAGGCGGCGGCGAGGTCGGCGTCGGACAGGCGGCCGGTGACGTGCACGCGCCCACCCAACTCCTCAACAAGACGACGCTCTTCGACGTTGGTGCCCCAGCCCTGCGGACCGACGAGGACGAGGTCCAGTCCCGGGTAGTCGGTGGCGAGGACGCTGAAGGCCCGCAGCAGCGCGATGAGGTTCTTGCGCGGCTCGTGCGTGCCCGTCCACAGCACGTACTCACCCTTCAGGCCGTGATCGGCCCGGAAGGCCTGCACCTGCTCCTCGGTGACCGGCAGCGTGCGCACGCCGTGGGGGATGACCACAATCCGTTCAGCCTCGATGCCGGCGGCCACGCAGTCGTCCGCCGTCGCCTGCGAGGGGGTGATGACGACGTCGGCCTCGGCGATCGTGCGGTCCAGGCAGCGCAGGAAGAAGGAGGTGCCGCGCCTGGTGAAGTGCTCGGGGGCGCGCAGGAAGGCGAGGTCGTGAACGGTGACCGCCAGCGGCAGGCGTGTGCCCGGCACCGCCCAGGTCGTGGCGTGGACGACGTCGGCGCCCGGCAGGACGGACTCCGCCCGCGGCCGGCGCAGCCGGTTCCACGACTCGTACAGGGCCGTGCGCGGCAGGCGCGCGGTGCGCACCGGCATGGAGGCGGGCAGGCCGAGGTCCGCCGGGGCGGAGGCGGCCCCGTGCGCGGCGGCCAGGCCGGCGACGCGGCAGCCGCGCTCGCTCAGCGCCTGGGCCAGCTCGACGACGTAGGTGCCCGAGCCACCCGGCACGGGCTGCCACAGCTGCTCGACGACCATGGCGACCTTAGGGCCGGGCGCCGTCCTCGTGTCACTCGTCATGTGCTTGAGGATACGGGCTCGGGCACGGCCGCGAGAGTACTGCCCTGCCGGTAGCCTGGCATGCATGAAGGTCCTGCTCGACGCCACTGCCATCCCCGCGAACCTGGGGGGTGTGGGCCGTTACGTCGATGACCTCGTGCCCGAGCTGCTCGACACCGGGCTTCAGCTCGCCATGGCCGTCCAGGAGCGCGACGTCGAGCACTTCCGCGCCAAGGCGCCGCGCGCCCGGCTCTTTCCCGTCTCTGAGCGCCTGACCAACCGCGGCGCGCGCCTGGCCTGGGAGCAGACCGGTCTGCCCGCACTCATCCACCGCATCCGCCCGGACGTCCTGCACTCGCCGCACTACACCTACCCGGCGGCGCACCAGGTGCCCGTCGTCGTCACGCTGCACGACGCCACCTTCTTCTCCCACCCCCAGGCGCACTCGCGCCTCAAGCAGGTCTTCTTCACGACGGCGATCCGGCGCGCCGTGCGCGGGGCCGACGCCCTCGTCGTGCCCTCGGCCGCCACCCGTGACGAGACCCTGCGCTTCGTCGGGGTCGGCGCCTCGAAGTTCCACGTCGCCTACCACGGGGTCGACACGCAGGTCTTCCACCCCGTGGACGACGCCGAACGCGAGCGTGTCGCCGCCGGCCTGGGGCTGGAGGGACGGCGCTACATCGGCTTCCTCGGCACCCTCGAGCCGCGCAAGAACGTCCCCAACCTCATCGAGGGATGGGTGCGGGCCTTCCACGACGCCGACGAGCCGCCCGCCCTCGTCCTTGCCGGGGGCAAGGGCTGGGACGAGGGGATCGAGCCGGCGCTCGACGCGGTCCCCTCCCACATGACGGTGCTGCGGCCGGGCTACCTTCCCCTGGAGGACCTGGCGGGCTTCCTCTCCGGCTGCGAGGTTCTTGCCTACCCCTCGATCGCCGAGGGCTTCGGGCTGCCGGTGCTCGAGGCGATGGCCTGCGGTGCTGCGGTACTCACCACGCGTGAGACGAGCCTGCCGGAGGTCGGCGGTGACGCCGTCGCCTACTGCGGCCTGGACGCTGAGGCGATCGCCCGTGCCCTCGTGGAGCTCGACGCCGACCCGGCCCGCCGGGCGGCGCTGGGCCGGGCCGCCCAGGCACGCGCGGCCGAGGAGCAGTTCACGTGGCGGGCCTCGGCCCGCGTCCATGTCGAGGCCTATGAGGCGGCCCTGGCCCTGCACCGCCGCTGAGAGCCGTGAGCAGTTCCACGGCGCAGGCAGGCACCCGCTCTGTATGATCCCGTGGAGAGACCGTGGTGCGGTTGTGCTGACTGAGGTCGGCTGCTCGTGCCGTCAACCGTCCCAGAAAGGCCCTTTCATGAGCCGTCTTCGTCGTCTTGGCGCTGCTGTCGCGTGCGCACTTCTCCTGACGCTGCCCGTCACCCAGGTGGCCGCGCAGCCCCTGTCGGCCACCGCGTCGGCCACCGCCTCCGCATCCCCCTCGGCCTCCGAGACGCCCGCTCCCGAGGCCGCTGACGCCTCCGTTCCCGTTGACGGGTGGCAGGAGGCGGACGGCCGATGGTTCTACCACGTCGAAGGCCGGGCCGTCTCGAGCCAGTGGGTGCAGGACGGTGACTTCTGGTACTACCTGCACGACGGCGGTCAGATGGCCACCGGCTGGGTCAAGATCGGGGACTTCTGGTACTACCTGTACGACAACGGTCAGATGGCCACCGGCTGGGCGAAGATCGGTGACTTCTGGTACTACCTGTACGACAACGGTCAGATGGCCACCGGCTGGGCGAAGATCGGTGACTTCTGGTACTACCTGCACGACAACGGCCAGATGGCCTGGAGGTGGATGGCGCAGGGCGGCACCTGGTACTACCTGCACGGTAACGGTCAGATGGCCACCGGCTGGGTCAAGGACGGCGACTTCTGGTACTACCTGTACGACGGCGGCCACATGGCCACCGGCTGGCTGTCGCAGGGCGGCACCTGGTACTACCTGTACGGTAACGGCCAGATGGCCAGCGACCAGTGGGTCGGCTCCTACTACCTCCAGTCAGACGGCTCGATGTCCTCGCCCTACGCGGTGACGGGGGTGTGGCTCCAGCTCGCCCAGTGCGAGTCGGGCAACAACCCCACGGCGAACACGGGCAACGGCTACTACGGCATGTACCAGTTCTCCCTGTCCACCTGGCGTTCCGTGGGCGGTACCGGCTACCCCCACCAGGCGAGTGCCCAGGAGCAGACCATGCGTGCCCAGATCCTTCAGGCCCGCTCTGGTTGGGGCCAGTGGGGAGCCTGCTCGGCGAGGCTCGGGCTGTACTAACCAGCGATGGACGCTGAGGACCAGAGCGGCCACGGTGCCGCCATGAGGACCTCCAGACGTCATCGCCTGCGCCCCCTCCCGATCCTGGCTGCCCTTCTCGCGCTGCTCGTCGGCGTCGGATGGGCGCTGTCCTCCCCCCTGTCCCCGTCCCCCGACGACACTCTCCCGCTGGGGTACCACTGGGTCCGCCCCCTGCTCATCGGCCCCGACGCCGAGCTCGCGGCCGTGCTCATACGGATCCTCAATACCCTGCTGGGCGTCGTCCTCATCGCGTCCCTTCACACGCTGGCGCCACGGGATGAGCAGCGGGCGGTGCTGCTCGTGCCGCTGATCGCGTGGACCCCGATGGGGCTGTACCTCATCGCTTCGGACAACCCGACCTCCTGGGCGGTCGTCGGCCTCTACGCGTACAACGCCGGGATGTACCTGGCCACCCGTGCGCAAGGACGCAGGCGCGTCGGATTGCTCGTCACCGGTGCGCTCGGCGCGCTCATGTGCATGGCCGCGCGCGACGACGTCGCCCTCTTCCTCCTCCTCGTCGGCATCGCACTGTTGCTCGCCGTGCGATGGACGCGAGGGGTGTGGCCCGAGCTCCTCATCACGGTGGCCTTCGGGGTCCTCGGGCTGCTGGAGATGCTCTCCTTTGGGGGCACGGAGACGATGCCCGGGGCAGCCCCCGACGGCACCGAGGGGGGCGTCCTCCATCGCCTCCTTATCGGCATCATGACCATCCCGAAGTACATCGGCGGCTTCTGGGGGGTGCACTGGGGCCCTGGGAGGGGCGACGTCTCGCTGGACCCGCGCAGCCCCTACGTGCTCGTCATGCTCGCGGTTGGCGCTCTCATCCTCCTGGCCCTGCGCTCGGGCACGTGGCGCACGTGGCTGTCGACCTTGGTCCTCATCGGCACCGGAGCCCTCCTCCCCGTCGTCCTCTACGCAGGCGGGGTGTTCGAGCCGCTCGAGGCCTTCGAAGCGCGATACGTCCTGCCCCTGCTCGCTCCCGCGCTGCTCATGCTCCTGATCGTCGACAAGGACGAGCCGGTGAGTCTCAGCCGCCCCCAGGCGATCTGGACCGGAGCCTGCGTCATCACCGCTCACGTCATCGCCCAGCAGGTGGTGCTCATGCACTACGTCAAGGGCGACCCGCAGTGGTCGGGGGACCTGCCCATCAGCCCGATGATGCTGCTGTTCATCACCTCGTGCGCCTTCGCCGTGCTGACTGCAGTCGTGCTCGTGAACGTCACGAGGCCCGCGCGTGACGGCAGGACGGCACGTGAGGGCATGGTCTCCGTCCTCACCTGAGTCACCGGAGCGGGCTAAACTGCACAGTGCCGCAGCGCCCGCTCGCGGACACACAGAGCCTGAGGACGAGTACCAGATGACCGAGTCCCCGAAGCCGCTAGGCGTGACGACGACCCCCATCCCCGGGTTCCTGCGCCTCGACCTCACCGTTCACGGCGACAACCGGGGCTGGTTCAAGGAGAACTGGCAGCGCGAGAAGATGGTCGCCCTCGGTCTTCCGGACTTCGCGCCCGTGCAGAACAACATCTCCTTCAACGATGAGGTCGGTGTCACCCGCGGCATCCACGCCGAGCCCTGGGACAAGTTCGTCTCCGTCGCCACCGGCAAGGTCTTCGGCGCCTGGGTGGACCTGCGTGAGGGCCCCTCCTTCGGGACCGTCTACACCACGGTCATCGACCCCTCCGTCGCCGTCTTCGTCCCCAAGGGCGTGGGCAACGCCTACCAGACCCTCGAGCCGGGCACCGCCTACACCTACCTCGTCAACGACCACTGGTCGCCGGACGCCCGCTACACCTTCCTCAACCTCGCCGACGAGACCGCTGCCGTGCCCTGGCCGATTCCGCTGGAGAGGGCGATCCTGTCCGACAAGGACCGCTCCCACCCCCGGGTGGCCGAGGTCACTCCCTTCCCGGCTGCGGCGCACACCGGGCGGCGTGTACTCGTCACGGGCGCCAACGGACAGCTCGGGCGCGAGCTCATGAGGCAGCTGCCCGAGGCCGGGTTCACCGTCACCGGCGTCGACCTGCCCGATGTTGACATCGCCGACGCCACTCAGATGGCGGCCATCGACTGGTCGCGCTACGACGTCGTCGTCAACGCGGCCGCCTGGACCGCCGTCGACGCCTCCGAGACCGGCGAGGGACGCCCGGCCACCTGGCGCGCCAACGCCACCGGCCCCTCCGTCCTGGCCCGCATCGCCTCCGAGCACGGCCTGACACTCGTGCACATCTCGAGCGAGTACGTCTTCGACGGCACCATCGAGCCCCACACGGAGGACGAGCCCCCCAGCCCCCTGGGTGTCTACGGCCAGTCCAAGGCGGGGGGCGACGCCGCTGTCACCGCGGTGCCCAGGCACTACCTCGTGCGCACGAGCTGGGTGGTGGGCGACGGCAGGAACTTCGCCAAGACAATGGTGGGACTCGCCGCCAGGGGAGTGCGCCCGAGCGTCGTCGCCGACCAGACCGGTCGCCTCACCTTCACCACGGACCTGGTGGCGGGCATCATCCACCTGCTCACCAGCGGCGCCGACTACGGCACGTACAACATCTCCGGTGAGGGCCCGCTCGTCTCCTGGTACGACGTCGCCACGCGCGTGTATGAGCTCGTCGGCCACAGCGCCGACGAGGTCACCGCCGTCACCACTTCCGAGTACTATGCCGGGCAGGCGGGCATCGCCCCGCGCCCCCTGAAGTCCGCGCTGGACCTGAGCCGGATCGCGGCGACCGGCTTCACCCCCGCCAACTCCATGGAGCGCCTGGATGCCTACGTGCGCTCCCTGACACAAGGATGAGTGCAGGCTCCCCGGCTGGGGAACACGGTCCCACAAGTCGAAACGAGGAGCACGTGGAGCATGATGAGACTGGGCGCCGCAGTGTGTTAAGCGCCCGGAGGATGAGGATCCCGACTCGGGGCTGGGTCGGCGGTCTTCTCGTCGTTCTGGCGCTGGTCGTCGGCATCGGATGGAGCGTCTCGTCGCCATTGGCCTCCTCTCCCGACGACGACTACCACCTGGGGAGCATCTGGTGCCCGCGGCCCGTGGGACAGTCGTGCGAGACCTCGGTCGTCGACGGCGCCCCGGTGGTCAAGGTGCCCCGGGCCGTCGCCGACAGCTCGATGCGGTGCTTCGCCTTTAAGACGAACTCGGCCGGCTGCGCCATGGGCTACCGCGATGACGACCTCGTGTGGTCCACCCGCTACGACGACGGCAACTACCCCACCGGCTTCTACCGCGTGCACCACCTGCTCATCGGTCAGGACGTCCAGACCTCCGCCCTGCTCATGCGCGGGCTCAACGTCGCCCTGTGCGTCGGCCTCGTCACCGCCCTGCTCCTCCTGGCGCGCCCCGTGCAGCGCCACCGCCTGGGCCTGGCGCTGCTGATCACCTGGAGCCCCATCGGGGTTTACTTCATCTCGTCCAACAACCCCTCCTCATGGGCCATCACCGGGGTCCTCGTTTACGCGACGGGCATGTACCTGGCGACGACATCCGAGGGGCGCCGGCGCGCCGGACTCATCGCCTGCGCCGTCGCTGGCGCTCTCATGTCCCTTGCCAGCCGCTACGACGCCTCCTTCTACCTCTTCGTCGTCGGGGTGGCGTTGCTTGTCGCGGTGAGATGGCGACGCGCCCTGTGGCCCGAGATGGTCCTCACCGCCGTCCTCGGCTTCCTCGGCGTGCGGGCCATGGTCGTCTCCGGTCACACTGACGCCATTCCTGGGGTCGGCTCCACCGGGCCCGAGGGCGGCTTCCTGCACCGCCTCATCGTCGGTATCGAGACGGCGCCGAAGTACGTCGGCGGGTTCTGGGGCCTGGGTTGGGCACCCGGCTGGGGCGATGTGCCGCTGTGGGCGCGCGCCCCCTACATCCTCGCCATCCTCGCCGCGGGCGGCGTCATCCTGTTGGCCGTGACCTCGGGCTCGTGGCGCAAGTGGCTGGGTGTGGGCGTCATGCTCGGCGCGATCGTCGGCCTGCCGGCCGTCTTCTACGCCGCCGGCGTCTTCCGCGAGCTCGAGGCCTATCAGGCGCGTTACGTGCTGCCGCTGTTCGCCCCCCTCCTCTTCCTCCTGCTGACGGTTGACGAGGATGAGCCGCTGCGCCTCACGCGCGCGCAGACGACCTGGCTGGGTCTGAGCGTCGTCGGGTGTCACGTGCTCTCCCACCACACGGTTCTCATGCGTTTTGTCGTCGGCGTGACGCCCGACTGGGTCCTCAACCTCGACGCCGCACCGCAGTGGTGGTGGGACGTGCCGGTGACCCCCATGACCGTATGGGCCGTCACCTCCTGCGCCTTCCTCGCCCTCACCGTCGCGGTGCTGCGCTCGGTCGAGGACCGCTGCGCCTGCCGCCGTGAGGAGGACGTATGACCCCCTCTCTGCTCGTCCTCATCCCCGCCTGGAACGAGGAGCAGGTCATCTCCGGCGTGCTGGCGGAGATCATGAGCGTCGTCGGGCAGGGGGTCGACGTCGTCGTCATCTCAGACGGGTCCACCGACGCCACTGCCCGCATTGCCCGCGACGCCGGTGCCACCGTCCTCGATCTGCCCGTCAACCTCGGCGTCGGTGGTGCCATGCGGGCCGGCTACCTCTACGCGCTGCGCCACGACTACGACTACGCCGTCCAGGTCGACGCCGACGGGCAGCACGATCCTGCCGAGATCGCCTCGCTGCTCGCCGCCGCCCGCCAGCAGGACGCCGACGTCGTCATCGGGGCGCGCTTCGCCGGCAAGGGTGACTACGAGGTGCACGGGCCGCGTCGCTGGGCGATGGCCGTTCTGTCCGTTGTCCTGTCGCGCGTGTGCCGCACCCGCCTGAGCGACACGACCTCGGGCTTCAAGCTCACGAGTCGGCGCGCCATCGCGCTCTTCGCACGTGAGTTCCCCGCCGAGTACCTCGGCGACACGGTCGAGGCCCTCGTCATCGCTGCCCGCGGCGGGCTGAAGGTCGTCCAGGTGCCCGTCGAGATGAGGCCCCGTGCCGGTGGCGCCCCCTCCCACAACCCGTTCAAGGCCGCGAAGTTTCTCCTGCGTGCCTTCATGGCACTGGGCATCGCGCTCACCCGCCCACGCACCGCGCCGGCCTCTTCCAGCGAGGAGATGGCATGAACTCGACCTACGTTCTTGGTCTGCTCTTCGGCCTCATCGTCCTGGTCTCGGTGTTTCTCAAGATGCGCAACTCCGGGATGAAGGAGGAGTATGCGACCTGGTGGATCGTCATCGCGATCGGCAGCGTCGTCTTCTCCGTCATCCCGGGGGCTCTCAAGGCCGTCTCGACGGTGTTGGGGGTTCAGGTGCCCCTCAACCTCGGCTTCTTCGTCGGCGCTATCATCCTGCTGCTGCTCTCGCTGCGCTTCAGCGTCGACCTGTCACGGTCCTCGGAGGACCGGCGGCGGCTCGCGGAGGAGATCGCGCTCCTGCGCGCCGAGGTGGATGCGCTTCGCTCCGAGATGCAGGTGCTGGGGGCACAGCAGCAGCGTGAGGACCCGCCCTCCGAGTGAGGCGAGCCCACGCTTGTGTAGGGCTCATGTCAGCGCCGGTGCCAGTCGCGCACGGCCTGCTCAGCGATCTGCGCGTATTGCTGGGCACGCACCGGCCAGGTCCACGGGGTGATGAGCTCCGGCGGGGCGGCCGGGGCGGGGTGCTCCAGCACCGTGCGCAGCGAGCGCACGAGGCTTTCGGTGCTCCGCTCATCGCACACGGTGACAGGGGCACCCTGCTCCCTGAGCAACTGGGCTCCGGGGACGACGAAGGTGACGACGCGCCCCTGGACCGCGATCGACTCCAGTAGTGTCGTCTGGAAGCCCTCGGACAGCACCGTGGGGTTGACGAGGGTCGCGCCGCGCAACGCGGCCTGGACCTCGTGCTGGGGCACCCGGCCGCGAATCGCGACGACCTCGTCGAGCCTGAGCTGTGTGGCTCTCTCGCGTGCGAGCGCGAGCTCGGCCCCATCGCCCAGCACCTCGCCATCCACGGCGAGGCCGTCGGCACGCAACCGGGCCAGGGCCTCGAGGAAGGTGTCCCACCCCTTGCCCGCCACCATCCGGCCGACGAAGACGAGATGCCCCGGGCGGTCCGTTGTGGGCCCGGCAGGAGGCGGGGTGATGGCGTTGTAGAACACCTCGGCCTCGCGCGCCCCGAGCCTGGTCGCGAAGTCGGCAGCCTCGGGGGAGACTCCGAGGACCTTCTGAGCGTGTGAGAGGACGTAGCGTCCGGCCGTGAGGTCCACGATCCTCGAGCCCAGCGAGATGACGGGGGAGGGGCTTGCGACGAAACCACTGCCGTGCTCGGTGTGGATCACCGGCAGGTCGGCCCGGTGGGCGGCGAGCAGCCCGACGAGGCTCATGGGGAAGAAACGGGTGTGGGTGGACACGACGTCGATGCGCTGGCGGCGCAGATAGCGCGTGAGGGCGCGGGTGGCGCCGACGCTGGGGAAGCTGATGACATCGGCGACGGGCAGGTGGGAGCGTCCGGTGAGCACGCGCACGCCGTCGTCGTCGCGCGAGCCCGGCTCGGGGGCGATGGTGAGGACGTGGACCCGGTGACCCAGGTCGGTCAGGGAGCGGGCGAGGTTGGCGGCGTGCTGCTCGAGGCCGCCCATGCGCGGGGGGTAGTTGTTCGAGATGATCGCGATCCTCATGGCGTGCTGCTCCTCCCGGTGGCTGCTCAGTGCTCGTGCGACGTCGTCGCCCGCGGGTCCCGGTCCCGGGCGGTAGCGTGCGAGACGACGATACCCGCAGCGAAGCACAGGGCGAGGACGGCCATGGACCCGGTGAAGGCCGTCGCGGCCCCCAGCAGCCCCAGCGGGGGCACGAGGATCCGGCACAGCACCCCAGCCGCGACCGCGCCGACGACGTAGCCGACGAGGACGAGCCTCTGAAGGCGCATGGTGCTCAGCGCGTAGTAGAGGATGACCCCGCCCGCGTTGAGCGCGCCACCGGCGATGAGCACCATGAGCTCGAGCCGCAGCCCCGACACGTCCGTGGAGTACACGAGATCCAGGACGGGCGGGCCTGCGACGTAGGCGGCGGCCGCGACCACCAACGAGGCCAGGAACGTAGTCACCAGGCCTCGGCGGATCGCCGTGAGGAAACCCTCGTCGTCGCCCGCGGCCCAGCGGGTCGCCATGGGCGTCAGCAGCGGGCGGAACACCAGGAGGGACAGGAGGTTGATGGCCGACGCCGGCATGAAGATGACGGTGAAGTATCCCTGCGCCACCTCGGCGGCCTCGCCCATGGAGGTATCGATCGCCCAGCGCGGGGCGGTGAAGATGAACATGTTGAGGAAGGAAGCCAGGAACAGAGGCAGGCACTCGGCGAGCAGCTGCAGGACTGCGCGGGCGTCCCACGACGGTCGCAGCGAGTACAGGGACCGGGCCGGTGGGACGTAGGCGAGCACCATGACCACCAGTGACGCGACCAGGGTCGTGACCGTGGAGACGAGCAGGTGGCCCGTGAGCACGACCATGAGGCAGAAGACGATCATCGTCGCCATGGTGCGCACGAAACAGGCGCGCCCACCCAGGTCGAGGCGTCCGGCCCGCTGGAACTCGCTGTAGAAGACGTCCTCGAAGGCGTCGAAGACGCGCACAGAGGCGATGAGGATCATGAGGATGGCGGCCGAGGCGCTGTTACCGGTGACGAGTGCGTGCACGACGATGGCGGCGATCATGAGCACGACGGTGACGATCCGGGCGGCCAGGTAGGTGCCGAAGGAGAAACGTCGGCGCACGTCGGTGACGTGGTACGTGCGCACCTCGTACATGCCCAGGGTCTGGAACAACTGGCCGTTGGCGATGGCCAGGGCGTAGATCCCCACCGCCTGGATGTCGATGACGTGGCTGACGACCGCCGTCGTCAGGACGACGAAGACCGAGGCGGCCAGGGACGCGGCGGCATTCCACACGTAGTCCCGGCGCAGCTGGGAGCCCTCGCTCGAGGCCACGCGCTCAGGCCCTGACGTCGTGCGGACCGAAGTCCACGTGGTGGGGCTGGTGGTTCTCCCGCTCCTCGACCGGGGGAAGGGTCATGTAGTCGCCGTACCCGCGGGTCAGGACCGCGTCGTAACGGCGGGGAATCTTCACCGTGATGTCCTCGAAGGGCCCGTCGACGGCTGGGAAGAGCTCGTCGTAGCGCACCGACCAGCGTCGCGGGTCGCGGGTCGCGTAGTCACCCAGCAGGGGGGAGTCCTCGCCCTCGTGGCTGCGGGCGGCGCGCTCCCACCGGCTCTGGAGGGCTCGCGGGCTCACCCGGGCGGCCCGCAGCCCCCAGTGGACGGTGTGCATGACGGCGCCTGCCAGCTGACCCACGGGTGCGGGTAGGGACACCGACGGCCGCGGCGTCCCCCGCAGGAAGAGCAGGCGCCCCCACAGCCACGTGCGACGGTTCTGGCGGCGGTAGGCGCTCATCGCCGTGGGCATGACGTCCAGGGGGAAGACGTCGACGCCGATGGGCATGCGGAACGTGCGGTCCTTGGCGGCCTCGGAGATGAACTCGGTGCCCCTGAGTCCCAGCACGGCGAAGGGCGTGGGGTAGTCCGGGCTCGTACGAGGATCGAGCAGGACGAAGTCCTCGCCCAGGTGCTCGGGCGCCTCGCGCAGAAGACGCTCGTAGTCCGCGCGCGGCATGCACACGTCGGCGTCGTCGTCCCAGGGGATGAAGCCCTGGTGGCGCACCGCGCCGATGGCCGTGCCGCCGTAGACGACGTAGGACAGCCCCAGCTGCTCGCACACCCGGTGCAGCTCCGCCAGCACGACGGTCGTGGCGCGCTGCACGGCGCGTAGAAGAGCGGGGTCCTTGTAGGGGGTGAAGGCCATGGCAAGTTCCTGCGGTCAGGGGAGCGTGGTCTCGTAGGGGCCGAAGTCCACGAGGAAGGGCTTGTGGTTGCGGCGCTTGTCCGGCGGCGGCAGCTCCATGTAGCTGCCGTAGCCGCGCGTGAGCAGCACGTCGTACTCGCGCGGCAGCATGACCGTGATGTCCTCGAAGGGGACGTCGCGGGTGGGGAAGAGCTCGCTGCGGGTGACCACCCAGTTGTGGGGGTCGCGCATGGTGAAGTCGGCCATCCGCTCCGCCCGGGGGTCCTCGTAGCGGCGCACGGTGCGCTCCCAGCGGGATTGGAGGAAGCGCGGCGTGACGTGGGCCAGGCGCATCGCCCAGTGGGCGGCCGTCGTCGCCGTGTAGATCGCCGCGCGGGCGACCCCGTCGATCCCCACGAGGTAGGGGCGGGGGGTGCCCTGGAGGAACAGGAGACGGCCCCACAGCCACGAGCGGCGGCTCATCGAGCGGAAGGCGGCCTCGTCGTCGGGGATCGCATCGACGGGCAGGATGTCGAGGAACATCGGCATCCGGTAGCGCGAGCCCTTGGCGAACTCCGGCACGAGGAGCGTGCCCTTGAGAACCATCTTGGTAAACATGAAGGGGAAGTGCGCCACCGTGCGGGTGTTGTGCAGGTCGTACTCCTCGCCCAGCAGCGCCGGTGCCTCGAGCAGGAAGCGCTCGTAGTCGGTGCGCGTCAGAAGGACGTCGGCGTCGTCGTCCCAGGGGATGAAGCCCTGGTGGCGCACCGCGCCGATGGCCGTGCCGCCGTAGACGGCGTACTCGATGCCCAGCTCGCGGCACACCCGGTCGAACTCGGCCAGGATGCGGGTGAGCAGGACGTGTATCCGGTCGAGCATCTGCTGGTCGGCAGTGGCGTCAGGCGTCATTCGTCGTTCCCCTCGGCAGGCGGCTGCGCCGGCCTCGCCGACGCAGCCGCCATCGTCTCACAGCGCGTCGGCGGTTCCGACCGAGGTTGGCTGCGCCCCCGCCCCGTCGGGCGGCGTGCGGCGCAGCAGTACGAGGTCGCTCCAGTCGGCGGTCGCCGCCAGGATGGTGCCGACCAGGACGACGAGGCAGCCCACGACCTGCAGGGGGGTGGGGACCGTGCCCTGCAGGACGAGGGCGAAGAGCACCGCCCAGGCCGAGTAGGAGATGTTGAGGGCCATGCCGCGCGAGGCGCCGATCGTGCTGATCGCCTTGTAGTAGAAGAGGTAGGAGGCGGTGCCCGCCAGGGCGGCCAGTACCACGAGCCCGGTGGCGGGCGTCAGCACCGCCCTCCCGGTGAAGCCGAGGACGCCGGCGAGCGGGGCCACGACGAGCAGGTAGGCGGTGGCGGAGGTGGTCTGCCGGATGTGCAGGGCGGTCTCGTTGTCGACCGTGTCCTCGCGCATGCCCCAGGCGAGGATGACGGCCTCCGAGCCCCAGCCGATGACGCAGGCCAGGGCCGCGAGCACGCCGACCACCGCGGAGCCGCCCTCAACGGCGCCGGTCGTCCCCCAGCCGATCATGATGATGGCCCCCAGAGCCCCGAGCAGGGCGAGGACCTGGCGTGGGCGCATCCGCTCACCCAGCAGCACGAAGGCCAGGAGCGTGCCGACGGCCGGGTAGAAGGTGGAGATGATCGCCGTGTAGCCCGGGCCGATGTTGTTGATGGCGATGAGGTAGCCGGTCATCCCCACGGGACCGCCCAGCAGTGCGGCTCCCATGACGGCGCGGCCCGAGCGGGTGCGCAGCGCGGCGAGCGTGTCACCCAGGCGGCCACGGATGCCCATGTAGATGAGCAGGACGAGGGCACATGCGAGGTCGTGCAGGAGGGCGGAGGCGAGCGGAGCCTCGGAGGCGCCCAGGTAGGGCGCCAGGAGGACGGCGATGCCCAGGATGACGGTGTCAAGGCCCCACAGGGCCCCGGAGAAGATGCCGTAGCGCATGGGGGTTCAGTCCTCGTTCTCGTACTGTGCAAGCAGGGTGTCGATGTCGTCGACGGCGTAGCGGTAGTAGGTGAGAAGCCACTCGCCGACGTCGTCGCCCTCGGCCTCCTTGAGCAGGGCCCACACGTACCAGCACCAGCCGGCGAGGACGACGTAAGCCCAGAAGTGGCGGCGCTCGACGGCGGTCGGCACGCGCTTGAAGTAGTACTCCAGCGCCTGCTCGGCGAGCGCCTCGTCCATTTCGGCGGTGCACACGACCATCGTGCCGAAGTCGGCGGCGACGTCGGACATGCCGGCGTACTCCCAGTCGATGAGGTCGATGTGTCCGTCCTGGGCGACGAGGAAGTTCGGGGGGAAGAAGTCGTTGTGGCTGGGGACCCGGGGGAAGCCGTCGGCGTCGGCGTGTGCCTTCAGACGCAGGACCTTCTCGCGCAGCTCGTGGTATCCGGGCACTTCGATCGGGCCGTGGTCGGAGAGCAGGGCCTCGTAGCGCAGCCCCTCCTCGACGAAGTCGAAGGACCGGGTCATCTCGGCCCCGGCGTCGTGCAGGTGACGGCTCAGGCGCATCGCCTTGCGCAGCTCGTCGGGGATCGTGACGTCAAGGTTGCGCGAGCCCGGCACGAAGCGGGAGATCTTCCACCCCTTGTCGACGTCGCCGTCGACGAACGTGCGGTCCACGCCCGCGTCACGGGCCAGGGTCAGTGCCTCGAACTCGGCGTGGCGGTCCACCATCTTCTCCGTGCCTGCGCCCGGGTGGCGGTAGACGTACTCGTCGTCGCCGACGCTGAAGTGGCAGGACAGGTTGGTGATGCCCTGCTTGAGCGGGTAGAAGTCGCTGACGTCGTTCGGGTCGCAGCCGAGGGTCAGGGCGATGTGCGTGAAGACCTCCGAGTCGAGGTTCTCCATGAAGCCGGGGTCGAAGGCGCGCAGCTCGTCGAGGGAGTCGAACTCGTTGATGACGCCCTCGGGGTAGGGGCGCACCACCATGTCGAGCTCCTTGACGTGGTCGAGGTAGATCGACTCCCACAGCAGCGGGATGGTCTCGGGACGGTGATAGACCTTTTCGAGCACCTGGTTGAAGCGGGTGGAGAAGGCGCGGTCGAAGTAGACGTGGCCGAGCATGACCAAGGTGTCGGCGCCGCCGACGGTGGCACCGGTGATGCGGCCTGCGGGGCCGGTCTGGATGCACCACTCCTCGGTGGGGCCGGCGATGTACTGGGCCGAGTAGTAGGCCTGGTACACGTAGGGCTCAAAGGGGTTGGTGGTGAAGTAGTCGTCCGAGGAGCACACGTAGGTGTTGGCGAGCCGGTCGCGCACGAGCCACAGGGAGCCGTTGTTGTTACGCGAGGCGTACTCGCGGTTGACGACGATGTCCACCCCGTACTTCTCGATGAGGTAGAAGAAGTACTCCTTCTTGTATCCGACGACGACGGTGACGTCGGTGATACCCGCGGCGTGCAGCTGCTCGATCTGGCGTTCGATGAGGACCTCGCCGCGCACGCGCAGGGTCCCCTTGGGGCGCTCGTAGGAGATCGGGGCGAAGCGGCTGGACAGGCCGGCGGCCATGATGACCGCGTTGTCGACCTTGTAGGGGGTCAGGGCCTCCAGGCCGGCGGGGGTCAGGGAGCGGTCGGCGATCAGTCCCGTGGTCTCGATCCTGCGCACGTGGGTGTTGACCGTACCCAGGGACAGGCCGGTGGCCTGAGCGAGATCGCGCTGGGTCAGCGGTCCGGTCGCGGCGCGCATCGCGTTGAGGATGTGGAACTGGGGCTCGGTGAGGGGGGCTGCCATGCGGACTCCGTTCGGGTGGGCAGAACCACGTAGTGTTCGAAAACAGCCTGAGGTTACACCAAGTTGAACACGCGGTGCCCTCACGTGTCGCACCGCACAACGACGGCGGGGCGCGCGAGCGCTACGCCAGCATGCCCAGGGGGATGACGGCCACCCCGTCCGGGCGCCGGTAGGCGCCGGGGCCCGGCGTGATCACCACCCGATCGACGAGGCGGTCGCCGAGTTCCTCCTTGAGCCAGTTCAGGTGGCGGACATCGCGGTCGTCGACCGTGTGTGCGAGCTTCACCTCGCAGGCGATGACCTGACCGTCGTAGCGCTCCACGATGAGGTCGACCTCGTGCTCGCCGCCGCGCGTGCGCAGGTGGAACACCTGCGCCTCACAGGACGGGGCCGCGGCGCGAAGGCTCAACGTGGCGAGAGACTCGAAGAGCCGACCGAACACCTCTGCGGTCCCCGCCCTGCCGCTGAGGAGGACGTCCTCGCTCGCTCCGACCAGGTACGCCGCTAGACCGGGATCGCACAGCTGGTGCTTGTCGCCCTTCGTGAGCCTGGTGAGGGGTGTGAAGGCCGGGAGCCACGCTGGGACGGGGTCGAGGACCCACAGCGCGGAGAGCAGCTCGCGGTAGGCGTTGGTCGTGGAGCGGCTCGGCTTGTCCGTCTGTGAGGGGGTCGCGGCGTCAAGGATCGTCGAGTAGGTCGCCGTTGTCGACGAGGCGGCGGCGTAGGCGCGCATCCACGACCTCATGGCCGCGGGATGGCGCACGGTCGTCCCCAGCTCGGGTATGTCGTGGTCGATGATCCGCATGACGTACCCCTCGAGGGCGGTGCGCCGCCACCGCGGCGCCAGCGAGGTGATCGCCGGAAAACCGCTTGCGCAGATGTGTCGGGCGTAGTCGGCGGCGCTCAGCGAGCAGGTGCCGGAGATCGTGGCGGTTCCGGTGAAGAGGTCCGCGAGGCTGATCGACGGCGAGGTGTCGGCGCGCTCGGCCAGGCTGAGCGGGCGCATGCGCAAGGAGATGATCCTGCCCGCGCCCGAGTGGGTGTCTGAGGACGTCGTCGGACTGGCGCTGCCCGTGAGGACGAACCGGGTGGGGGTGTGCTCGTCAACGAGGCGGCGTACGGCGTCCCATACCGGTGGGTACTTCTGCCACTCGTCGACGCACAGGCGTGAGGCGCTGAGCAGCTGGGATCGCGTGTCCATGGCGACGATGTCGTGCGTGTCGGGGGCGTCGAGGCGCAGGACGCGGTCGACGTGACGTGAGGCCGTCTCCGTCTTGCCGACCCCTTTCGCGCCGTCGATCGCCGCCGCGGGCAGGTGAGTGAGGATCTCCTTGAGCTCGATGTCGACGTAGCGCGTGAGGTAGCCGCTCGACTTGTCCGCTGGCTTACGGCTGGACGGGGGGTCTGTCAGCACGGATGTTCGCCTCTCGCTCGCGACACCTTCTACCGGTCGTCCTGCCGAGACTCTACTGTACATCCTGCCGAACTTCTGCCGGTCATCCTGCCGGAAGCCGGTCCGCTCGAGTCCGGTGCTCCGCGTCGGCGACGGCGGGGCGTGCGAGGGCGCGGTCCGCCGTCGTCCGGACGCCGTGCCCTCAGCGCCGCTCGCGCGCGAGGATGTCGAGCAGGTACTGGCCGTAGCCGGACTTCACCAGCGGTTCGGCCCGCTCGCGCAGGCCGTCGTCGTCGATGAAGCCCATGCGCCAGGCGATCTCCTCGGGGCAGCCGATGTTGAGACCCTGACGGTGCTGGATGGTGCGGATGAAGGCCGTGGCGTCCGCCAGCGAGTCGAAGGTGCCGGTGTCGAGCCAGGCGGTGCCGCGGGGCAGGACCTCGACGGTCAGGCGTCCGGCCTCGAGGTAGGTGCGGTTGACGTCCGTGATTTCGTACTCCCCGCGCGCCGAGGGCCGGAGGCTGCGCGCGATCTCCACGACGTCGTTGTCGTAGAAGTACAGGCCGGGCACGGCGTAGTCGGACTTCGGGTGCGCGGGCTTCTCCTCGATGGACACGGCCTTGCGGTCGGCGTCGAACTCGACAACGCCGTAAGCGGTCGGGTCCGCCACCTGGTAGGCGTAGACCACGCCGCCGTCGGGGTTGGTGTGGCGGCGCAGCTGGGTGCCCATGCCGGGGCCGTAGAAGATGTTGTCACCCAGCACCAGGGCGGCGGGCTCATTGCCCACGAAGTCCGCGCCTAGCACGAAAGCCTGCGCCAGGCCGTTGGGGACCTCCTGGACCGTGTAGGACAGGTTGACGCCCAGCTGCGAGCCGTCGCCCAGCAGGCGGTGGAAGCTCGCCGCGTCGTGAGGGGTCGTGATGACCAGGACGTCCTGGATGCCCGCGAGCATGAGCGTGCTCAGCGGGTAGTAGACCATCGGCTTGTCGTACACGGGCACGAGCTGCTTGGAGGTGCCCAGGGTGATCGGGTTCAGACGGGTGCCGGAGCCTCCGGCCAGGATGATGCCACGCATGAGCACAGTGTCCCCGAAGAGCCCTTCGGGTGTGGGAGGAATCGGGCGCGTGGCGCGCTCACGACGACGGCGGTTCACGAGCAGGTGCCGGGCGTCCACTGGTCATCCTGCCGCCAGCCCCGCCGTCCCCACGCCCCCGGCGCCCGGGCGAGGGCCACAGGCAGGCTACGGTTCGGCGTATGGAACGCCTCGTACCCGCGCGACAGACCTACGACTGGGGCTCCACCACGGCCGTGCCCGAGTTCCTCGGCATCGATCCCGACGGCGAGCCCTGGGCGGAGCTGTGGTACGGCGCCCACCCGGCCGGCCCCACCCGCCTCGCTTCCGGCCCGACCCTCGCCTCACTCGTCGACTCCGCCCCCGGCCGGGTCCTGGGCGAGGACGTCGTGCGCCGCTTCGGCACCCACCTGCCCTTCCTGCTCAAAGTCATCGCCCCCGCCAAGGTCCTGTCCCTCCAGGTCCACCCCTCGCTCGCACAGGCCGCAGAGGGCTTCGAGCTCGAGAGCGAGCGCGGCGTCCCCCTCGCCTCCCCGGCACGTTCCTACAAGGACTCCAACCACAAGCCCGAGATGGTCCTGGCCCTCACCCGCTTCGAGGCGGTCACGGGATTCAGGGCCCCGCGCCGCGCCTGGGAGGTCCTGGCGGGCCTGGAGTCCCCGGTCGCCCGCCGCATGCGCCGCACCCTGCGCCTGAACCCCACCCGCTACGGCATCCGCCAGGCCTTCAGCGACATCGTCTCCGCCGACACGCGCCCCACCCCCGAGGAGCTCGGCGAGCTCGTCAAGGAGATCGCCGCCCGGCACGCGGCCGGGCTGTCGCCCTCGCCCCGCGTGGACGCCAACGCCCTGGAGATGGCCCGCTCCTTCCCCGCCGACCCGGGCATCGCCGCCTCCCTCCTGCTCAACCCGGTGACCCTCCAGCCCGGTGAGGCCCTGTTCGTCCCCGCGGGCTCGGTCCACGCCTACATCAGCGGCCTGGGCGTGGAGGTCATGGCCTCCTCGGACAACGTCCTGCGCGCGGGCCTGACGAACAAGCACATCGACGTCCCCCAGATGCTCGCCTGCGTCGACTACGTCGCCGCACCGCCGGTGCGTCCGGCACCCGAGTACCTCTCACGCGCCACGCGCGCCTACTACGCCCCCGTGGATGACTTCGAGCTGCTGGTGACCACGGTCGTCCCCGAGGACGGGCGCCTGGCCGTCGTCGGCCACGGCCCGCGCATCCTGCTGGCCACCGACGGCGACGTGGTCATCACGACGCCTGAGGGCAGTGAGACCCTGCGTCGCGGCGAAGCCGTCTTCGTCGGGGCTCACGAGCGCACGCTCACCGTCGCGGGCGCCGGGACCGTCATCCAGGCCGACGTGCCGTGATCCCCTCCTGACGCACGGCCAGCGCCGTACGATCCGCCGGGCAGGCGGCGTCGACCAACACCGCCGTCGCCCCGCCCGCCCAGGCGGACAGAATTCCGACGACGCTGCGGGCCACCGCTCCCGGCCCCGTGTCGCCGTGCACGAGCACGGCTCCGCCCGCCGCGGCTGTGGCCTGTTGCGCCGCCGCGGCCAGGGAGCCTCGCCCCAGCCGGGTGCCGTCGTCGGCCACGAGCGCCGGAGCATCCGGGCCGACGGGAAGGGCGGCGAAATGGTCCGCGTAGGTCATGACGTCGGCGACGCCGTCGAGCACGAGCGGCGGCAGCTCGCCGTCGTAACGGATCGCCAGGGAGGCGCCGGGCACGAGCACCTGCACCTCGGTGTCGGGGGACAGCAACGACGGTGCCGACGCGACCGAGACCTGCGCGGCCGGCAGGGCGTGCGCCTCGCCGACCAGCGCGGTGCCACCCGCCAGCCACGTCCCCAGGCACCAGGTGAGCGCCCGCCAGCCCACGGGCAGGGCGATGTGGACCTGCGGGCCGACGTCGGCCTCGGCGCTGAGCAGTCCGGCGCACTTGGCCGCCCACATGCCGAGCACATGCCCGGTGAGCTCGACGCGCTCATCAGGGGAGTACCACACGAGCCAGGGCCGGTCGGAGTCGCCGGGGCCGGGAAGGATCCCGAGCAACGGGTCGGGTGAGGAGGGACGCGCACCGGTCATGCGGGGATTCAACCAGAGGGCGTGCCCGCGGGGTCCTTGCGCCGACGACGCGAGCCCGTATGCTCTCTCCCGCAGGCCCGTCGGGCCAGCCGAGGCACGAGCGGCTGGTCACAAACAGGTGAGTAATCGTGCCTCCGCTTGACGCACCCGAGTGACACCCGTGTAACTTTGACTAGTAGTACCTGTCAGACGAAGGGACGCCATCGTGTGGAACATCCTCGGAGACGGTCCGCTCCAGCGGACCGACGAGGCCGACGACGAGGCGCTCATCCTCCTCTTCGGCGGTGACGACGCCGACGACGGCCCCCTGGCATGGCAGGAGCGCGCGCTGTGCGCCCAGACCGACCCCGAGGCCTTCTTCCCCGAGAAGGGCGGATCGACCCGCGAGGCCAAGCGCGTGTGCTCCACTTGCGAGGTCCGCGAAGAGTGTCTCGAGTACGCCCTCGCCCACGACGAGCGCTTCGGCATCTGGGGCGGCCTGTCCGAACGCGAGCGCCGCAAGCTCAAGCGCCGCGCCGTCTGACCCGCACCGCCCTGAGCGCAGGAGCAGTGACCACTCTGTCAGCGGGGGCCGCCCGCAGCGCAGCCGACCCTGGCACACGGACCCTGGCCGTCATCGTCTCAGCGGGGGTCACGCCATACCTGGGCCGGACCCTCACAGCCGTCGCCTCCCAGAGTCGCATCCCCGACGTCGTCCTCGTCATCGACGTCGCCTCACGAGCCAACGGCCTGGGCGACGGCACCCCCATCGAGGACGCCGTCGACCTGTCCGGTCTCGACGCCGTCAGCGACGTGCGCATCGTGCGCGCCGCCGAGGCCCCCACCTTCCTCGCCGCCGTGCGCGCCGGGCTGGCCCGCTACGGCGAGCTCATCGCCGTCGGCAACCGCCGCCGCTCCACCTCCTCCCCCACCGGGTCCCTGTCCGTCACCCGCTCGACCTCCAGCCTCGCCGCCGGCCGCTCGCGCGCGCTGACCGACGCCCTCGGCGAGGACGCCCCCCTCACCGGCCCCGACGGCGCCCGCTCACCCATCACCCGCGACGAGGCCGCCGCCACCGGCCGTGACGAGTGGCTCTGGCTCCTCCACGACGACTCCGCCCCCGCCCCCCACTGCCTGGCCGAGCTCCTGTCCGCCGCCCAGGACGCCCGCTCCGTCGCCCTCGCCGGCCCCAAGCAGGTCGGCTGGGAGGACCCGGACACCCTCCTCGAGGTCGGGCTGCGCACCACCGCCTCCGCCCGCCGCGCCAACGACATCGTCGACGGCGAGGTGGACCAGGGCCAGCACGACGACCGCAGTGACGTCCTCGCCGTCGGCACCGCCGGCGCCCTCGTGGCACGCACCGCCTGGGACACCGTCGCCGCCTGCGGCAGCGGTGTGACCGCCGACGTCGACGCCTTCGGCGACTCCCTGGCCCTGTCGCGCGCCCTGCGCCTGCAAGGCCACCGGGTCATCGTCGTCCCGACGGCGCGCCTGAGCCACCGCCGGGCCGCCTACCTCGGGCTGCGCGGCCCAGGCGTCCCCGCCCAGAGCGCGCGCACCGCCTCCCCGCGCGAGCGCCCCGCCGCCTCGGCGCCTCCTGCCGACGAGCCCCGGCCGGACACCGATCGCTCCTTCCGTGCCCGCCGCGCCGCCCAGCTGCGCTCCTGGGCCACCGCCTCGCCCGCACCGCTGCCCCTCCTGCTCGCCTGGTTCTGCGTCCTGGCCGGCGCGCGCGCCCTGTGGCGTCTGGTGGCCAAGTCCCCGGCCCTGGCCCGCGACGAGCTGGCCGCCGCCGGCCGCTGCCTGCGAGACGCCGCACGGGTGCGCCGGGACCGCCGGCGCCTCGCCGCCCTGACCACCGCGCGCCGCGACGTCCTCGCCCAGCTCTACCTGCCGGCCTCCGAGATCCGCGCCGCCCGCCGTGACCTGCGTCGCCAGGAGCGCGAGCGCGAGGCCCGCGCCGCCGCCCCCTCAGAGCTCGAGCTGCGCGAGCTCGCCGCCCTCGCCCGCCGCCGGCGCCACGCCCTGGGGCTGAGCCTGCTCCTCGTCACCGCCCTCGCCCTCGTGGGCACCTCGGGCGTGCTCGTCACCCGCGCCGTCACCGGCGGGGCGCTGGCCTCCCTCGGCGGGTGGCAGCAGACCTGGGAGGCGGCCTGGAGCACCTGGGCCGCCGCCGGCGACGGCTACCGCACCGGGGCCTCGCCCTTCCTCGCCGTCCTCGTCCCGCCCCTGCTGGCCGGCTCCTGGGTGGGCCTCGACGGCGACGCCCTCGTCCACGTCCTGCTCGTCCTGGCGCCGCCCCTGGCCGCCGCGGGTGCCTGGTTCGCGGCCGGCACCGTCACCCGGCGCACGAGCCTGCGGGCCTGGGCGGCGCTCGCGTGGGCGCTCGCCCCCGCCCTCCTGCTCGCCGTCGGGCAGGGGCGCCTCGGCCCGGTCCTCGTGCACCTGGTCCTGCCCTGGGCACTGACCGCCCTGTCGCGCGCGGTCGGGGCCGACCGCCGCGACGTCGTCCTGTCCGGCCTCGTCGGTGCCCACCACGTCTCCGAGCAGGAGAAGGCCGAGCTCGACCGCTTCGCCTCCGAGACCGTCGGCTCCCTCGCCGAGCTCGCCGACCTCGAGCACACCGCACCAAACGGGCCGGAGAACGGGGCACAGGAGGATCTCGCAGCTCAGGCCGACGATGAGGACTCGCCGGCCGCGCCCGAGCCGCAGGACGCCCCCGTACCCCCCGCCCCCGTGCGAGGCGCCCGCGCCGCGGCCGCCCGAGCCGCCGCCACCGAGGCCTACGGGCCCGGATCGCCCGCCGCCGCCGCGGCCGCGGGCCTCCTGCTCAGCCTCGTCGTGGCCGCCGTCCCCTCCACGGCCCTCGTCGTCCTGCCGGGCCTCGTCCTGCTGACCGCCTTGAGCCGGGGCTCACGCGCCCGCCTGCTGCTCACCCTCCTGCCCGTCACGGCGACCGCCGCACCCCTCCTGTGGCGCGCCGCGGAGCTCGCCCTACAGGACGGCGGCCCGGAGGCCTGGCGCGAGGGCCTGCGCTACCTGCTCACCGACTGGGGACAGCCCGTCGCCGTCCCCGCCGCCGGCGGCCTCGAGATGCTCCTCGGCGTCCCGGTGCGCCTGAGCCCCCTCCTCGCCACCCTCACCGGGTTCCCGGTCCACGACACTGTCACCGCGATCGTCGTCGCCGCACTCGCCCTCCTCCCGCTGGGCGCGCTGCTGGGGACGCTCGCCGGCGGTGCCCGCGGGCACCGGGCGCGGGCGGGCCTGCTCGCCTCCGCCGCGGGCCTCGCCCTCGCCCTCGTCGCCGCCCGCACCGTCACCGCCGTGGGCACCCAGGTGGACGCCACCGGCTCCGTCCTCGTCGCAGGCTGGGCAGGCACCGGCCTGAGCCTCATGACCGCGGGCCTGCTCGCCTCCGCCCTGGCCGGGGCCGACGCCGTCCGCACCCGGCTCCTCCACCACGCCTTCGGGTGGCACCACCTCGCCCTGGCGACCGCGAGCGCCGCCGCGCTCCTCGTCCCGGTCATCGTCGGCGGCTCCTGGGCCCTGGCCGCCCAACAGGCCTCCGCCGCCGGGCGGGCCGAGCTCGTCATGGCGCTGACGCCCTCCTGGCGGCAGGTGCCCGTCATCGCCGCCGAGATCACCGCCTCCGACACCGCCGGCCGCGTCCTGGTCCTGACCTCCACCGACGAGGGCCTGCGTGCGAGCCTGTGGCACGGCGACGGCACCGCCTACACCGACACCGCCCCCGACGTCCTCCTGGCACAGCTGCACGCACGCGCCGACGGTTGGGCGCAGCTCGAGACCCGCCCGGTCGCCCCTGCGGAGGACCTGCCCGAGGCGACGATCACCGGCAGCCACACCGACACCGCCGACGCCGACCTCCTCGCAGCCGTCGCCCGCGCCGTCTCCGGACAGGACCGTGAGGTCGCCGACGTCCTGGCCTCGCACGGCATCGCCGTCGTCCTGCTCACCGACATGCCGGGGGACGAGACGACCGCCACCGCCCGCGCCGGCCTCGACGCCACCCCCGGCCTCGAGCCCCTGGCCACGACGGCTGTCGGCACCTCCTGGAGGGTCGGCCCCACGGGCGCCGCCCAGGTCGGGGCCGTGTTCCTGCGCAGCGCCGATGGCACGAACGAGGTCCTGCCCTCCGCGGCCGGCACCGTGCGCACCCAGGTCTCCGCCGCCACCAGCGAGCGCACCCTCGTCCTGGCCGAGCGCTCGGACACCGGCTGGAGCGCCACGCTCAACGGCGCGCCCCTGGCCGCCACCGACGACACCGGCTGGAACCAGGCCTTCACCCTGCCCGCCGGCGCCTCCGGCGAGCTCGTCGTCCGGCACGCCTCCGGCCCCGCCCGCGTCCTCAGACCCGCTCTGCTCGCCGTGTGGGCGCTCACCGCGCTCGCGGCCCTACCCGTGCGCCGCAGGAGGATCCCCACATGAGCACCACCGCCCGCGCCCTGCTGCGCCGCACCGCTGCCCTCACCCTGGGACTCGCTCTCGCCGCAGCCACCGGCGCGCTCGCCTGGTGGGGCACCGTCACCCCGACCCTGCCCATGAGCCAGGTCCTGGCGGACTCCCAGGCCGCCCCGGCCGCCGACACCGTCTACGTCTGCCCCGCCGCTCCCGCGGACACCATCGGCGCCGTCGAGCTCGGGCGGACGACCTCGACGACCGCACTCACCCCCCTCGACCCCGCGGCCACCGTCACCTGGAACGGCGAGCGCCTCGCGCCCTCGACCACCGTGCTGGACGCCGCCGACGGCGGCGTCCTCATCGCCCGGCCGCGCGGCCAGGACGCCGTGTCCGTTGCCGGTGCCGTCACCACCCTCACCGCCGACGGCGACCTGCGCGGCCTGACCACCGCCGCCTGCGTGCCACCCCAGGCCACCGCCTGGATCGTCGGCGGCTCGGGCGCCCCCGGCACCTCCAGCGAGCTGCGCCTGACCAACCCCGGCACGACGACCGTCACCGCCGCCATCTCCCTGTACGGGCCGACCGGTCCGGTCGCCACCACCACCGCCAACCATGTGGCCGTGCCCGCGGGCGAGACCGTCAGCGTCCTGCTCGAGGCGGCCGCCCCGGGGCAGGGGCGCTTGGCCGTGTTCGTCGAGGCCGACGGCGGCCTCCTCGTGCCCGTGCTCGTGACCGAGACCCTGGACGGAGAGACCGCCGGCGGGGTCGATGTCCTGACCTCCGGCGCCGCCCCCGCCACCGACCTCACCATCCCGGGCGTGGCCCTCGTCGCCCCGGCAGAGCAGGGGCAGGTGGCCGACGAGAGCACGGGTGCCACCGCCTCCGACGCCCCCGTCCTGCGCATCGTCAACCCCGGCGAGAGCCCCGCGACCGTCTCCGTCAGCACCCTGGGCGCCGACGGTGAGGAGCCCCTGCGCGGTGCCACGGCCCTCGTCGTCGACCCCGGGGCCGTGTTCGACGTCGCCCTCACGGGCCTGGCGCCCGGCGACTACGGGGTGAGGATGCGCTCCGATGCCCCCGTGACCGGGGCGGTGCGCCTCGTGCGCAGCGCCGGTGAGTACCCCGCCCGCTCCGGATCCCTGGTCCACGACGTCGCCTGGATCCAGGCGCAGACCGGGGCCGCCACGCGCGCCGGCACCCTCGCCCTGCCCCATGGGCAGGCGCTGACCAGCCAGCTCGTGCTCACCAACACCGCGCCCGCCCCCGCCACCGTCACCCTGACCTCCGACGACGGCACCATCCTGCGCGAGGTGAGCATCCCCGGCTCCTCGACGCTCTCGCTGCCCGTCTCCGAGCTCGGTGAGACGGCGGACGCCCTGAGCGTCATCGGCCTGAGCGCCCCGGAGGGCACCGAGGTCGTCACCGCCCTCGTCACCACCACCCAGGTCGAGGGCGAGGCCGCGGGCACGCTCATCGGGGTGCTCACCCCGGTGACCGAGGCCTCACGTGCCTCCGCCCGGCAGGTGCTCCTGCGGTGAGCGCGTGGCGCCGGGCCTGATCGGCTCCGGCCCGGTCCTACAGGAGGTCGGGGTCGATCTCCTCGGGGCGGCGTCCCAGCATGAGGGCGAGCTGCTCGACGACGACCCGGTGCACCAGCTCGGCCAGCTCCTCATCGCCGTCGGCCCTCGAGACCACCGGCCTGCGGTAGACGACCACCCGGGCGGGCAGCCCCGCGCGCGGCTCGGCCGCGAAACCGCGGCCGAGCACGATCCCGGGCTCCCACGGCGCCGGGTCCGAGGGTGGGACATCCTCCACGGCGAACTGAACGTCCCTCACCTGCGGCACCCGGCGGGCCAGTGCGTCCGCCGTCGAGGCCACCAGCTCGTCGAAGCGCTCGGCGCGCGTGCGCCAGGCGGGCAGGTACGGGGGCAGCATCGGGCCCCTCAGCCCGCGCCCGTGACGGTCACGACGGCGCGCGGGTGCCGGCACCGGGGCGGGGGAGCGGTGCGAGGGGGAGGAGAATGTCACCATCCCAGCCTACGCAGGAGCGGGTGGCGTTGACGGCGGCACGGGGCGGCAGCGGTAGCCTGCTCGGGTGAGACGAGTCCGAAGCTGCCGCCGACCCGGGTGCGAGAACCCCGCCGTCGCCACCCTCACGAGCGTGTACGCGGACTCCACCATCGTCATCGGCCCCCTGGCCACCGAGCGGCAGCCGGAGGCCTATGACCTGTGCGCCAGGCACGTGGAGTCCTTCACGGCGCCTCGCGGCTGGCAGGTCATCCGCCTGGCGACAAGCTTCGAGCCGGCCCCGCCCAGCGATGACGACCTCACGGCCCTGGCCGACGCCGTCCGCGATGCCTCGCGCAGCCCCCGCCCGCGCCCCCAACCGGCTGAGCGTGCCGGGCGCCCCGGCGGCATCGTGCCGGCCTCGCTCACGGCCCCACAACCCCTGCCTGACCACCTCGCCGGGCTTGGCGACGGCGAGATCCTGCGGCGCGGGCACCTGCGGGTGCTGCGCGGCGAGAAGGAGGACTGACATGACCCAGACCTGCGAGACGGGTGCCTGCAACGCTTCCGACGACAGCGCGAACAACAGCGGCCTCGCCCCGGTTGTGCGCGCCCTGCTGCGCTGCCCCGTGACCGGTGAGGCGCTTGTTGACGCCGTCGGCCCCGATGGTGCTCCCGCCCTGCTGTCCCTGGGGGCCGGCCTGGCCTACCCGATGCGTGACGGCGTGCCCGTCCTGCTCTCCCACGAGGCTGAGCCCTTCACGCCCTGACAGTTCTCGTGGGCAACAACCCCAGTTCTCGTGGGCAACAACCCCAGTTCTCGCGGCGAGAACTGGGGTTAGACGCGGCGAGAACTGGGGTTAAACGCGATGAGAACTGCTCAGGAAGGGCCGGGGGCGCCGATCCCGTGGGGCAGCCGGTCCAGGGAGAGGACGCTGCGCTCCTCCGCCTGCCGGTCGCGCAGAGACAGGGCGAGCTCGCGGTCACGCCGCTCGCACAGCACCGCCGCCAGGAAGCGCTCCGGGTGCGTGCCCGCTGGAGGCTCCGGCGCCACGCGGGGCAGGACCTGCTCGACCAGCTGTGAGCCCAGGCGTGCCCTGGCCGCCGGCTGCATCGACGAGGCCCGCTGCAGGAAGGTCCGTGACGCGAGCGCCAGGTCCCCCGGCAGCGACCGGATATCCGCCTCCTGCGCCCACTGGGCCAGCTCCGGCGGCATGAGCAGCGGCGGCGCGTCCACCGACCCCGCCCGCTCGTTGACCACGTACGTGCCCGCCAGCAGATCCCCCAGCCGCTTGCCCCGGCGCGTGATGATGCACGCCGCCAGTGCCGGCAGCGCCCCGGTCAACCAGATCTCTACGACGCCCACGAGCGTGCGCACGAGGCTGTGGCGCAGGCGGATCGCACCGCCGTCGTCACGCACCACCCGGCAGCCCGTCACCAGGCGACCGGCGCTGCGTCCGCGTGAGAGAACCTCCACGGTCAACGGCACCGCCACCGTCCACAGCACGAGCAGGAGCGAGATCTGCGTGATGGCGGCGGCCGTGCTCGTCTCATCCGAGGCCCCGGGTCCCAGCGTCGCCCAGGTGATGAAGGACATGAGCAGTCCCACGGCGTAGATCGCGTAGTCGATGACGGCGCTCAGCAGGCGCACGCCCACCGTCGCCGGGACGATGTCGACGACGACGGCCTCGCCGGTCACGAGCCTGTCCGGCGTCATCATCCGCTCGGACGATGAAGCGGTCGCACTCACCATGTCACACTCCCTGTGTGGATATCGATGCCTTCAGCGCTGCTCGCCGCGACCAGTGGGACCGGCTCGACGAGCTGACCCGCAGACGCCAGCTCACCGGGTCGCAGGCGGACGAGCTCGTCGCCCTCTATCGGGGTGCGGCCCGGGACCTGTCGCGTGCACGCACCCAGGCGCCGGACCCGCAGGTGCTCGCCGAGCTCTCGCGACTCGTTGTTGCCGCCCGTGCCCGGGTGACCGGCACGCGGGAGGTGCGTGCCTCGGACCTGCGCCGCTACCTCGCCCAGACGGTGCCGGCGGCCCTGTACCGCCTGCGCTGGTGGACCCTCGGGGTGACCCTGGCCGAGCTCGCCATCGCCGTCGTCGTGGCCGTCTGGACCCTGCACAGCCCCCAGGCCATGAGCGCCCTGGGCAGCCCCAGCGAGTTGAGCGCCTACGCCAATGACGCCTTCGAGTCCTACTACTCCACCTACGCGCCCAGCGAGTTCGCCAGCCAGGTGTGGACCAACAATGCGCGCATCGCGGTGCTCTGCGTCGCCGGCGGCATCACCGGGGTCCTGCCCGCCTACGTGATGTGGGCCAACGCCGTCTCCCTGGGACAGGCGGCGGCGATCATGGTCGACCACGACCTCCTGGGGCTGTTCTTCGCCCTCATCAGCCCGCACGGTCTGCTCGAGCTGACCTGCGTGTTCATTGCCGGGGCCGCGGGCCTCAAGCTCTTCTGGACGATGCTGGTGCCCGGCCCCAGGCCGCGCGCCGTCGCCCTGGCAGAGGAGGGCCGGGCGCTGATCGCCGTCGCCGTCGGCATGACCGGGGCGCTGGCGGTTGCGGGTGTCATCGAGGCCTTCGTGACCCCGGCGCCGGTGCCCTGGAGCCTGAAGATCACCGTGGGTGTGCTCGCCCTCGTGGTCCTGTGGACCTACACGCTCGTGGTCGGCGGGCGCGCGGTGCGTTCGGGCGTCACGGGGGACCTTGACGAGGAGGAGGCCGGTGCCGTCGCCGTCGCGGTCGGCTGAACGGCCTGTGCTTCCCGACGACGCGGGGTCCGTGCCGCCTGTGCCGCCCGTCGGCGTGGGGCCCGTGCCGCCTGTGCCGCCCGTCGGCGTGGGGCCCGCCGACGCCGGTCCCATCTGGCACCCGGTCACAGGCGCCCCGCCCGCTTGAGCTCGAGGTAGGTGTCCGCCACGCGCGGCGCCAGGCGACCCGGCACCGCCTCGACGACCTCCACGCCCGCCCTCCGCAGCCGCTCGCGCACCGCCGCCAGCTCGAGCAGGTCACGCTCGGCGGCCGCGGCCGTGTAGACGCTGTCGGCGTCGGCACGCGCACGGCGCAGGGCCTCGACGTCGGGATCCGTCACCGAGGCGAGCAGCACGGTGTGCTCACGCGCCAGGGTGGTGATCGCCCGCGTCATCACGGCGTCCGCCGAGGAGCCGTCCAGCCCCGTGAGGATGACGACGAGCGCCCGCTGGCTCAGGCGCTGCTCCACCACCCGCCCCACCAGGGCCCAGTCGGTCTCCGTCACGGCAGCCTCCACCGGCGCCAACGCGTCCGCCAGGGCGCTGATGAGCCCGGGCCCGGCCACACCGCTGACCTGCGCCCGCAGGCGCTCATCGACGGCGACCGCATCCACCCGGTCCCCGGCGTGCGAGGCGAGCGCGGCCAGCAGCAGGGCCGCCTCAACCTCGGTGTCCAGGCGCGGTGCACCCCCCACCCGGGCTGCCGACATGCGGCCGGTGTCCACCACGAGCAGCACGCGCCGGTCCCGCTCGGGCCTCCAGGTGCGCACGACGACGTCGCCGCGCCTGGCCGTTGAGCGCCAGTCGATGGAGCGCACGTCATCACCGACGACGTACTCGCGCAGCGAGTCGAACTCCGTGCCCGCGCCGCGCACCATGACGGCACTGCGCCCGTCCATCTCACGCAGGCGGGCCAGGCGGCTGGGCAGGTGGCGCCGGGAGGTGAAGGGCGGCAGGACCCTCAGACGTGCGGGCACCGCCATGCTCATCTGGCGGCCGGCCAGGCCCAGGGGCCCGCTGGAACGCACGGTGACGAGGTCCGCCACACGCTCACCGCGACGGGTGGGGCGCAGCGTGGTCTGGGTGCGCTTGCGCTGTCCGGGGCGCAGTGTGAACGCCGAGCGCTCCCCGCCGGCGCCGGCGGACGGGGGCCATGCGTCGCGCACGAGCAGCCTCATGGTGCGCGAGGAGGTGGAGGTCACGGACAGGCGCGTCGTCGTCTCCTCGCCCAGGCGGACGGTGCGCGGGGTCAGACGCTCCAGGTGCAGGGCGCGGGGGGAGGGCGCGGCCAGGACGTCGATGGCGATGAGGATCGCGACGATGGCGCCCCAGGTCAGGACGGTCAGGGGCCTGGGGACGAGCAGGACGAGGAGGAGGCCGACACCGGTCAGCCAGGCGCTGCGGCTTGTGAGGTACACCGGGTCTCTCCTTTCCGGGCTCAGGGGCGGCGAGGGGCGGCGAGTAGGTGGGGGCGGGCCGCCGGGGGCGGGCTGTGCTCAGCGGGGCACGGTCACCGAGCGCAGGACGCCCGAGATGACGGCCTCGGTGGTCACACCCTCCATCTGCGCCTCCGCGCGCAGGGCCACACGGTGACGCAGGGTCGGCACGGCCAGGGCCTTGACGTCGTCGGGGGTGACGAAGGAGCGTCCCGCCAGCCACGCCCAGGCGCGGGCCGCCGCCAGCAGGGCGGTGGCGCCACGGGGCGAGACGCCCAGGGACACGCTCGGGTGGTTGCGGGTGGCGCGCACGAGGTCGACGACGTAGGCCAGCAGCTCCGGGGACGCCCCCACGGTCCGCACCTCCTCGCGGGCGGCGGCGAGGTCCTCGGCACTGGCCACCGCGGACAGCCCCGCCGCGGCCAGGTCCCGGGGGTTGAAGCCCGAGCTGTGACGGGTGAGGACCTCGATCTCCTCGCCGCGATCGGGCAGAGGCAGGACGAGCTTGAGCAGGAAGCGGTCGAGCTGGGCCTCGGGAAGCGGGTAGGTGCCCTCGTACTCCACGGGGTTCTGGGTGGCGATGACCATGAAGGGGGAGGGCAGGGGGCGCGGGACGCCGTCGCCGGAGACCTGGTGCTCCTCCATCGCCTCCAGCAGGGCCGCCTGCGTCTTGGGCGGCGTGCGGTTGATCTCGTCGGCCAGCAGGAGGTTGGTGAAGACCGGGCCCTGGCGGAAGGAGAACTCGGTGGTGCGGGCGTCGTAGACGAGGGAGCCGGTGACGTCACCGGGCATGAGGTCCGGGGTGAACTGCACGCGCTTGGTGTCAATGTCCAGTGCCTGAGCCAGGGAGCGCACGAGGAGCGTCTTGGCGACGCCGGGGACGCCCTCGAGCAGGACGTGCCCGCCCACGAGCATCGCGATGACGAGGCCGGTGACGGCCGCGTCCTGGCCGACGACGGCCTTGGCGACCTCGCTGCGCACGGCGACGAGCCGCTCGCGGGGGTCCCCGGAGGGGGTGGTGGTCTCGGTGGTGCTCATCGTGAGGTGACCTCGCTCTCGAGATGGTCGAGTTGGACGGCCAGGTCCGCCAGGGACCGGTCGTCGGAAGGGACGGGGCCGTACAGGAGCTCCTGGACGGCCGGGGCTGATTGGGAGGTGGCGCGTGCGAGCGCGTCGGTGAGCAGCGCGCCGTCGGCGGACGGAGACAGGCCCAGGCGCCGACCCAGGCGCAGGGCGGTGCCCGCGCGCAGGGCGGTGGCGGCACGCTGGCGGTCACCGGCCCGGCGGTACAGGCGCCCGCGGCCCCGAGTGGTCTCGGTGGCCCGCACGAGGACGGGCAGGTCCTCCTGGGCGAGGCGGCCCATGCGGCGTCCGCGCACGACGGCCAGGACGGCGACGATGATGATGGCCTGGAAGAGGAGGGGCGCCAGCCAGGGAGGCAGGGCGACACTGTTCCACACGGTGGTGTGAGTCGTCAGCCGGGAGCCGTCGACCCACAGGAGCTGCTCGTGGTGGCCCAGGGCGCGTATGGCCAGGGCGGCGTGCCCGGCGGTGGCGATCCGGCCGTTGGTGAGCAGGGTCGTGTCAGAGATCAGGCGCAGGGTGGCGCCGCCAGGGCGCTCGATGACCGCGTAGGCGTAATCGGATCCCCCCTCGGAGACGGGGAAGCACCCGATGGCCTCAGTCCCCGTCGGAAGGACGAGTGTGCCCCGGGTGCCGTCGATGCTGCCGGCGGCCGCCGCGTCCGCATCCGCGCACCGGGCCTGAAGCACCGTGCCCTTGGGGGCGCTAATGCCGGCGGGCACCGGTAGCTCGCCCTCGTCGTCGAGCAGACCGGACAGATCCTGGTAGAGGGTGCCGACGACGGTGATGTCCGCCCCCAGCGAGGCCAGCGTGCGGCGCTCCTCCTTGCTGAGGTGGGAGGCGTTGAGCAGGGCGATGGTGGTGCCCGGCCCGGCCTGGCTGACGACCTCGGCCATGGACGTGGGCGAGGCGGTGCCCACACCCTCGTCGCGCAGGAGTGCGCCCAGGGCCATGGCGCCGTCGCCCTTGGGGTTGTCCAGCGCGTAGGGGGTGGTGGAGGTCTGGGGGGAGGTCAGCAGGCTCGTGGCGACGGCGACCGCGGCCAGCAGCGCCAGGGACAGCAGCAGCGGCCGCCAGGAGCGCAGGCGCCGGGCCCATGAGGGGGCCTCGACCGGGGCGCTCACAGGAACTCCCCCCGGCCACCCACGGTGGCCTGCGGTGCCGACGAGCGGGGCGCGGCCGAGGCGACGCGCTCGGCCAGCAGACGCATCCACTCATCCTGCTGCCCGGTGGACAGCACGCGCCCGTACCTGACCGCGTCGAAGAGGACGGCGGCCTGGTGGAGGCTGGCGTGCAGTCCCTGGTCGTCCACCAGGGCATGGGACGCGAGGGTGCCCGCCTCCTGCGCGGTCATGCCGGGATAGTCCTCGACGAGGGCGCGCTCGTCCAGGGATCGGATGATGGCACGGAAGCGGTCGACGACGGCGGCGGCCCAGTCCTGGCGGGCGGCAGCGGCGTCGGCGTCACGGGTGAGCGCGTCGGCGTCGCGGTCATCGCCCTCGAAGAGGACCTGGCTGCTCACGCGGGCGCGCCGTCCGAGCGTCACGCGCCTGAGCAGCAGGAGCGCGACGGCCAGCAGGACGACGGCCGCGACGACGACGATGAGCACGGACAGCCAGGCCGGTGCCCCAGGGACCACCCGGGAGGGGTCGATGTGCTCCTGGATCCATGTCCATAGCCGTGCCCACAGGCTCAGCCGCTCCTGGTAGACCGGTCGGCTGAGCTCGCGCTGCGCCGACTCACGCGCCTCCTCGGCGTCGGGGGTGGCGGGCACACCCGCGCCCAGGAGGGCGGTCAGGACGATGGGCGTCAGCATGCGAGGAGGTCGACCGGGGTCACAGGGTGTCTGCGGCCTGGCGGAGCTCGACGTCGAGGCCCTCCTGGCGCATGCGCAGGTCGATGTAGATCAGGGCCGTCACCGCTGCGGAGAAGGGCAGGATGAGTGCGCCCAGGAGGGAGCCGATGAAGGTGGACACGGCATCGAGGGCGGGCATGATGCCCCCCGATGTGACGGACAGGACGCCGGCCACGGCACCGGTGACGCCCGACAGGACTCCGGTGACGAGCACGGTGATGATGCCGGCCAGGAGCAAGGCGCCGAGCACGTGCCAGAAGTAGCTGCGGGTCAGGACCCAGGAGCGCTTGATGCCCTCGATGACGCCGACGTTCTCCAGGACGAGGGTGGCCGACGACAGAGACAGGCGCACACTCAGGAAAGTGCCCAGGATGATGCCGATGACGGCGAGGACGAGGATACCGATGACTGCGATTGCCACCATGGCCCCCGAGGGCTCGTCGCCGTTGAGCACGGGCACGAGGGTGATGCCGAAGAGGACCAGCCCCACGAGCGCGATGACGACCGAGGCCGCACCGACGATGAGGCTCACGAGGATGCTCTGGCCGATGAGGGCCCACACCCGTCCCTTCGTGCGCTGCCACACCTCGCCGGGGCTGGCCACACGACCCAGCACTGAGCGCGAGACCGCGACGATGAGCAGTCCCGTGAGGATGGTCGAGGCGAGAGCCGTCAGCGCCGCTGTCAGCATTGAGGAGCCCAAGGTGCTCAGACTGTCGAGCGCGAGCGACATGGCCTGGTCCTCAGTAAGGAAGGCGCTGTCACCTGTGGACTCGAGGGAGGAGTACAAGCCCCGAGTGGTGAAGAAGGTGGGGATCGCTGAGATCAGGCCGATGATCGACATCACCACGATCGAGGGCACGAACATTGCCTTGGGGTTGGCGCGCAGGGACTCGAAGGCGCCGCCGATGATCTCGGTGATGCTCAGGGGCCGCAGGGGGATGATGCCGGGCTTGGGGGCCACGAAGAAGCTGGGCGGCGCCTGGTGCGCGGCGCCCGGGTACGCAGGGTAGGTGGGGGGGACGCCGACCTGCGGGTCGGCGGGCCCGTAGGAGGGGGAGGAGGTGGAGGGCTGCCCGGCGGGGGGTGTGCCATAGGCACCGAAGCGCGGCTCGGCCGGAGCGGTGCCCGAGTCCTCAGGACCGGAGGGGGACTGCCAAGGGGTGTCGCTGCTCATGGCTTCATGCTGGCACGCCCGCCTCGGGCGCGGCATCCGCCTTCAGGAGGATCGGCGCGGGGCGGGCGTCGTCGGAGCGCAAGAGCCTGCGGGGTGGTGGCCCTGGCGGTGACCTGGGCGGTGCCCGGGATCTGAGACATGAGACGACGGTGTGTCAAAATAGAGGCATGAGCGCTGTCGTCCTGGTCATAGATGACGACATCGCCCTGACCGAGATAATCGGCCAGATGGTTGAGCGCGAGGGCTACACGCTGTGCTCCTGCGCTGACGGCTCTCGCGCCCTGGACGTCCTGCGCTCCGTCCAGCCGGACCTCGTGTTACTCGACGTCGCGCTGCCCGGGATCGACGGGCTGGAGCTGTGCCGACGTCTGCGCCTGGAGTCGGACGTGCCCATCATCGTGGTCTCCGACCGGGGACAGACCCACGACGTCGTCGCGGCTCTCGAGGCCGGGGCCGACGACTACGTGACCAAGCCCTTCAAGCCCAAGGAGCTGCTCGCCCGGATCCGGGTGCGTCTGCGCCGCCACCGGGCCGTTGAGGCGCAGCACGTGCACGTCGGCGACCTTGACATCGACGTCACTGGTCACGAGGTGCGTCGCGGCGACCACCTCATCACCCTCACGCCCCTCGAGTTCTCCCTCCTGGCGACCCTGGCCCGCGCCCCCTGGAAGGTCTTCACCCGCGACGAGCTCCTGGAGCGGGTCTGGGGCTACCAGCACGCCGTCGACACTCGCCTGGTCAACGTCCACGTCCAGCGCCTGCGCGCCAAGATCGAGCGCGATCCCGAGCACCCCGCGATCGTGCTCACCGTGCGCGGCGTCGGCTACCGGGCGGGCGGGGCCCGCTGAGTGCCACTCACCCGGGTTCTGCCCGACGACGACGTGTCCCGGCCCCGCCCTGGTGGGCAGGACCGGGACACGTACCGGGTGAGTCGGTCAGTGAGGGGCCGGCGTCACAGGACCTGGGCGTCGAGGCGGATGACACCGTAGGTCCAGCCGTGACGGTGGTAGACCGCGCACGGCTGCTTCGTCGACTTCTCGATGAAGAGGTAGAACGGGTGGCCGACGAGTTCCATCTGGTACAGGGCCTCGTCCACGGTCATCGGCACGGCCTCGTGCAGCTTCTGGCGCACGATCACGGGGGAGTCGCCGAGCTGGGACTCGACGGCGACGCCGTGCTGCGTGGGTGCTGAGGGGGAGTCCTCGATGGGGGCGTCGCCGGTGTCCGGCAGGAGCACCTCCTCCTCCACGACGGCCTCGACCGGCTCGTTGACCTCCACGCTGTAGCGGCGGTGGTCCTTCTTGCGGTCGCGTGCGCGGCGAAGGCGCTCGGTGAGTTTGCCCATGGCGATGTCGAAGGCGGCGAAGCGATCGGAGGAGGAGGCCTCGGCCCGGATGATCGGGCCCTTGGAGACGACTGTGATCTCGACGCGCTCGGCGGTGTCCGCCTGGCGCGGGTTGCGCTCGTGGGTCACCTCGACCTCGATGCGCTGGACACGGGGGTCGAATTGCTCGACCTTGGTGGCCTTCTCCTCAACGTAGTCCCGCAGACGCGAGCTGATCTCAGCGTTTCGGCCGACGACGGTGATGTCCATGGTGGAACCTCTTTCTAGGCTCAGGGCGGCCCCTGGGGGCCGGGCTGGAAGGCACCCGCCGCACCTCACGGCGGGCTCTGGTTGGTCAGTGACCACCTCCGTCCGTCCGGGGCCTGGGGCCGGGGGCTCGTCTCTGAGCCCCCACACCGTGTGTGCTGTGACACACAACTTACACCATCGTCAGGGCCCCGGTGGACGCTGTGGGGGCGCGTCAGCCGAGGGCGAGATCGGGGCCGGCGCAGCCGCGACGGCAAGGGCCCCGATCACCAGCGCGCCGGCCTCGCGCAGTGCGCGTGCACAGGCACCCAGCGTCGTTCCGGTTGTCACGACGTCGTCGACGAGGAGCACCGCCCAGCCGGACACGGGAGAGAGCACCAGCGGTGCGGCGCTGCGGTTGAGCCGTCGGGCGCGCGACGACAGACCCACCTGGTGCGCCCGCCCGCCGCGTCGGCGCAGCACGTCCGCCGAGGCCACCAGGGCGACCTGCTCGCCCGGGGTTGAGGACAGGCCGTGGGCGATGCCTGTGGCGACGGCGTCGGCCAGGTCGGCCGCGACCAGCCGTCCCCGCAGCCGACGTGCCCGCCCCGAGGGCGCCGGCACGACGAGCAGCCCCCGTCGCCCCGCCAGCGCCTGACGAGCCTCCTGGCTCAGACCCGCGGCCCAGTCGGCCCCGGCCTGGCGACCCGCCCGTGCCATCACCGCGCGCACGTCCTCGCGCGCACCGTTCTTCCACGCCAGGACCAGGGCCCGCACCGGGCCCGCGTAGGGGCTCAGCGCGTGAGCCTCCAGGTCCTGGGCGCCGGGCAGGTGGTTCACGAGGACGGGTGGGCCGTTGAGCAGGGCGAGGCACTGCGGGCACAGCGTGGTCTCCCAGCGCCCGCAGCCGGCGCAGCGCGCTGGCAGGAGCGCTGACCCGAGCAGGCCCAGGAGGGACAGGGCACGGCAGGCACGGGGCTCCGACGGCGGGGACGGTGGCAGGCAGGCGGCAGGCACGAGATCCAGGGTGCCGACCTGGCCCGGTCGGGTGCACCCGGGCGGTCGCGGCCTGTGGACAGAGGACGACGGTGTCGCCGGGGCCCGCCCCTGTGGAGCCCGGGGCGGGCCGGGTGCTGTGGGCGGGCCGGGCGCTGCGGGATCGACGTCGGACTGCTCACGCTGAGCGCGTAAACCGGGCGACGTCGCCCGTAGCACAGGACTGCGGGTGCTGCCCGCTCGCGCTGCCGCATACGATGGTGCCCGTATGTGCCCGGGACCGTGTGCCCGGGCGGGGTCCCTCACCCGGCGGCGTCGTCCGCCCCGGGGCCCGCCGTCGAACAGGGGAGAAGCCAGCGTGTCGATCATCGACCGGATCCTTCGCATTGGGGAGGGGCGCACCCTCAAGCGCCTGCAGCTCGTGGCCGACCAGGTCGAGGCCCTCGCGGACCACTACCGCGCGTTCTCCGACGAGGACCTCAAGGAGCAGACCGCCGAGCTCAAGAAGCGCTACGCCGATGGAGAGAGCCTCGACCAGCTGCTGCCCGAGGCCTTCGCCACCGTCGTTGAGGCCGCCGACCGCGTGCTCGGCATGCGCCCCTACCACGTGCAGATCATGGGCGGGGCCGCGCTCCACCAGGGCAACATCGCCGAGATGAAGACCGGTGAGGGCAAGACCCTCGTCGCCACGATGCCCTCCTACCTGCGTGCCCTGACCGGTGAGGGCGTTCACGTCGTCACCGTCAACGACTACCTCGCCGAGTACCAGTCCGACCTCATGGGCCGCGTCCACCGCTTCCTCGGGCTCACCACCGGATGCATCCTCGCCGGCCAGACCCCCGCCGAGCGGCGCCACCAGTACGCCTGCGACATCACCTACGGCACCAACAACGAGTTCGGCTTCGACTACCTGCGCGACAACATGGCCCAGCGGCCCGAGGACCTCGTGCAGCGCGGGCACGCCTTCGTCATCGTCGACGAGGTCGACTCCATCCTCATTGACGAGGCTCGTACGCCCCTCATCATCTCCGGGCCCGCCTCCGGCGACGTCAACAAGTGGTACAAGGAGTTCGCCACGATCGCCGAGCGTCTGCGCGCCGGTAAGGACTACGAGGTTGACGAGAAGAAGCGCACCATCGCCGTCACCTCCGCCGGCATCGAGCGCGTGGAGGACTACCTGGGCGTCGACAACCTCTACGAGTCCGTCAACACCCCGCTCATCGGCTTCCTCAACAACTCCATCAGGGCCAAGGAGCTATTCCACCTCGACAAGGACTACATCGTGCGCGACGGTGAGGTCCTTATCGTCGACGAGCACACCGGACGTGTCCTGCCCGGACGCCGGTACAACGAGGGCATGCACCAGGCCATCGAGGCCAAGGAGCGCGTGCAGATCAAGGCCGAGAACCAGACGCTGGCCACCATCACCCTGCAGAACTACTTCCGCCTCTACCCCGAGGGCTCGCGCTCAGGTATGACCGGTACCGCCGAGACCGAGGCCGCCGAGTTCGCCGGGACCTACAAGATCGGCGTCGTGCCGATCCCGACGAACATGCCGATGATCCGCGTCGACCAGCCGGACTTGGTCTACACCACCACGCGGGCCAAGCTCACCGCCGTCGTCGAGGACATTGCCGAGCGGCACGCGAAGGGCCAGCCCGTTCTCGTGGGCACGACGAGCGTGGAGAAGTCGGAGAGGCTGTCGGCCCTGCTCAAGGAGCGCGGCATCCCCCACGAGGTCCTCAACGCCAAGCAGCACGCGCGCGAGGCCGCCGTCGTCGCCATGGCCGGCCGCAAGGGTTCGGTCACCGTCGCCACCAACATGGCAGGCCGTGGTACCGACATCATGCTCGGTGGAAACGCCGAGCACATCGCCGTCACCGCCCTCAAGGATGCCGGGCTCGACCCCGAGGAGAACGCCGAGGACTACGAGAAGGCGTGGCCGGAGGCCCTGCGGGTCGCCCGCGAGACCTGTCGGGCTGAGCACGACGAGGTCGTCGAGCTCGGCGGCCTGTACGTCCTGGGCACCGAGCGCCACGAGTCGCGGCGCATCGACAACCAGCTGCGAGGCCGTTCAGGACGTCAGGGAGACCCGGGCGAGTCCCGCTTCTACCTGTCGATGGAGGACGACCTCATGCGCATGTTCGCCGCCACCGGGGCCGAGCGGATCATGCGCTCGGGCGCCTACCCGGACGACGTCCCCCTCGAGTCCAAGGTTGTGACCCGGCTCATCGCCTCGGCCCAGAGCCAGGTGGAGGCGCGCAACTACGAGATCCGCAAGAACGTCCTGAAGTACGACGACGTCATGACCGAGCAGAGGGAGAGGGTCTACGACGAGCGGCGCCGCGTGCTCGACGGCGAGGACCTTGAGCCCCAGATGAGTGCCTTCCGGCAGCGTGCGGTGGCCGGCGTCGTCGCCGCCCGCACTGCCGAGGGCCGCCCCGACCAGTGGGACCTGGACGCCCTGTGGGACGACCTCGGCCACCTCTACCCGGTGGGACTGACCCAGGATGAGGTCGTTGAGGAGGTCGGCGGTGTCGACCGGCTGACCGCCGACTACCTGGCCAATGAGCTCGGCGAGGACGCTGCGGTCGCCTACGAGAAGGCGGAGGGTAGCCTGGATGAGAACGTGCTTGCCCGCGCCCAGCTTGGCGCAGAGCCGATGCGCGTGCTCGAGCGGCGCGTCCTGCTGGCGGTAGTGGACAAGCGCTGGCGCGAGCATCTGTACGAGATGGACTACCTCAAGGAGGGCATTGGCCTGCGTGCCATGGCCCAGCGCGACCCGCTGGTCGAGTACGCGAACGAGGGCGCGCGCCTGTTCAAGGCGATGATGGAGGGTATCCGCGAGGAGACCGTGGAGCAGGTCTTCGCCAACGTCGCCCGTTTCGAGGCCGCGGCCCAGCGCGCCGAGCAGGACGGCACCGCCGAGGCTGCGGCCGCCGTGGCCGGTGCCGATGCGACGGCGGTGGCCGGCCTGGGGCGCTCGGGAGGCGGCACCGTGCTGGGCACCTCCGGCCAGCAGAGCATGGACCGGCGCATGATCTACTCGGCGCCCGGTGAGGACGGCGAGGCGAGGGTCGAGGGCGCGGCGGCTGCGGCGGCTGCTGCTGCGGGTCCCGTTCCCATGAACCGCGCGCAGAAGCGCCGCGCCCAGCGCAAGAAGCGCCGCTGAGCCGCGCCGGGCCCGGCCCGACCACCCTGCCGAACTTCTCGGTTTGCGCTCGGGGGTGCGGTGTTGTGTCGTTGTGGTGTCGTGGGGCATTGGTGGCAGTTCTGTCCCAGGGCTTCGGTGGTAGTTCTGTCTCAAGGGCGTTGGTGGCAGTTCCGGGGATTTGTGGGGGTGGGGTTTCTGGCTGGTCGTGGTGGTGGTCTCCCCCAGCACACCCTGCCGTGCTGAGCCCGTGACGGCTCGAGCCCGGCGCCGGCATCCGTCGGCGGTCGGCCTGCGGGGCTCGGGGCGTGCCCCGCAGGGTGGCGGCAGGGGGGCTCGCACGCTCATGTGACGGTTGTTAACGGTTGCACTGGGGTTTGCGGTGGTGGCCCGGGCTCCCATGTGCGTGGGCGGCCTTCGTGCACATGGGAGTCGGCGTGCTGGAGGGCACCGGTCGACAAACCCTAGGAATGGCGCCGTTGTCGACGAGTGTCGAAAAGTGTGAGCGTGCAAGCCCCACCCCCGGGCCCCGCGGCGCCCGCGTGCACCGTGCTGGTGTGATCACCGGGATTCTCCTCCAGGGCGCTCTGACTGCGTCGCCCGCCTGCGCCGTGCTGGTGTGCGTGCGGCGGGCGCCAGCCGTGGCCGGTGCCGGTCGCCGACGTCCGGGCTCCCGCGATCATGCCGTGTTCCTCCTGGCGGGATGAGCGTCGAGGTCGGCCGTGTGCGTCGTGTGGGGCACGTGCCTGCCTGGCACCCGGCCCCGCCAGGGGGTGGGGCGCCTGACGCACCTCTTGGCCACAGCCCGCCCCGACCCGTCTGGGCGCCGCAGAAACCACGGAACCCCAACGACCTGAGAAGTCGCGACACTCTCTGACCAGGGATCAGTGACAGGTGCCGGGCCCCGTGGCGCCCGCCTGCACCACGCTGGTGTGATCACCAGGATCTCCCCCAGGGCGCTCTCACCGCAGCGGATCTGGGCACACACAGTAACAACCCCCAAGCGCCACCGACGTCCTGAGACTGTTATGTCTCAGGTCATCGGTGGCAGTTCTGTGTCAGGGCATCGGTGACGCTTGGGGGGTTGGGGGTGTGGGTGGACATGTATGTGGTGACGGGTTCGGGTTGGGTGTGTGTTCGGTCAGGGCCTTGGCCGTCTGAGCGGAGTCTCGACGCTTCTGGGGTGCCGGTGGCCGTGTGGACACCGCGGTGCGCGAGTGGCGGCCCGGGCCCGTGCGCACCTGCGCGGCGACGAGCTGGTGGCAGCGCGGGGGCCTTCAGGCCGGCGACTGCCACGGGCGCGGTGGGCCGGAAGCCGGGGGACACCGCCCCCGAGGCCACCCGGACGTGTCACCTACGCAGATACCCCAGGTGTCACCGACGTCCTGAGACACAACAACGGCGATTCACCGTGCTTTCGAGAGCAGACCGAGGAGTTGGAGGGTGGAGGCGCGGCGTGCGCCTGCCGAGGGGTCTCGAGCGCGCGCCAGGATGGGCGTGTCTGGTCGCGGCGCCCGGAGGACCCGACGAGGACTGGCGTCGATCTCGTTGCCCAGGTCTTGCTCTCGTTCCTCGCACGTCGATCTCGTTCCGCACACGTTGATCTCGTTGCGTGAACGAACGAGATGGAAGACCGACGAACGAGATGGAAGGTAGAGGGACGAGATGGAGGGCTGAGGCTCGTTCCTGGCACGTCGATCTCGTTGTCCGGGTCTTGATCTCGCTTCTCGTACGTCGATCTCGTTCCGCACACGTTGATCTCGTTGCGTGAACGAACGAGATGGAGGGCCGAGGGACGAGATGGAAGGTAGAGGGACGAGGTGGACGGGCTTGGCGTGCGCCGTCCAGGCCCCTGCCCTGAAGACCATGACGTCGGGCCATGACCTGTGGGTGTCGTCGGGGAGCTGACGCCCGTGTTCGCAGTGTGGTCACCAGCGGCGTGCCACCGGCGGCCGGGCCCGTCCACACCCGTGGGACAACGAACTGGCGGCAGCACCAGGGCCTGAAGGCCGACGACGGCCACGGGCCCGGTGGGCGGGCGGCCGGAGGAGACCATCCCCGACACCAACCCGAAGTGTCACCCCCACAAACACCCGAACTGTCACCAATGCCCTGAGACAGAACTATCACCGGTGCCTTGAGACACCACACCGACGTCCTGAGACATCACAACGACCAAACACCGCGCGTTTGAGAGCAAACCGAGGAGTTGGGACTCAGGCGATCTCGAGGCCTGTAAGGAGCCAGCGGCCCCGGTGGGACTCGAGCCGTGCCCCGGCCCCGCGCACGCGTCCGCCGTCGTCCAGCACCGCGCAGACCTCGCAGGCTCCGCTTGCTGTGAGCTGGACCCGCAGCGTGCGCAGCCGCGGACGCGGGTCCGGGGTCTCGCCGAGGATCCTGCGGGCCAGGCCGGCACGGCGCGCGAGGGCATCATAGAGCTCCGGTGAGGCCCACCGTCCCATGTGCTCGGCCGGCCGCCAGCCGGCAAGGACCTCGGCCGCTGCCGTGACGACCACCTGCGCGGTGCGTACCGGGTCCGGCAGGACCTGGTTCTGGGCGTGTGCGCGGGCCTCGCGGATGGCGCTCAGGGTCAGCGCATCGCGCTCCGCCGGGGCGGGTTCCGCAGGCAGCGCGGGTAGGAAGCGCATGCGGTCCCATGACGTGTGCGGGCGCTCGGCGTTGCGCAGCACCTGCCGCCGCAGGACCTGACCGGCCGGTGCGGGCGCCGTCGCGGTGGTGCCCTGCCGTGGGCGGTGCGGCCTTGACCGTGGGGGAGTTGCCCGGCGAGCGGTCGCGACCGCGTGCACGCCGCCCGAGAGCCTGCGGTCGGCGCGATCGAGCGCGGCTGAGGCGGTGGACGGGTGCACGTCGGTGGGCGGGTGCATGTCGTGAGGCAGAGAGCAGGGACCCCGCTGGGCGTGGAGGTCAGTGGCGCGTGCCGGGAGGGCGGTGGTCGTCATGGCATGGTCCTTCGTGTGGGCTCGGGCGCTTCGAGGCTCACGCCCGGTCGGTGAGTGGGGCGGGCAGGGTCAGGACCGTGCCCGGGTGGATGAGGTCCGGGTCCTGACCGATGACGCCGTCGTTGGCGCGGTACAGCTCGGGCCAGGCAGCGGCGACCGCATCGGGCGTGACGCGCTGCAGGAAGGAGGAGGTGATCGTCCACAGGCTGTCGCCGTCCTGTACGACGTAGGTCGCGGCTGTCCCTGGAACGGTCCCAGTCGCGCGGCCCGTGTGCGGGGCTGCTCCTGGGGCCGGCGTGCTGGGGGCTGTCGCCAGGGCCGACGTGTCCGGGGCCGCCTCCTGGGCTGTGTCCTGGATGGCCTCGGCGGGAGCCGCTGCCGGGGTAGCAGGGGGAGCCCCTGTGCCTGGGGCTGCCTCCGGCACTGACGCGCCCGCGGCCGCCTCGTCCGGGACAATCTCGGCCGCGGGAACCTCAGGAGGAACCGCGGTGGGGGCCACGCTGTGCCCGGGCTCCGCGGTGGCCGAGACCGTCGGAACCCAGCCGAGGTCGTCGGGCGGGAGAGGGAGATCCTGCGCGATGGCGGTGGCCGGCAGGACGAGGGCGGTCGCCAGCGCCCCGGCGGCGACGCGCCTGACGTAGGGGGCGCCCCAACGCGACAGGAGGCGAGCCGCAGCGCCGCCACCACGACGTCGGAACCCCGATCCTAGGGAGATCAGCGCGAGCAACCCGGAAAGCGCGTGCCACAGGGCACCCACAGTCCCGGCCGAGCCGAGCAGGAGGACCAGCAGCGCGTTCACATGGCCGACGCTCCACTGGTGCGGGGGCAGGGCCAGGACGGAGTGGGCGGCCGCGGCTGCGCTGGAGCCGAGGGCTGCCGCCACGAGGGCGGACAGGGCCGTGACCAGGCTGAGTCGTGTCGTCGTTGACATGCGATCACCTCCAAGATGATGTTTGAGGTGATTTGAGAATGTCAGACTCGCCGTGAAGATGTCAAGAGGTATCTGATCGCGGATCGGGTGCTCCTGTGTCTTGCGACACCCATGGTCCTGTGCTCCCATGTGCTCATGGAATGGGACAGTCTCATCGCGGACCTGGAGAGTCGCTTCGATGCCGAGCGGCGCGCCGGGATTGCCGCGCAGAGTGCCGACCTCGCCGAGGCCGAGATCGCCTCCGTCCGCCTCGTCGACAGGCTCCGCGCCGCCGTCGGGCACCAGGTCCACCTGCTCACCACCGCCGGGCACCGGGTTGACGGTCGGCTCATGAGCGTGATGGAGGACGCCGTCATCGTCGACGAGGGGGAGGCGCTGCAAGCGCTCGTCCCCATCGCCCGCCTCGCCGCCGCCCACCCGCTGCCCGGCCCCGCGCCCTCACGCGGCAGTGGTCGGGCCGGGCTCGCCGCCGCCCTGCGAGCGCTCGCCCGCCAGGGCGCACGGGTGCGTCTGCTCCTGGGGATGACGGAGGTGACGGGGCGGATCGTGCGCGTCGCGGCCGACCATGTCGACGTCGTGACCGACGCCGAGGTTGTGGGCGTTCAGCGCGTGAGCGTCGCGCTCAGCGCCGTCGAGGCTGTGCGCAGCCGTTGAGAACGGCTGACGTGGGCAGCTGCCGGGACCGGTCGGCGTGCGCGGCCCTTGTGAGACCGGTCGGCGTGTGCAGCCGTTGAGACCGGCCGAGGTGTGCCGGTCAGCTCTCGTTGTCGAGGTTGCCGGCCGCCACCAGTGAGCGGGTACGCGCCAGCTGCGCCTCGACATAGGCGTCGAAGGCGTCCTCCGGGATGCGCCACAGGTGGCGGGCACCGACCTGGATCGCCGGCAGATCGCCGGACAAGATGAGTGCCCGGACACCCTGGGCGGAAAGCTGGAGCCGCTCGGCGACGTCTGCGATGGTCAGGAAGGTGGTGCTCATGGCACCATGGTGTCATCGCCAAGCGATACACGCCATCCCTAAAACGTCCTGTGGATAACTGACCATCACGAAAAGCGTCCATACCGTTCCCGCATGAGGAGGGCCATGAGCCCGACACCGCGACCCCCACACCGCAGCGCCCCCCGCATCCTTCCCCGACCCGCCCTGCGACGTGCCTCCTGGAAGGACCCGCGCCTGGCCGCCGGAGTCGCCCTCGTCGGCGCCTCGGTGGTCCTTGGGGGTTGGGCGGTCTCCCTCGCTGCCGACACCCAGCCCCTCTACGTCCTCGCCCAGGACGTTGTTCCCGGGGACGACCTCACCGCTGAGGGCGTCCTCACCGTCGTCGACTCCCACCCCGGCACCGGCTCCTACGTGGGCGTGGGGAATCTGCCCGACGACGCCGTCGCCGCCCAGGCCCTCAGAGCCGGCGACCTGCTGCCCGCGTCCGCCGTCGCCAACGGCCAGGACCTCGCGCTGCGGGCCGTCGTCCTCAACGTCGCCTCCAGCCTGCCCGCCGGGACAAGCACCGGGGACATCGTCGACCTGTGGGCGCTGCCCGCGGCCCGCACCTCCACCGAGGCCGGTTCCGACGAGGCCGCCGTCGTCGCCCAGGGCCTCATCGTCTCGCGGGTCGGTGAGACCGACGGTGCGATCCTCGGGGGCACGACCACCAGTGTCGAGGTCCTGGTGCCCGAAGACCTGGTGGGTGCGGTGCTCACCGCCGTCGGCCAGGGCGGCTCCCTCGTCCTCGTGCCCACCGGACAGCTGGCATGAGCGCCGCCCGCGCGGACACCGGCGTCCTGCTCGCCCTCACGGGGGATGACGCCGCCCACGTGCGCGCCATCGATGCCGCCGGTACCGGGCTGGTCGTTGTGCGCCGCTGCGGTGACGTCGCCGAGCTGCTGAGCGCCGCCATGGCAGGGCTCGCCGGGCTCGCCGTCGTCAGCGTCGAGCTCGAGGACGTCGACCTCACCGTCCTCGAGCGCCTGGACCACGCCGGCACGCGCGGCATCCTGCTCGTCGGCCCCGAGGAGGCTGGGCGGTGGTCCTTCCCCGGATGGCAGGTGCTCGATGCCGACGCCGAGCCGGACCGGGTGCGCACCCTCCTGCAGGTGATCGATCGGCAGGGGCCCGGCGCCATCGCGACGCCCGTTGCCGCCGAGGCCGAGGACGGCCAGGGGGTGTGGAGCGCATCGGGCACCATGGCGGAGGAGACGGTCGGCGGTTGGCCAGGCTCGGAAGAGGCCGACCCGACCTGGGGTGTGTCGACCTGGAGTGCTCCGACCCCGGCCGACGCCGCCTGGCCGGGCGAGGTGGGCGCCGGTGCCCGACTCGCCGGCGCGGACACGGACGGACACCATCCACCCGCGCCGCCCCCGCCGCCCACACCCGAGGACCTCGCTGCCGCCCACGAGGTGGTCCCCGGCCGCCTGCTCGTCGTCTGGGGGCCTCACGGCGCGCCCGGGCGCAGCATGGTCGCGACCTCGCTCGCCACGGGCCTGTCCCGCCTTGGGCCCACCATCCTCGTGGACGCTGACACCGAGGCGCCGAGCCTCGCCCAGGCGCTGTCCCTGCCGGACGGTTCATCCGCCCTGGCGACGGCCGCCCGCCTGGCCTCCCGCTCACGCCTGGATGCTGAGACCTTCGCCGGTCTCCTCCTGCCAACTGGAGGCGAGGTCGAGGTCCTTCCCGGGCTGGGGCGTTCGGGCCGGTGGCGCGAGCTGCCACCTGCGGCCATGAGCCGGGTGTGGGAACGCTGCCGTGAGCGGGCCGTCTGGACGGTGGCGGACATCTCGGGTGGGGCACCTGAGGACGAGGTGGACTCCTACACCCTGGAGCCGGGCCACGGCGCCCTCAGGGCCGCGCTGCTGCGCGAGGCCGACGTCGTCGTGGTCGTGGGTGGTGCCGACCCGGTGGGGGTCCGGCGCCTGCTGCAGCTGCTCGGGGATGTCGCTGAGGACGCGACCGTGACCGGGCGGCTCGAGGTTGTCGTCAACCGGGTGCGGGCCTCGGCGGCCGGTCCCTCCCCTGAGCGGGCGGTGAGGGAGGCGCTGTTCCGCTTCGGGTCTCTGAAGCAGGTCACGCTGCTGCCCCAGGATGAAGCCGCTGACGCCTGCCTCCTGGCGGGCGTCAGCGTGCTCGATGGTGCGCCGGCCACGCCTCTGGGCCGGGCCCTGGCTGTGCTCGTGGACCGTGTGGACCCGGCGGCCGGGGCGCGCTCGCACGCCGCCTCGGCCCGTCGGGCCGGCTGGTGGTCGCGGCTGCGCTCGGCTCGCGCGACGCCCGGCTCCGTCCCGGAAGGATCCCCGAGCCGGGCGGCCGAACCCACGCGACGGGAACGCGGGCGACGAGGCGGTCGGCACCGGCACTGAGCGCGGATCCGGGCCAACGGCGGGGCCCAACGTGGGCGGTGCTAGGCCGACGGTGGGGCCAACGTGGGTGGGGCTGGGCCGACGGTGGGGCCAACGTGGGTGGGGCTGGGCCGACGGCGGGGCCCAACGTGGGCGGTGCTAGGCCGATGGTGGGGCTCAACGTGGGCGGGTCCGGGCCGACGGCGGGGCCCAAGTAGGCCGGTTGGGGTGGCCCTGGGGCACACTGGCCCCATGCGCATCTACCTGCCGGCGACGGCCGCCGATCTATCCGCCCCCGAGATCTCCCCGCGCCTGGCGCACGCCGCCACCCAGGCCCTCGCCCGGGCACTGCCCGAGGAGGACGAGGAGGGCCTGGAGGTCTCCGCGAGCCTGTGCGCGGCTGACTCCTCCCTCGTGCTCCTGGCCGAGCCGGGCAATGAGGCGGTTTCGAGCCGACGCGTCGTCATCGCCGCCGACGTCGAGCACGGGGATGTGCGCGAGCTCGAGGCCGGTGACGAGGTATTGCCTGGGACGGTGGAGCTCCTGGTCCCGGTGACGTGGGAGAACGTCGCTGCGCTGTTCGTGGACGAGCCTGAGGCGCAGGCGGATGTCGCGGCTGCCCGCGCGGGTGACGAGGAGGCTTTCGAGCGGGCGGCGGAGGCGGACCTGCTGTGGTTCGACGCCTCCGAGAGGCGGGCTGTGGCAGCCGACATCAGCTGAGCGGGCACTGCCGGCCCGGGATGCTATCCGGCTCGGATGGTGAGCGTGGAGCCGACGGCAGTGCGGTGCACCTCGACGCGGTCGGGGACCTGGCGCCCCAGTTCCTCGACGTGGGAGACGATACCGACGGTCCGTCCGCCGGCCTGGAGCCGGGAGAGCTCCGCCATGACGTTGTCGAGGGTCTCCGGGTCGAGGGAGCCGAAGCCTTCGTCGATGAACAGGGTTTCCATGCTGATGCCGCCGGCCTCCGCCGTGACGACGTCGGCGAGGGCGAGGGCAAGGGCGAGTGAAACGTAGAAGGTCTCCCCGCCGGACAGGGTTCTCGGGTCGCGCTGGCCTCCGCCGGCGTGGTGGTCGATGACGGCGAGCCCGAGTCCCCGGTCCTTGCGCCGCGCGGAGCCGGCCTCCTCGGTGGTGCTGGTCAGCGCGAAGCGCCCGCCGGACATCTCAGCCAGCCGCTGGTTGGCGAAGACCAGGACCTCACGGAAGCGCTCGACGAGAACCCATGTCGCCAGCGGGGTGGCCTGGTCGTTGGACCCGGAGGCGAGCTCGGCGACGCGCAGGAGGGACCGCTGGTCCTCACCCGTGCGCACGAGGTCGGCGGCGGCGTCGCGCACGCCCTGGGCTGCTTCCTCCAGGGCCCGGTGGGCGCCGCGGGCCTGCTCGGTGGCCCGCACGGCCTCGGTGTGCGCGGCGTCCGCGTCGGCGTAGGCGGCCTCGGCGGCCGCGACGTCGGCGGTCTCCTGACCGGTGAGCGCGGCGACCGGGGCCTCCGCCAGCCCCTGCCTCACCCGTTCACGGGCAGCGGCCACCGCGGTGACCTGGTCCCGGAGGGCGTTGAGCTCTACCGTGGTGAGGGTCGCGTTGCGGGCTGCGGCGAGTGAGTCGAAGCCCGCGCTGTCGAGAGCCGTGTGGAGGTCGGCCCCTGCCTGCACGGTGGCCTGCACGGCATCGACGGCACCGCGTAGGGCGCGGGCGGCCGCAGCGAGCGCATCAGCGCGCGCCGTCATCGTGCTTAAGCGAGCGCTGACGGAGGCTTCACTCCCGCGCGCCCGCGCCAGGCGTTCGGCCTCGGCGGTCAGCCGGCGCTCGGTCTCGGCGAGGTGCTGGGCCTGGGTGGTGGCGGCGGCCTGGCGCGCGGCCAGGGCCTCGGTGAGTGCGGAGGTCTCCTGGGCAAAGCCCTCGACGGCGGCCGCCAGGGCCTCGACGTCTCCGGCCAGCGTCTGGCGCTGTGAGAGCTCGGCCTCGGTGGTGGCGAGGGCGTCGGCTGCGGCGCGGACGTCGAGCCCGCCGGCCTCCTCCTTGGCGGTGGCGCGCTGCCGGTTGAGGGAGTCCAGGTCGCCGGCCCGGTCGGCCAGAACGGCGGCGGCCTGCTTCTCGGCGGCTTCGGCGGACTCGACGTCGGCGCGGCTGACGGTGCCCTCCTCGACCGGGGCGGGGTGGGGGTGCTCGGTCGAGCCGCACACGGGGCAGGGCTCACCGGCGTGCAGGTCAGCGGAGAGGCTGCCCGCGGTCAGGGCGATCCAGGCCCACCGTCGGGTGTGGAGGTCGTCCGCTGCCTGCTCCGCTGCGCGCCGTGCGGCGGTGACCGCCTCCTGGGCGGAGAGGGCCTGCTCGTTGAGCCGGGCGACGCGCAGGGCGGCCTCGTGCCGGGCGTGGGCGGCGTCGCGCGAGGCGACGAGTGCCGGGACGAGTGACTCGGCGGCACGGGCGGCGGCGAGCGACTCCTGGAGCCGGGTGTAGTGGGCGGGCCGCTCGGCCAGGGCGTCTCGGTCCCGAGCGATCGCGTCGAGCTCGGCGGTGTGAGCCGTGCGGGCCCGGGCGAGGTCGTCTCGGCGGGAGGGCAGGGAGCTCTCGGACTCGACCAGGGCCTGCAGGGCTCCGGCGGCGAGCCTCTCTGAGTCGGCCGCTGCGTCCAGGTCCTCGGCGCCGGCCCTGGACGCAGCGGTGAGGACGTCGAGGTCTGAGGGGGCCATCGCCCTGGAAGCGTGGCCGTCCGCCGGGGCGTCGGCGCTGCCATCCGCGGCGGTGTCGGCGCACTGGAGGAGCAGGGGCCGTAGCGTCTTCAGTGAGCGTGCGCCGCGCAGGGTTGTGCGGGGCAGCGGTGTCCCGGCCGCCCCCGGTGCCTCCGGATCCGCGGGTGCCCCGGGCGATGCCGGCGCCCCCGGCTCCGCAGGGGCGGGCGGGATGTCCGACGCCGCCTTGGGAAGCGCGCTCAGTGCCGGCTCCAACGCGTCGAGCGCGTCGAGGGCCCTGCGGGCGTGACGCTGCGCCACGGCTGCGGGGGAGGAGACGCGCGCGGCCCTCTCGGCCAGGGCGAGGCGCTCGGCGTCGGCGTCGTCGGCCTCGGCGGAATCCTCCAGCCGGGCCTGCTCAGCGAGGAGCCTCGCGCGAGTGTCGATGAGGGCGGCGAGTTCCCGGGTGGCCTGGAGGTCTCGGGCGGCAACGTCCCGCCGCCCGGCGGCCTGCTCCTGGACGGCCTCCTGGGCTCTCACGCGGGTCTGCGAGACGGCGACCGCCTCATCGAGGAGGCGGGAGAGGACCACCTCGTCCGGGACCGGTCCGCTGACGGCGGCCTCCAGTTGCTCAGCACGACTGCCCCCGGGATCGGACCCGGATGTCACGCCGTCCTGCGCGCCGGGCCCTTCACCCGCGTCGGCCCCGCCGTCGGCACTGCCCACACCGGCCCCGCCGTCGGACTTCTCCGGGGGCAGCAGCGGGAGCAGGCGCGTGACCGCACCGACGAGGGCGGAGCGGGCGGCCTCGGCCCGGCGGCGGGCCTCGCGTGAGCGTTCGGCGAGCTCGTCCTGGATCCGGTCATAGACGTTCGTGCCGAACACGTCGCGCAGCAGCACATGGCGTTCCTGGGAGGAGGCGCGCAGGAAGCGCGCGAACTTGCCCTGCGGCAGCACGACCGTCTGGGTCATCTGCTCGCGGGTGAGCCCCACGATCCGCGACACCTCCGGGCCGACCTCGCGCGGCCCCACCGCGACGGGCTCCTCCTCGGGTTTGTCGATCGCCTGCTCCTCCAGGCTCGACAACCGCCACAGGTGAGCGGTCGCGTTCTGCGTGGTGGTGCCCGTGCCGCGCTTCTTGGGCCGCTCGTACTCGGGCGTGCGCCGCACCTTGAACAGGCCGGAGCCGACGGAGAACACCAACTCGACGACGCTCTCCTGACCCGGGTGGGCGTGGCGGGAGCGGAGGCGGTCCTTCGAGGAGTCGGTGGAGTCGGCGACCTCCCCGTACAGGGCGAAGACGATGGCGTCGATGATCGTCGTCTTGCCCGAGCCCGTCGGGCCGGTCAGGAGGAAGCGGCCCGATGAGGTGAAGCGGTCGAAGTCGATGACCTCGGTGCCCGCGTAAGGGCCGACGGCGGTCATCGTCAGGCGGTGCAGGCGCATCACTGGCTCCTTTCAGCTGCGCGAACGGCCTCGTAGGCCTCACGCAGGAGGGACGTCTCGGCCTCGCTGGGCTCGCGACCGCCCACCGCGGCAAGGAAACGTCCACCGACCTCCACCGGGTCCGCCTGACGGGTGATGACCGCGTGCTCGCGCGGCCGCTCGGACGGGGCGACCCTGCTGAAGGCGAGCATCTGGGGAAAGCGCTGCTTGAGGCGGGCCACCGCGCTGACGGGCAGCTCCCCGGTGAGCTCCACGCGCAACCAGGCGTCGGTCAGGGCGTCGTAGTGGGGGGACAGCAGCTCCTGCATGGTTCCGCGCACCGTCTCGATCCGGTGGGGCACGGGCGTGTCGATGAGCTCGGTGCTGCTCACGCCGTCGGAACCGACCTCGATGATGACGGAGGACTTGGTGAAGGGCGCCTCGGAGAAGGAGAAGGGCAGGGGCGAGCCCGAGTAGCGCAGCACGGGGAGGGGGAGGCCGTCCGCTGCCGCCTGCCCACGCACGTGCTCGGGCAGGTTGACGACCTGGGGGCGATGGAGGTGACCGAGGGCGACGTAGTCGAGAGCACCCGCCTGCCCGGCGAGTGGGGAGCCGCCGAGGGAGGCGAAGACCTGTGAGGGGACGAGGTCCACGCCACCGACCCTGATGTCCCTCTCGGACTCCGTCGTCTGCACTGTCTGCACTGCCTCCCCGGCGCCTGCGGGAGAGACGAAGGCATGGGCCATGACCACCGCGGGCACGCGCACTGACGCACCCGTGCGCCGCGCGGCGAGGTCCTTGGCGATAAGTCGCAGGGCGCCGGAGACGACCGCCTCGTGCGAGCGCGCCACAGTCGGCGCCTGCCCGGGCTCCTCACCGTGCTCGCCCAGGTACTCGGCGAGCAGCCGGGGCAATCCCGCGCGCGCCGTGTCCGGATCCAGGTAGGGCAGGGCGTAGACGAGGGCCCCGGGGCCGCCGTCGGCCTCCGGCAGTGCCACGGCGCGACCCACGGAGTCGGTGCGGGCCTGGATGACCAGGCCCTCGCGCAGCAGCCCGGAGGCGAAGCCCAGGCGTCGGGCGGAGTCGTGGTTGCCGGGGGTGAGGACCACGCGCGTGCACTCGGTCAGACGCCGCAGCGTGTCATCAAGTAGCCGCACCGAGTCTGTGGGTGGGACGGCGCGGTCGTACACGTCACCGGACACGAGCACGGCGTCGATCTTCTCGCTGTGGACGAGCTCGACGAGGTGGTCCATGAAGACGGCGTGCGCATCCTCGAGTGGACGGCCATGGAAGGTCCGCCCCAGGTGCCAGTCGGAGGTGTGGAGGATGCGCATGGGAAGACGATCTCATGCGGCACTGACATGAATCCTCGCACGAGTCGTCACGGAGGGCTCATCACCCCCAGTGGGCGAGGGAGATGTCCCTGGGACTGACGGCCGACGACGGTGCACCAGCGGGCTGGTGACCGCCCCACACGTCCCGTGCCGTCGGCCCACCCCTCGCGCCGCCGCTGCTCTCAGGCCGTCACCAGGCCGGAGGCGACGAGCGCCATGATGGCCGCGCCCAGGCCCACGCGGTAGACGAGGAAGCCCGTGAATGTGTTGGAGGAGACGAACCTCAGCAGCCACGCGATGGTCGCGTAGGCGACCAGGCCGGACACCACGGTCGCGATGAGCGTGGCCCCCCACCCGACCGTGGCCGCGATGTGGTCGGCCTCGCCCACCGCCTCGAGCAGGCCCGCGGCCACGAGCGCGGGGATGCCCATGAAGAAGGACAGGCGCGTGGCCGTCACGCGGTCGAAGCGCAGGAACAGTCCCGCGGAGATCGTCGCCCCTGAGCGGGAGATGCCCGGCAGGACCGGTGCGAGCGCCTGGAAGCAGCCGATGATGAGCGCGTCCTTGACCGTCACGTCCCGCATGCCCTTGCTCAGGTCCGTCCGGCGGTCCGCCAACCACATGACGGCCGACCAGACGATGAGGGCGCCCGCGATGACCCACAGGGAACGGGCCGTGACCTCGATGAAGTCCTTGAGCGCCAGGCCGACGACGGCCACCGGCACCGAGCCCAGGATGATGCCCCAGCCGAGCGTGTAGTCGGGGTTCTCGCGGGCCTCGCGGCGCACCAGCCCCTGGCCCCAGGCGGCGACGATGCGCACGATGTCGGACCAGAAATAGACGACGGCGGCCAGGATCGCGCCGACCTGGATGACGGCGGTGAAGGCCGTCATCCCGACCGTGTTGATGTCGTAGCCGAGGAGCTTCTCGACGATGTTGAGGTGCCCGGTGGAGGACACGGGCAGGAACTCGGTGATGCCCTCGACGATGCCGAGGATGACAGCGTGCAGCCAGTTCATGGCGCTCCAGTGCTAGCGCGGACGGTTCTTCCGGCAGGCTACCGCCAGCGCGGCGCATGGGCGGGTGCCGGGCCCTGTGGCCCCGCCCTCAGTGGGGCTGCGCGCGGTGGGCCGCCGTCGGCCCCTCAGCGGTCCCGGGCCCCGGACCGACAGGCCTCAGTCGGTCTCGTGATCGAGCAGGGCCAGGGCGGCCTCGTGCAGGAGCGTGTTGGTGGCCAGCGCGTCACCCCCGAAGGGACCGGGCTCACCGGCCAGCGAGGTGAAGGTGCCGCCCGCTTCGGCGACGATGGGCACGAGGGCGCTCATGTCGTACAGCTCGAGCTCGGGCTCGGCGGCCAGGTCGACGGCGCCCTCGGCCAGCAGCATGTAGGACCAGAAGTCGCCGTAGGCGCGCGTGCGCCAGCAGGACTGCATGAGCGAGAGCATCCCGCGCAGGCGACGGCGCTCGGCCCAGCCGGACAGGGACGAGTAGGACAGGGAGGCGTCCTCCATCCCGGCGACGCTTGAGACGTGCAGCTGCCGGGCGGCGGACAGGGAGCGTCCGCTCCAGGCCCCGCCGCCCGCGACCGCCCACCACCTGCGGCCCAGCGCGGGTGCGGAGACGAGGCCGACGACGACCTCGCCGTCCTCGACGAGGCTGATGAGCGTGGCCCACACGGGCACGCCCCGCACGAAGTTCTTCGTGCCGTCGATCGGGTCGATGACCCACTGGCGCGGGGAGTGGCCCGAGGTGCCGTACTCCTCGCCGAGCACGGAGTCGCGGGTGCGGGCCCGCCCGAGGTAGTCGCGGATGAGCCGCTCGGCCTCACGGTCCGCGTCCGTCACGGGGGTGAGGTCCGGCTTGGTCTCGACGGCGAAGTCCTGGTGGTCGAAGTGTGCCAGGGTCTGCGGGTCCACCTGGTCCGCGATGGTGTGCGCCAGGTGCAGGTCGTCGCGCCAGCGGCGCTCCGGGGGCGGGGTGTCAGCCATGGCTCGACCGTATCGTGCGCAGGAGCGCGGATCGGGGATTCCGGCCGGTGACGCGTGCGGACGGTTCTGGTGCGAGGACCCCTGACCGGGGCCGTCGTGCGTCCGGTCGCGCAGCCGGTGCCCTGCTCAGTGAGTGGTGGTGGTGCGAAGGCTCAGGGGCCGTGCGGTTGTGACCGCGGTCTCGCCCGGGGGAACGAGGCGGGATGGTACGGAGGTAGTAGAGGGTCTGCCATATATGTGCCCAGCGGCTGAAGAGTTCCGTCCTCAGGCGTATTCCCGGTGATTTCCCAGGCTTCTACTGTGGAACACGTTTGCTGGTACGAGCTGTGATGGAGGAACCCTTGATGCCGACTTCCACCGAATCCGCCTATCCGGGACTGTCGGGGGCCGATGCGGCTTCGCCGACCGTGGTCGAGGCGCGCATGCTGTGCAAGGTCTACGGCACCGGCGGCGCGCGGGTCACGGCCCTGGACCATGTCTCCCTGGCCGTCAGTCGCGGCCAGTTCGTGGCGGTGATGGGTCCGTCCGGCTCGGGCAAGTCCACCCTGCTGCACTGCCTGGCGGGCCTGGACACCCCGGACGCAGGCAGCGTGTTCATCGCTGGGGAGGACCTGGCCGGGATGAGTGACCGCCAACTGACGGCGGTGCGCCGTGACCGGCTCGGCTTCGTGTTCCAGGCCTTCAACCTGCTGCCCCAGCTGACGGCGGAGGAGAACATCCTGCTGCCGCTGCGGCTGGCGCACCGCAAGCCCGAGCAGGACTGGTACGACGCCGTCATCGACTCCCTGGGGATCGGGGACCGGCTCGGGCACCGGCCCAGTGAGCTGTCCGGCGGGCAGCAGCAGCGGGTGGCGGTGGCACGCGCCCTGGTGGGACGTCCGGAGGTCGTCTTCGCCGACGAGCCCACCGGAGCCCTGGACAGCGCCTCGGCCGCCTCCCTGCTGGAGACGCTGGCCCGCATGTGCGAGGTGCTGGGGCAGACGGTGGTCATGGTCACCCACGATGAGAACGCGGCCGAGGCAACCAACCGGATCGTCCGGCTGCGGGACGGGCGGATCGTCGGCGACGACGTGCTCGCCCGCCCCACCGGCCAGCACGCCGCCCCGGCAGCCGCCGTGCAGGGGGTGCGCTGATGCCCGCCATGCTCGACCTGCGCCGCACCGCGGCCGCCCTGGTGGCGATCGCCATGAGCGCCGCACTCATAGTTGTCAGCCTTATCATCTCCGATTCTTCGACCGCCCAGATGACGGCGGCGGCTCGCGCCTCGGTCGGCGACGCCGACGTGGTCGTCATCGCCGACAGCCATGACGACGCCACGGACGGGACCCTGCCCGAACAGGCGGTCCGGGATGTCGCCGCCGCCGACGGCGTGGCCAGCGTGCGTCCCTACATTGAGGGCTCGACTTGGATTGTGCACCCGGCGGGTTCCGCATATAGCACACATCCCTTCGTGCTCGAGGTACCCGAAATAGGTGGTGGGACACGCTTGATGTCGGGACGTCTGCCGGAGAAGGAGGGAGAGGTAGCCCTTTCCCCGGCCGCTGCGCAGGCCCAGGACCTTGAAGTTGGAAGTACCGTATCCTTCAAAAAAGCGTTCACTGAAGCTGAGAATAGTTCGACCGCAACGGTTGTGGGCATAATTCAAGCCGGTGCTGAGATAACCCGACGCGGTGCGGCTAGCGAGTATGTCTTTGCGACTGCGGAAGAACGTGCGGTACTCGGGGTGCCGGAGACTCCTGTTGTTCTATATGTGACGGGCTCTGTGGGCGCAAATTCCGCTACGCTCATGAATTCGGTCGAGCAGGCTGCTAAGTATTCTCAGCCGGGCGCGGGTGTTTACACCGCTTCCGATATCGCGGTAATGCGGACCTCTGAACAGAGTGCGGTGGATTCGCTGACGATGACACTGTTCCAGTTGCTGGGACCGGCGTGTGCTGTGGTTGCGGGAATAGTGATTGCGACTACGTTCAGCACTCTGGTAGCTCGGCAGGCGCGACAGACCGGTCTGTTGCGTTGCATCGGAGCCACCCGGCGCCAGGTGCTCGGATCGGTGCTGCGCACCGGGCTGATCACCGGGCTGGTGGGCTCGGTGCTGGGTACCGGGCTTGGCATTGGATTGGCCGCGCTGGTGTCACGCGCAGGCCTGGTTGAGGGCCTGGAATGGCGGTACTTCACAGTCTCATCACGGTCGCTTCTCCTAGGGGTCTTCCTCGGCACCGTAGTGACGCTGGTGGCGGTGCTGCGTCCGGCCCGTCGCGCCACCCGGGTCTCCCCCTTGGTGGCCCTGACAGGACAGGTGAGCGATGAGCGCTCGCTCAGCCGTCGGCGCGTGATCGGCGCGATCGTGGGACTGGTGGTAGTAGTGATCGGTTTGGTCATTACTGGATTGAGCATTCAAGTGCGGGCCGTTGAGTACACGGCTGTCGGCGCGGTCATTCTGGTGCTGGGTGTACTGGCAGGGCTGCCGCTGCTGGTTATTGGTGCCTCCCGTGCCACGGAGCGACTCGTCGGCGGAGCGCGTCGGCCAGTGTTGCAACTCGCCACCCGTAACCTGGCCCGTAACCCGGGGCGCGCAGCCGCTACTACCGCCTCGCTGCTGGTTTCTGTGGCCGTGGCCTCCACTCTGGTCACCGGTCTTGCCAGCGTACGGGCATCAATGGATGGCTATGTCAATAGCGGCAGTCCCATAGACATCCGGGTCAACGCAATTCCCGCCGATGCCGATACGTCAGCACTGACCGCCCGGGTAGAGAACGTGGACGACGTTGACCGGACGGTGCTGGTATCCATGCTGGATGTGAGGATTTCTCCGGAGACGATTGGAGGAAATGAGATTACCGTTTCCGCGGTGGATGTGGCTGAGGTCTCTCCGGTCATTCGTTCCCACACGGGGTTGGAGGGACTTGATGACAACACACTGATCGTTGGAGGGATCTATCACCTTCCGGAGGGTACGCCCGTGACGCTCACGGGGCCTGCGGGCAGTGCCGAGCTGACCGTGCATGTGGAGGAGGGCGGCTTCGGGCCGGTCATTACGCCCGCGGTCGCAAAGAAACTGGTCGGAGACAACCTAACGAGTTCATCCCTGTGGGTGCGTACCGTCGGCGACGGCAGTAACGCCGCGACGGGTTCGCAGGTGCGTCAACTCCTACAGGGGGAAGGCTACGTCATCACGACCGCTGCAGCCAGCCGCACCACATTCACTAACTACATCAACTGGATCATCGCGGTTATCGTCGTGGTACTGGCCTTCGCGCTCCTGATCACCCTGTCCGGCATGGCCAATACCACGGACGTGAGCGTGCTGGAACGGGTCCGAGAGATCGGTGTGCTGCGGGCCACCGGCGTGCAACGGCGTCAGGTAGGAGGACTCTTCATCACCGAGGCGGCACTGACCTCGCTGCTGGGCGGCGTGATTGGAGTCCTCTTGGGCACGGTTTTGGGTCTGGCGGGCGTAGCCGCTGCCATGGGCGCCGACACCGGGTCGGACCTGGTACTGCGGGTGCCCTGGCTATGGCTGGTGGCGATCCTGCTCGTAGCCGCGGCGGTCGGCGTGCTCGCCGCACTGCGCCCCAGCAACCGTGCCGCATCGGTAGTTGCAGTCACGGCGATTGCTCAGGAGTGAAGCAGGCTCGTCTGCCCTACTCCTTCCCACTGTCCACTACATCGAACACACAGACTTCTCCAGACCGTACTGATCGGGGAGGTTGGTCAAGCGTGTGATGGGTGGTTTGCCGTTGCAGGCTTGGTGGGGTCGGTGGTGATTGTAGTGGTGGATCCGTCCGGGCAGGGCGTCGCGGCGCTCTTGCTCGCTGGTGTGGCAGCGGGCGTAGGCCCAGCCGTCGGCCAGGGTGCGGTGGAAGCGCTCGATCTTGCCGCCCTGTGTGGCCGGTAGGGCCGTGTCTTGCTCACCGTGATGGGGTGCTGGCGGCACAGCGCGTGCCACCGGCGTGACCTGTAGGCCGGCCCGTTGTCGGACAGGACCCGCTCGATGCGCACGCCCCGGGCGGCGAGGCATGCCACGGCCCGCTCCAGCACGGCTGTGGCGGTGGCTGCCATCTCGTCGTCGTGGACCTCGCTGTAGACCACGCGTGAGTGGTCGTCGATGAGCCGGTGCACGCACGCGTAGCCCAGGCCTGTCCCGCGGCGTTTGCCGTTGGGGCTGCTGGTGGTGGCGGCGCGGTTGCGTGTGCCCCGTTGGCGCCCGACGTAGCGCCAGCCGCCGCCGTCGGGGATGTTGCCGATCTTCTTGACGTCGACGTGGATCAGTGAGCCGGTGGTCGTGCTCGTAGCGGCGCACAGGCTGGCCGGTGGCCCTCTCGCAGGCCGACAGGCGGTTGTCCACGTGGGCCAGCCGGTTGAGCCCGCAGGAGGTCAGGATCCGTGTGACGGTCGACGGGGCGATACCCAGGCGGGCAGCGAGCTGGACGGGTCCTTCGCGCAGCCGCAGGCGCAGGCTCACGCAGCGTCGCACAACGCGCTGCGGGGTCCTGGTAGGGCTGCGGTGGGGCCGCGAGGAGCGGTCCTGCATCGACTGGCCCGCCGGCCCGGTAGCGCTCGGCCCACCGCTTGACGGTAGGCCACGAGACCTGGAACCTGGCGGCGACCTCACAGACAGGCACACCGTTGTCGACAACCAGACGGGCCACCTTCAGACGGTGACGTGGGGTCAGGGCTGCGTCAGCGTGGGACACAAGGAGGGCCTTCCTGGCTTGACGTGGCGCTGATGCGAGTCCCACTCAACCAGCAAGGCCCTCCCCTCGTCACACGTCTGGATCACAGTCCTTCAACCAACATCCCCGGTCAGTACAGCTAGGTGATGACGGTCTCAGGCTACGGATGTTGAGCCTTGGTGGCTTCAATTACGAGCCGCAGGCGTGAATCGACGCCGTACTTGTGCATCAGACTCGACACGTGGCGTTTGACGGTGCTCTCGGCGATGAACAGCTTCTCCGCGATCTCTGCGTTGGACATGCCCTCACACAGCAGGCCCAGGACGTTCTGCTCGGCCGGGGTGACGCCGTCGGGAGCCCTCCTTCGCTGCACCGGGCGCAGGTGGTCGGCGACCAGTCTGGAGGCAGCGTCCGGGGAGATGCTGGTGCCGCCGTGGTGCGCGGCGACGATGGCACGGACGACTTCATTCGGCTCATCGGTCTTGTACAGGAAGCCGTTGGCGTGCTGAGTCAACGCAGTCAACATGGCGGTGTCATCGTCGAAGCCGGTCAGGAGTACCACGGCTATTTCTGGAGACTCCTGCTTGATGCGCGACAGCAGCTCGAGGCCGTCCATGCCGGGCATGCGTACATCGGTGAGCACGACGTCGACGTTCCTGCCGCGCAGGAAGGCCAGTGCGTCCGTGGCGGACTTGAAGGCGCGCAACAGCTCGATCTGGGGCGCGCTCTCCAAGTAGGTGCGCAGCGCGTGCAGGACGTACACGTCGTTGTCCACGGCGACCACCCGGATGGGGGCATCGCTGGCTCCGCCTGCCGAGGGGAGGACGTCAGGAGTAGGCATGGCCTAAGGTTAGGCGCGAACCCGTTCCCGTCGGGAGCTGTCACCGTGTCCGTGTTTTCTTCGCTACGTTCGTCCCTCGTCTCGTTGCACTCATCCCTCCTGCCCGCGCAGGAGGAGCCGGGTCTGTGGCGACCAACCCGCCGGACACACCTGCTGCACCTGGGTGTGGCCGTGTTCCTTTTGGTCTTCGCATACCTCTTCACGGGACTGCCTCACGAACCGGTGCCAGTTGGGCTGACGGTGCTCTCCTGCATTGCGCTCCCTGTGTTCTCTGCGATGCCGGTAGTCGGCATGTTGCTGGGCGTCGCGGCGACGTGGGCTGCTTCATCTGTTGAACAGGACACCGGTATCGTTGCGACTCTGGCGGTATGGAGTGTCATTAGCGTATTGATCGCTCGCGGTTGCCCCAGGTGGATAGTCTATTGCTTCGCGTATCTGGTTGCTGTTCCAGTAGTTTGGGTCGCGGCACGTCAAGGGCAATGGGTTAATGGTTTTATTTGGATAGTGCTTGTTGGGATTCCCTGTGTGGTGCTGGGTGAACTATTGCGCCGTCAGCGCGACCGTGCCAACGAAAACGTTCGTGACAGGCGTCAGGCGCTGGTGCGGCAGCGTCGGCTTATCGCCTCCGAGCTACATGACACGGTCGCGCGTGACCTCGCCTACGCGGTAATGACTGCCGAGCAATTGAAACTCGCTCACCCAGAAGACGATGATCTTGTGCGTGGACTTGATGCTGTGATCGAACCCGTGCGCATGGCCGTAGGCCAACTACGGCGCAGCCTGCAGAATATAACCGCGACGGACAATGATGACGCTGTGCTGCTTTCGTCTGTCACATCGCCGCGGCCTATTACATCAGTGCTCGCGGATGCGCGGCGCGTGCTAGAGGCACGTGGAGTTTCGTTGGAGGTTGAAGGGACAGAACTATTTCAGAGTGAGGGAGTCCTCACTCCGGGTATGCAGCAACAGGTGTTGCGGGTGGTCAACGAACTTATTGATAACGCTACTAAGTATACATCCGCCGATGGTCGAGTCCGAATAACGGTTGAGACCAATGGCCATGCACTCGAATGTATGGTAACGAACCCCGTTGATGTGAACCCCTCGAAGGATGTCGCGCTCTCGTCGGGAATCGGTCTGGAGGGTGCCCGCCGACGGGTAGAGACTCTGGGCGGAGAGCTTGTCACTAACCAGGGTGGAGGGCGCTGGGCGGTGACTTTTACTGTACCTGTGCGAGGTGCGTGGCAGAACGCGTAGAAGGGCTCTTCACGATCCAGGGTGTAGCAGGGGGCGGAACCCGCCGGCTTCTAGCAGTGCTCGGGTGGTGTGGTTGGTGAGGTTGCGAAAGCCGAGCGCGGCGGGGCGTAGGTGCTCCAGGCGGCCGTTGACGGCTTGGGTGGGTCCGTTGGAGGTGCGGGGGTGGTCGAAGCAGGCCAGTACGTCGGTGGCGCGTGTGTGCAGCGTGCGCCCCAGGACGGTGACCTCGCTCAGCTCGGGTGGCACGCCGTGCGAGATGCTGGTGATCAGCTTGTGCATGAGGGTCTTGCCCTGGGCCCTGTCACGATGGCGGTAGGCGGCCACCATCCTCTGGTAGATCCACCAGGTGACCTCGACCGCGGTGTGCTCATCGTGGGCGAACAGCTCCTCCAGGCGGGCGCGCTGCTTGCCGGTGAGCAGGTCCTCACCGGTGTGCAGCATCCGGCGCGCCGGTGTGCAGCAGGTCACCAGCGCGCCCCTGGCCGGCCGTGCAGCTGCTGCTGGACACGCCGGCGCCAGGAGTCGAGCGCGTCACCGGCCAGGCGCACCACGTGGAAGGGGGCCGCGCACCGCCCTGGCCTCAGCCAGCTCCTCGCTGGCGGCGGTCCTGGCACCCCGGTCAAGCCGTCCATGGCGACCGGCTCGATGCCCTGCCTCCAGGCCTGGGGGCGCGCAGCCAGCCAGGCCTTGAGCACCTGCTTGGAGCGTCCGGAAACCATGTCAAGCAGACGAGCCGGGCCCGTGCCGTCCCTGAGAGGGGTCAGGTCGACGACCGATGGTGACGCACCTTGCCGCCCCCCTTGAGCGTGTGGCGCCACACAACAGGGGGCACCTCCCGCTAGAGAGCGTAGCGCGCGGGGCAATCATCGACCCCGATGACCCTCACCCCGTCGAACCGGCCCGGCCTGTCGATCAGCACACGCCTGCCCTCGGCCAGCACCGCGTCATTGACCGTGTGCCACGACACCCCCAGACCTGCGGCAATGCGCGAGACGGTCAGGTGGTCGATCACCAGCGCCTCCAACGCCCAGCGCATCGCGCGACACGACAGCCTCGCCCGCTGCGCTGCTGCACAGGTCAGGTCCTCACGCCAGGCGCGCCCGCACCCACCACACGTGCAGCGCCGCACACGCACCAGCAGCGCGGTCGGGCGGTGACCCAACGGCTCGTGCACGAACCATCGCGTGTCGGTTCCACGCGACAGCGCCCTGCCGCCGCAGCCCCGGCACCAAGGATCTGGTTGAGCAACCCGGCACTCGCTTCCCCGCCCGGTCCGCCTCCAGACGCCGGCCCACGGCCACCAGACCGAGCTCGTCGAGACGGCAGAAGGCGGAGTGCCTCATGTCAAGGTGCCCGCGAAAGTGGTTCGGTGCCTCATCTGGAAGTGCCCGCGAGGCTGTGGGGGTCTAGGAGGTGGCTTTCTTGATGCGGGTGCCCTTGTGGGCGTCGGGCGGGACGCTGGGGAGCTGGGCGAGGTGGAGCTGGTCGGTCTTGTCCTTGGCCAGAGCGATGAGCAGGTCCTGGGGCTGGCCGGTGCGACGGGTGGTGGCGGCCGGGTTCAGCTGGTTGCGGTAGGCGGTCAGCTCCTGCTTGTGCTTGTCGGTCAGTACGTCGGTGTCCAGCAGCCGGTCCAGCGGGACACGGGGGCGTCGTACAGGCGCTTGCGCTTGCCGGCCTTGTCGGTGCCCCCATCCGATGGGCTTCTTGGTAGGGGTCAGGTAGCTGGCCTGCGCGTCCACCAGTACCCACAACCGGTTCAGAACCTCCCGCTCGGCGTCGGTGTCGTAGCGGTGGTAATAGCATAGTGGCGTACCAGGTGGTTGTTCTTGGACTCGATGGTGGCCTGGTCGTTCTTCGTGTGTGGACGGCCTCGGGTGAGATAGATGTCCAGGTCCGCTGCCCACTTGACCACCTCGTGGTTGATGAGCTCGCTGCCGTTGTCGACGTCCATTCCCGTGGTGAGGAAGGGGATATCGTCCACGGCCTGGTCCAGGGCTGCCTTGATGTGCGTCTCGGCGTTGTTGCGGATGGATCGGGTGAAGGTCCAGCCGGTGAGATGCCGGTCATGCTCAGGGTGCGGCGAGCTCGCCCTTGAGCAGCGGGCCGCAGTGGGCGACGGTATCGACCTCGAAGAACCCCGGGGACCGCTCGACCTCGTCGTCGGCCTTGCGGGTCCTGATGGGGCTGCGCAGCAGCGGTCCGGTCTTCGTGGTGCTCTTGGCGCGCAGCCGGTCCTTGGCCCTGGCAGGGGCGGGACAACGGTCGATGGTCGCCGCGCTCATCTGCTCCAGCTCACGGCGCACGGCCTGGCTGTGCCGGCCCTGACCGTCTACGAGCTCGCCCGCGGCCTCCGGCAGGTCCAGGAGCAGCGGCATTGATACCTTCAAGTACTTGCCGCACTGTCCGCCGCTGGCCGCCCACACGCGCTGTAAGACCTTTAAGGCGTCGTAGGAGTACTTGCGCACCCTGGTCCTCTAACCTGCCAGTTCCTGGAAGGGCGCCTGGCCACCGCCCTCAGGCGCCTCCTGGCGTTATCCCGGCTCCAACCGGTCACCGCGCACACCTCATCCAGCATCCTCCCCTTGTCCTTCTTCGACGCCTTGGCACACGCCCCTGCGTACTTCCTAGTGATCTCCGCCCTGACCTGCATTGACAACCCACTCCCCATGCCCACCACGATCCGCGACACTCGCGGGCAGTTCCAGATGAGGCACCGAACCACTTTCGCGGGCACCTGAGATGAACCTCGTCGAAGGCTGTCAGGTCAGGGGTCGCGAAGGTAGCATCAAGCACGTCGAGGTCTTCCCGGTGGGTGTGTCAGAGCTCCCATCATCGGAAGACCTCGCCCCCTACCCCGCCACCGACACGCTCAGCCACCCACCCCCTCAACCGCGAAGAGCCGGAAGTCTGTCATGCTCTGCGTGGTGGACGACGGTGTACGAAGGGCTGGCAGTCCTCCTTCTTCCCGACCGCCAACGTCACTCTTGCGCGAGGGCAATGACCGGAGGAACGGCAGCCGCGCGGCCGGCAGGTCGCAGGGATGCACCAATTCCGATGAGTGCCGTGATCGCCAGTAGGCCGAGCAGTGGGAACCAAGGCAGGCTCACGCGGAGGCCGAAGTTGCCCATGGCGGCAAGCGATCCGACCGCTCCGAGCAGCGCTCCGGCGATGATGCCCAGGACGCCGCCGATTAGTGCCAGCAGTACCGCCTCGGTGACGACGAGCCTGCGGATTCCAGAGCGGTCAGAACCGATGGCACGTAGAAGCCCGATCTCTCGGGTTCGCTCCACCACAGAAACGTCGGTCGTGTTCGCCATGCCGGACAGACAGATCACGAGGGCGGCGACCATGACCAGGCCGATGGTGAGCTCGGTGCGCTGGAGAAGTGCCGTGAACTCGTCGCGGTCCTCGGAGCTGCCCTGAGCCATGAGGTTCTGGCCGCGGATGGCCTGGCTGACCGCGTCCTCGACGGTCTTGGAGGAGCCGTCGCCGGTGGTGCGCACCCACATGACCGCTTCGGTGGACGCGCCTCCGTTCAGGCGTTGCGCCGTAGCGGGAGTGATGGCCGGAGTCCACCATGCATTGTTGTGGCGAGCGGTTAGCTCGACACTGCCAGCCGGACCGGTCAGCGTCACCCGAGCACCGTCGGCGATACCCTGGTGGTCGTTGACGACCAGCACATCATCGTCAAGGTCCTCCATGCCGGAGGTGGAGCGAGAGACAGTAGAGACATCTGCAGGGCTGAAGAAACTGACTCCGATCGGCTGGGTGCGGCCGTCCACGGTCATGTCTACGTACATGCCGGGAACAAAGGTGGTCCCCTCTACCCCATCAACTGCCTCGACCGTTGCAGTAAGCGCTTCCTTATCCGTATCTGGTTCCACCCCGAAGATCGTGATGTCAATCGGTGAGTTCTCCGCCCGGATTCGCTGGTAGGAGTCGTTGACGGAGAAGAAGGCCACGAGCACCGCGGAGCCGACCAGCATGCACAGGAACAAAGTGGCGGTGGTTGCAGTGGAGCGCCCCCTGTTGCGGCTCAAGTTGCGTGCCGCCAGATGGAGGGTCGGGTACCTACTGTCGGAGCCGATTCGTTCCACGAGGCTCACCAACACCCCGACCAGGAACGGCAGGGCGAGCAGAATGCCCAGCGCTATCAGCACGGCGCCACCGACCATGACGTAGAAGCTCTGTGTGCTCGCTCCGAAGATGAGGACCGCGGCGCCGCCTACTACCAGCAGGCCGCCGCCCGCTGCCGCCCATGCCCGTCCGCGGCCACGCCGCTGCGGCGCCGCTGTCAGTCCGGTGACCGCAATTAGTGGGGAGACGCGGGAGGCTCGGCGGGCGGGCCGGAGCACCGCAATGAGGGTGACGAGCGTGCCCAGCAGGATCGTGGCTACGAGGCCCCGTGGCGTGATCGTGAGCTGGTCCGTACTCAGACCGCTGATGATCCCCGAGCGGATCACGGCTGCTGCCACGCCGACTCCGACTGCCGCCCCCAGGCAGGAGCCGATCAACCCGGTAAGAGCGGCGGTGCGCAGGACGGAGCGCATTACCTGAGGGCGGGAGGCACCAATGCATCGCAGCAGTCCGATCGTGCGGGTCTGGCGGGCGATCAAGGTGGTGAATGTGGTGGCGATGACGATCGCCGCCACCACCGCGCACACGGGTGCCAGCAGATTCAGAGTCGTGGTGATGACGGTGGCGCCGACGGTGGATGAGGCGGCCCGCTGCGCTATGGCTTCATCAGCGCTCAAGACGACTGCCCCGGGCAGGGTGGCTTGTACCGTCTTCGTGACTTCGTCCAGCACCGTGCCGGTATTGGCACCGGCACGCGCAGTCACATAAATGTTGTAGTAAGACGTGTCCGCTCCCATGGCGGCCAGCTGTTCGGGCACTGCGTACACGGTTCCCTGCGTACCTTCGTCGCGCGCCCCCGCGTCAGGCCCGGGCGAGACAATGCCGACGATGATGGGGCTCGTGTGCACGTCGCCGTAGTAGTCGTTCTTGAGGCGGACCGTGTCGCCCACGCTTAGGCCCTGCATCTGTGCCAAGAGGGTGCTGATCGCTACCTCATTGACGGCGTCGGGCAGCCGACCGGCGATCAGTGACGTACGCTCGCCGAGCGTGGGGACGTCACGCGTCACCACCGCGGTATCTCCCACTGACAGATCAAGCTGAATCACGTCCCAGTGCTCGCCACGGGCAGACTCGACGCCGTCGAGGCCCGCGAGCCGGGAGACCAAGGTGTCGTTAAGGCCTTCCCCGCTGTCAGCACGGCGTCCGGCATTCACCACCACGTCGGCGCTGCCGACGGACAGCTCGGCGTTGCTGCGCATCTGGGCAGTGAAAGAGTCGGACACGACGAAGGCAAAGGCTATGAGTGCCGCGCTCATGGCGATCGCCACCAGGGCGGCCGCGGTGCGGCGCAGGTCGAGCATGGCGGGCATCAGCGCACCCCCTGCACGGCGGCTGCCGGGGCGGCGTGCTGGCCGGTGGGGCGGGCGAGCACGTCGTCGCCGACGATCCGCCCGTCCCGCAGCCGGACGATCCGGTTGGTTGCCTCGGCCGCGTTCTCATCGTGGGTGACCATGACCACCGTCTGCCCCAGCACCTCGCACATGCGGGCCAGCGTCTCCAGCAGGGAGGCGGCCGAGGCGCTGTCCAGGGCTCCGGTGGGCTCGTCGGCGAAGACGACCTCCGGACGTCCCACCAGGGCGCGTGCCACCGCCACCCGCTGCTGCTGCCCGCCGGACAGCTCACTGGGCCGGTGCCCGAGCCGGTCCCCGATCCCCAGGGAGTCGATGACGGCGTCGTACCAGTCCTGCTCGGGCTTGCGGTGCGCCAGCCGCAGCGGCAGCAGGATGTTCTCCTCCGCCGTCAGCTGGGGCAGCAGGTTGAAGGCCTGGAACACGAAGCCGAGCCGGTCACGGCGCACCGCCGTCAGTCCTGACTTTTGACACTTGGTGTGGGGCTGGGTGGTTTTGGTTGGGTTTTCGTTGATTTTGTGCGGCTGCAGGGGGCGGGTTGGGTCACTAAGGAGGCTGGTTATGATGGGGTTTGTGAGCCCGTTCATCCGTCAAGTGCGTACCGCCTCGGGGGCCACGGCCGTGCAGATCGCGGTCAAGGAAGGCCGACGTAACAAGGTTGTTGAGCACATCGGTTCTGCTCATACCCCTGGCGAGCTTGCTGCCTTGGTCCAGGTCGCGCAAGAAAAGCTCCATCCCGGCCAGCTCCAGCTGGACCTGGACCTCCCGTCGGGGTCGGCAGGCTCCAGGCCGGGTGTGCATGGGGACTACCAGCAGACGGCCATTGGCGCAGCGCACCTGGTTTCCCACCGCAGCGGCTTGTTGTGGCAAGTCCTTTGCGATGCTTGGCAGGATCTTGGCTTTGACCAAGCGGTGGACGATGAGGCCTTCAAGCAGATTGTCCTGGCCCGGCTGATCGAACCCACTAGCAAGAGCGCTATAGCAGCGATGTTGACCAGCTTGGGGCTGGAGTCCTTTGACTCACGCACCCACTTTCGTGCCCTGACCCGTTGCGTGGAGCGTGATTACCGCTCTGCTCTGGCTCGTGCGGCCTTGGAGCATTGCCTGGCCTGTGGGGATGTGTCCTTGGTGTTGTACGACGTGACTACCTTGTACTTCGAAGCAGAGAAAGAAGACGCGCTGCGCAAGGTCGGCTACTCCAAAGAACGCCGCGTGGATCCCCAGATCCTGGTCGGCCTGCTAGCAGACCGTAACGGTTTCCCGTTGGAGGTCTCCTGCTGGGAAGGCAACAAAGCCGAGACCCACACCCTCATCCCTACCATCGAGGCCTTCAAGCAACGCGCCGGGGCGGAGCACCTAGTAGTCGTAGCTGATGCCGGGATGCTCTCCAGCGCTAACTTGCAGGCGCTTGACCAAGCCGGCTACGGCTTCATTGTCGGGGCCAGACAGACCAAGGCACCCCTGGACCTCCAAGCGCACTTCTTCTGGCACGGGGACTGCTTCACCGACGGGCAGACCATTGACACAATCACCCCACGCCACGGTGGTAAACAAGAACGCAATCAGCACCTCAAGGACGAACCGGTCTGGCACCCACAGACACACCCGGGCTCGTGGCGGGCGATCTGGGTCTACTCGCGTAAACGCGCCGCCAGGGACAGCAAGACCCTTACCCTCCAGGAAAACCGGGCCAGAGCCATCGTTGCCGGGGAAAAAGCCATGCGCTCAGCCAGGTTTGTCACCACCAGCTCCTCAGGAAGAGGCCTGGATGAAAAGGCCCTGGCCAGAGCGCGGCGTCTAGAAGGGCTAAAGGGCTATGTCACCAACATCCCCGCCCGCACTATGAGCGCCAGCGAGATCGTGGCCGACTACCACAATCTGTGGAAGGTGGAACAGTCCTTCCGCATGTCCAAACACGACCTACGCGCCCGCCCGGTCTTCCACCACACCCGCCAAGCCATCGAGGCCCACCTGACCGTGGTCACCGCCGCCCTAGCCGTAGCCCGCCACCTCCAGGCCGCGACCGGTGTCTCCATCAAGAAGATCGTGCAAGCCCTACGACCCGTCATCGACGTCACCATCAACATCAACGGACACGAGCTCACAGCCACCAGCCAACCCCAAGGCCAAGCCGCCAACATCCTGGCCAGCCTCACCAACAAAACGGGTCACTAACAGTGTCAAAAGTCAGGTCAGTTGGCGGTCACTCATCCCGGCCAGGTCCTCCCCAGCGATGAACACGCTGCCTGCGTCCGGGGTGTCCAGGCCCGCCAGGCAGTGCAGCAGGGTGGACTTGCCCGAGCCGGACGGACCCATCACCGCCACGAACTGGCCGCGACTGACGGCCAGGGAGACATGGTCCAGGGCCGTGACCTGCGCGCCGCCGGTGCCGTAGACCTTGCACAGCATGCGGGCCTCGACCACGGTCGGCGAAGCCGCATCGGCCCCGGACAGTCCCGGATAGGCGGATTCGGTGGAAGTCGGCATCAAGGGTTCCTCCATCACAGCTCGTACCAGCAAACGTGTTCCACAGTAGAAGCCTGGGAAATCACCGGGAATACGCCTGAGGACGGAACTCTTCAGCCGCTGGGCACATATATGGCAGACCCTCTACTACCTCCGTACCATCCCGCCTCGTTCCCCCGGGCGAGACCGCGGTCACAACCGCACGGCCCCTGAGCCTTCGCACCACCACCACTCACTGAGCAGGGCACCGGCTGCGCGACCGGACGCACGACGGCCCCGGTCAGGGGTCCTCGCACCAGAACCGTCCGCACGCGTCACCGGCCGGAATCCCCGATCCGCGCTCCTGCGCACGATACGGTCGAGCCATGGCTGACACCCCGCCCCCGGAGCGCCGCTGGCGGGGAGGTGGTGGGGCTCATATCGTGAGCGTAACGGCGGGGTGGGTGCGCTCGCGGTTGCCGCGCGTGAGCCCCGACGTCAGTGGGTCGGCACGAAGCCGTCTCGTCGGTGACGCGCGAGCTGGTGCTCACTGGCCGGCGCGGCCTCGAGGACTGTGTCGATCATGGATGGTCTCCATGAAGGGGTTGACACCGAGATCTGCCGGAATCAGATCCGGCACGACGGTCGTTCCCTCTGCGCGTGGCTCGTAGGCGAGGAGCGTTGTGGCGGTGTAGCCGTTGCCGTCGCCGCGGTCTCGCAGCTTGCTTGCGCATCATGTCGATGGCCTTGGCGAGCTGGGCGGGCGTATCGGCGATGGAGGTCGAGACGACGAAGGCGAAGCCGACTGCGGCTAAGGGATAGCGCGCCCTGAGGTTGCCGGCATCCCCGTACGTCTCCTCAAACCTGTTGGACAGGTTATTGCCGTAGGACGAGCTTTGGGACTTGGGTGACAGCAGGATCTCCGGCCCGGTGCGCCAGGAGGACATGACCACATCAACCTGCTTGACGTATGCCCGTCCGAGAATCGTCGCGTCCTGAGGGGCGACGCGAGGCATCCTGGTCAGACGGGCTCGCAGATCGACCGCGATCGTCTTCGGGAGGGCTGCCAGCAGGGCGGCGACGTCGCTTGGCAGCACACGGGGCTCTTGCGCTCTGGGCCAGATCCTGTCTGGATCGAAGCCGGCGCGGCGGAACTCGTGTGCGAACCAGGCGTCGAGCCCCTTGCCGAGGAGCCCTGACTGGGTGGAGGCCCCCTCTGAGACTGGGATCGTGAGGATGGAGCCCAGCAGGTCCAGGTCCGCCTCATAGTGCCGGTCGTGGCCGGTGCCCCGCCATGCGGGCAGGGCTGTGCGCTCGGAGATGATGCGGTCGTAGCGGGCGAATCCTGTCGCCGTGGAGGTGGCAGGCGCGCAACGGGGTTGTGTCATCAGACCGTCTTCTTTCGGCAGTGGCGACGTTGGGTCAGGGTCTCGCGCATGTCGCGCATCTCCTCAAGCGCGAAGGCACCGACGACCCTCGGCAGATCCAAAGCATCATCGACGGCGTGCCGGAGGGCGGTGGCGCCCTCCTCAACCAGCATCTCGCGCGCGTGGGACCACAGTGCCTGAAGGGGATCGAGCCGGGCGCGAATGAGACCGGGCGCCGGAACAGGCAGACGCCGCGCCTCCGCGGGCTCGAGCTTGAGCAGGCCGCCGCCATATGCGCGGCCGACGACCTCCGCACCGAGTGCCGTCACCGAGTTGTGCGAGGCGAGCGCGAGCAGCGACAGGGGCAGGTCGCGCAGCCCCTCATCCAGGATGAGACCGTGGACGGAGTTCAGGTGGAAGACGTTGGCCTCATTGGCGCACACGCTCACACAGTCGTCGTTCATGTAGGTGATGAACAGATCGGCCCGTGGAGCCAGAGGAACCCGCCACCACGGCGAGCGGACACGGCACTTGTAGGCGTCCGAGACGCCCGCCGCCTCTCCGGCCCGGATGAGGGCGTAGCCCGCGGCGGAAGGCTCATCCTCAGGGTAGAAGAGGAAGGTTGGCTTGCCTGTGGCGTCGAGGTGGGACATGTCCTCGGAGGTGAGGGTAAGGCGACGCAGGTGGGTCGAGCCGGGTGGGCTCAGACGCACCAGGTCCGCCGGTGCGAGTCCCAGCTCCGTGACTCGCGCTGACGTCAGCGCGAAAAAGGTGTTGGCGCCGGTCACGGTCCCCAGGGACACACGCCCCCATTGACTCAGCGTGGTGAAGACTGCCGACGCCTGGGTGGTCAGCTGGGTGTACGCAGGCGAGCTTGCTAAGGCAGTTGTCCACTTCTCGCCCGGGAAGGTGGGAGTCCACCGGCGAGAAGGTGTCTGGTGACTGAGGTCCTCCATGTTGTGGAGCTGGACGACCTCGAAGTGGTCAGTCCCACCTGGCTCGGCGTCGTATCCCTGCGCAAGGAGAAGAACGACCTCTTCCTGGACGTCCGGAAAGACGCGCTCGGCGAATAGCACCAGGCGTACCGAGGTGAAGCGCCGCAACAAGTACTCCCGTACGGCTGCCGCATAGTTCGCTGACAGCAGCTCAGCGGGAAGGACGAGGCCCATCCGGCCCCCACGGGTGAGGAATGAGGCCGCGTGAACAGTGAAGGCGGCCCAGGAGGAGGCGAGCGCAGTCAAGGCCACCCCTTGGGCCAGGGCGGCGGCGCGAGCCTTGCTGCGCGACCTGCCGTGAAAATCCTGGTAGCGAATGTACGGCGGGTTGCCGATGACGGCATCGACCGGCGCTCCGACCGTGTGGTCGAAGAAGTCGGAGACGGACACAGTCGCTTGGACGCCGCGGGCGGCAAGAGCGTCGCGTGCCCGGAGTACAGACTGCTCATGCAGGTCCACGCCGTGCAGCTGATGGGGTGTCGGCCTGCCGCCCAGTGACTCGATACGTCGAGCAGCGGCCTGCAAGAAGACGGCCTCACCGCAGGAGGGCTCCAGAATGGCGTCAGTGGGCGAGCGCAGCGCCCACTGCGCGATGAAGGTGGCGATGGGCTCGGGGGTGAAGAAGGCGCCGCGGCCCTTGCGGACCTGCCGGGAGTCGACGTACTGCATAGGACAACGATCCCCCGACCTCTGACACGAATGTGCGGCTGATGCTACCGCGGCGTCCCCGGGCGGCTGGCGCGGGGACGCCGCCAGCCGTGTCAGACCTCCAGCAGCACCTTGATCTCACGGCGCTCATCCATGGCCTTGTAGCCCTCGGCGGCGTCGGCGAGCGGGATGCGCGAGGTGAAGACCTTGCCGGGGTGGATCTCGTCGGCCTGGATGCGGCGGATGAGGTCGGGCAGGTAGGCGCGCACCGGCGCCGGCCCGCCGTGCAGGTGCACCTCGGCCATGAACAGCCCCAGGCCGTCGATCGTCTGGTCGTGGGAGACGCCCACGAAGCCGACGTAGCCGCCGGGCCGGCAGGAGGCGATCGCCTGGTCCATGGACTCCTGGGTGCCGACGGCCTCGCACACGCCGTGCGCCCCGTAGCCGCCGGTGAGCTCCCTGACCTTCGCCGCACCCTCAGCGCCGCGCTCGGCGATGACGACGTCGGCACCGAACTCACGGGCCAGCGCCGCCCGGTCCTCGTGACGCGAGAAGGCGATGACCCGCTCGGCGCCCAGGGCCTTGGCGGCCAGCACTGCGCTGAGACCCACGGCACCGTCGCCGACGACGGCGATGGTCTTGCCCGGGCCGGCCTGGGCGGCCACGGCGGCGAACCAGCCGGTGCCCAGCACGTCGGAGGCCGCGAGGTAGTCGGCGATCTTCTGCGGGTCCTCGGGCTTTCCTCCGGGGACGACGACGAGGGAGCCGTCGGCCTGCTCCACGCGCATGTACTCGGCCTGCGAGCCGGTGTAGCTGCCGGCGTTGACGCAGCGCGAGGTGTAGCCCGCCTGGCAGATCTCACAGGTGCCGTCCGAGAGCATGAAGGAGCCGATGACGAAGTCGCCCACCGTGAGCGTGCTCACCTCGTCCCCGAGCTCGACGACCGTGCCGACGTACTCGTGGCCCATGTACTGGTTCTCCACCGGCTGCAGACCCCGGTAGGGCCACAGGTCCGAGCCGCAGATGCAGGCGGCCTCCAGCTTGAGGACCGCGTCGGTGGGCTTGACGACGCGAGGCACGTCGATCTCGTCGACGACGACGTCGCGGGGAGCGCGCATGAGGACGGCGCGCATCTTCTGGGGGATTTCAGCAGTCATCGTGGTAGCTCCTCACTCGCAGCGGCTCCCGTATCGGCGCCCGAGAGCCGTAACTACTTCATGGTAGGAAGTTTCGTGTCGGCGCGTAAGCCCCCGCCGGGTCCTCCCGTCAGTCCCCACGGCCGGGCGTGGCGTGCGGTCCGCACACGGGGCAGTCCGGGTGGCGCGTCACCCGGACCTCGTCCACGCGTGCCCCCCAGGCGTCGAACACGAGCAGGCGCCCGATGAGAGGCCGCGCACCCCCGACGACGAGCTTGAGGACCTCCGCGGCCTGCACCGAGCCGATAACCCCGGGCAGGACCCCAAGGACACCGGCCTCTGCGCCGGTCGGTACCGATCCGGCAGGCGGTGGAACCGGCCGCAGACACCGGTAGCAGGGCCCATGCTCGACGTCGAAGACACCCACCTGGCCGTAGGTGCCAAGGACCGCCCCGTGCACGAGCGGCACGCCGAGCCGTGCGGTGGTGTCGCCGAGCAGGTAGCGGACGGGGAAGCTGTCGGTGGCGTCGACGACGACGTCCCACCCGTCAAGGACCTCCAGGGCGTTGCCCTCCGTCACCCGCTCGGGCACCGCAACCACCGCCACGTCCGGGTTGAGGGCGGTCAGCGCCGCGTGCGCCGAGGCGGTCTTGAGAGTGCCGGCGGCCTCAGTGCTGTGCAGGACCTGGCGCTGGAGGTTCGAGGTCTCCACGACGTCGGGGTCCACGAGGCCGAGCGTGCCGACACCGGCGGCCGCCAGGTACAGGGCGACGGGGGAGCCCAGCCCGCCGACGCCCACGATGAGGACGCGTGCCGCACGGATCCGCTCCTGGCCGGCCGTGCCGACCTCGGGCACGAGGATGTTGCGCGCGTAGCGCTCACGCTCGGCCGCCGACAGCGCCTTCCGGCGCGAGTCGTCGACGACCGGCTCCCAGATGCCGACGCGGCGCGTCATGACTTCTCCTTGCGGGGGACGGCGGCCTCGCTGGACAGCGCGCCGCGCGAGGCGAGCAGACGCACCTGGACAGCCTTGACGACGCAGGTGGCCGCACCGCCCGGCTCCAGGCCCAGGTCCGCGATCGCGCCCGCGGTGACGACGGCGGTCAGCCCCTGCCCGTCGCCCAGGGCCAGACGCACCTGCACCAGGGCGCCCGCCCGCTCCAGAGCGGTGACGGTGACGGGCAGGGCGTTGCGCGGTGAGCCGTGAGCGGCACCGTCCACCGGGTAGAGCGCCACGGCGTCGGGCGGCACGAGGGCCAGACCCTGCCCGCCGGGCGTCTCCCACGGCTCCCCGGGACGCCCCGCGACCCGGGTGCCGTCCGCCAGGACCAGGACCGGGGCCTCGGCGTCGCCCGCGAGACGCCCGGCGAGCACCGACGTGCCCGTCAGGTGCGCCGTGAAGGAGGAGGACGGGGCGGCCAGAACCCGGGCCGTGGGCCCAGACTCCACGACGCGGCCGGACTCGAGGACGACGACCTCGTCGGCCAGTGCCGTGAGGTCGAGGACGTCGTGCGTCACCAGCAGGAGGGTCAGACCCTCCTCAGCCACGCGGCGGGCGACGAGCAGACGCATGTCCTGGCGGGCGGTGACGTCCAGGGCCGCCATCGGCTCATCGAGGACGAGGACCGCCGGGTCCGTGGCCAGGGCCCGCGCCAGCGCGACACGGGCGGCCTGCCCACCGGAGAGCTGCGAGCCGGGCCGGTGCGCCAGGTGCGCCGCACCGACGGCGACCAGCTCGTCCAGGGCGCGCTCGCGGGCCGCCGCGCGTGCGAGCCCCCGGCAGCGCGGCCCGAAGGCAACGTTGTCAAGGACGCTCATGTGGCCGAAGACCCCCGGCGCCTGGGACAGCAGGGCGACCCCGCGCCGCCCGGCCGGGACGAAGACACTGCCGGGGGCACCGCCGTCGAGCAGCCGTCCCCCCACGCTCACGCTCCCTCCCTCGGCGTCGAGCAGCCCGGCGAGCACGGCGCAGGCCGTCGACTTGCCCGAGCCGTTGGGGCCGACGAGGGCAACGGCGCGACCCGCCTCGACGTCGAGGCGCAGGCCGACGCCGCGCTCGGCGCAGGTGAAGGACAGGTGGATGCTGCGACCGGCCGCGTCCTGACCTCGTGGGGGATAACACCAGTTCTCGTGGGGAATAACACCAGTTCTCGTGGGGGATAACACCAGTTCTCGCGGGGGATAACACCAGTTCTCGCGGGGGAGGGGGAGGGAGTGCCAGGGGATGCTTGTGGCGGCGACGACGACGAGGGACAGGGCGATGAGCACCACCGCCAGCGCCAGCGAAGTTGCCGTGTCGTTCTCCCGCTCCAGGTAGATCGCCAGCGGCATCGTGCGCGTCACCCCCTCCTTCGAGCCCGCGAAGGCGATGGTCGCCCCGAACTCGCCCAGGCTACGGCCCAGCGCCAGGGCCGTGCCCCGGGCCAGAGCCGGGGCCACGAGGGGCAGCGTGACCCGTCCCAGGACCGTCCACGGGCCCGCCCCGAGCGTGCGCGCCACCGTCTCCGCCTGCCCGTCCCGGCTGCGCAGTGCCGCCTCGAGCGTCACCACGAGGTAGGGCATCGACACGAAGACCTGGGCGATGACGACCGCCGTCGTCGTGAAGGAGACCTGCACCCCGGCCGCCTCCAGTGCCGGGCCGAGCAGGCCGCGCTTGCCGAGGGTCGACAGCAGGGCGATGCCCGCGACGACCGGAGGCATCGTCATCGGCAACACTGCCAGGACGCGCGCCACCCTGACCCCCGGCCACTGTCGGGCCAGCAGCAGGGCCAGGGGGACCCCGAGCAGCACGGACACGGCCGTCGCGATGACGCAGGTGCGCAGGGACAGGCCCAGGGCCGCCCTCGCCGGGCCGGAGGCGAGCAGCATTGGCACGTCCGCCCACGCCACCCGCGTGCCTAGGCCGACGAAGGGCAGCGTCAGTGCCGCCGCACCCAGGATCCCCAGCAGGAGGACCGGGGCGGGCAGCGGGCTGCGGGCGGCCCGGGGATGGCGGGCGCTCACGGGGCCGCCGGGGCCCCGAAGCCGTAGGAGGCGAGGATCTCCTGGCCGGCCTCAGACAGGACGAAGTCGACGAAGGCTTGGGCGGCCGTCGCGTTCGCCGCCTGGGAGGTGACCGCAACGGGGTAGTGGTTGATGACGGAGTTGGCGGGCAGTGCGATCGACTCGACGGCCGCGCCCGCGGCGGCCGCGTCGGTGGTGTAGACGATGCCCGCGTCGGCCTGACCGGACTCGACCTTGCCGCGCACGTCACTCACCTTCTGCTCCTCCGAGACCGGGTTGAGGGTGATCCCCAGCTCGGCGGTGAGCCTCGCCGTCGCCTCGCCGCAGGGGACGGCGAGGGCGCAGGTGACGAGGTCCGCACCCTCCAGGGAGGCGTCCAGGCCCGTGATGCCGGCCGGATTACCTGCGGGCACGATGAGGGTCAGGACGTTGGTGGCGAACTCCGTATGCTCCCCGACCAGGTCCTGGTCGACGGCGTCCTGCATGGTGGAGGTGCTCGCGGTGGCCAGGACGTCGGCTGATGCGCCCTCGGCGAGCGCCGCGACAAGGTCCTGCGAGCCCTGGAAGTCGAAGGACACGGAGGTGCCGGGGTGGGCGCGGGTGAAGGCCTGCACCAGCTCCTCGTAGGCCTTCTGGAGGGAGGCGGCGGCGAAGACGGTGATCTCACCGGAGACGGTGCCCACAGTGCCGGAGGACCCGGCGGCTGTGGTGGCCGGGGTGGCCGGGGTGTCGGACGCCCTGGAGCCGCAGGCGGCGAGCACGAGGCAGGAGACGAGGGCGAGTGTGATGACAGCGGCGCGGCGCATGGCGGTCACTCCTGGCGCGGGCCCCGGCTCAGGCCCCGTGCGAGGGGGTGAGGTCGTCCGCGCCGGAGTTGCCCGTGCCCTGCGTGCTCACCGGCTGCCAGCCGCGACGCGGTGCCACGGTCGAGGTCGCGCCCGTGCGTGAGCGGTAGACGACGTAGGGGCGTGTCGTGTAGCCCACCGGGGCACTGACGGCGTGCACGAGACGGGTGAAGGGCCAGATGGCGAAGAGCAGCAGCCCCGCCACGATGTGCAGCTTGAAGACCACCGGTACCTCAGCCATGAGGTGCGCCTGCGGGTTGAGCAGGAAGATCGAGCGGAACCACGGGCTGATCGTCTCGCGGTAGTCATAGCCCTCCGCACCACCCAGGAGCTGGGTCGTCACCGTTGCGGCGAAGCCCAGCAGGACCGGCACGAGCAGCAGCACGTACATGACCTTGTCGTTCCTCGTCGTGGCCAGACGGACCGACTTGATCACGATCCGGCGGTAGAGCAGCCCCGCCAGGCCCACCACCGTCATGACGCCCGCGATGGTCCCCGGGATGACGGCCACGAGATGGTACACGTGCTCGGACACGCCCAGCGCCTGCGTCCACGACTTGGGCAGGACCAGCCCCATGAAGTGGCCCATGGCGACGAAGAGGATCCCGAAGTGGAACAGGGGCGAGGCCCACCTCAGGATCGCCCTCTCGTTCCACTGCGAGGACCGGCTCGTCCACCCGAACTGGTCCGTGCGGTAGCGCCACACGAGCCCGATGACGAGCAGCAGGAAGCAGGCGTAGGGCAGAGCGGTCCACACGACCGCGGACTCGAAGGTGCTCATGGGCGGCTCTCCTGACTCGGGCCCCAGGCGGGCATGCCCGGGACTCGCGTGACGGGGGTGGAGGGGAAGGGAAGGGTCTGGGTGACACCGACGGTCTCCGTGGGCGGGCCGGCGGACACCAGCGCTCGGATGCGCCCCGCCGTCGCCTCGTCGATCTGCGGCAAGGTCATCGACACCGCCTCGACGAGGCGCCTGTAGGGGCTGGAGGCGTCCGCGAGCGCCGCTCGCAGGACCTCGATGCCCTCACGGTGCGAGGACAGCAGGGCCTCGGCCACCTCGTCGCCGCTGCGGGCGCTGAGCTCGAGGACCACCGGCAGGTAGTCGGGCAGCTCGTCCCCGACCATCTCGTAGCCGGCGGCGGCCAGCGCCTGCTTGAAGGCCAGGATGGCGGCGCCCCGGTGGCGCGTGTCCCCGACCGCGTAGTACGTCAGGTACAGGCAGCAGCGTCGACGCTGGTCGAAGGTCGCCACGTAGTGCTCGGCCATGGCCCGCTGCCCGCGCGCGCGGGCGGTGGCGATGAAGTCGCCGAGGGCCGCCGCCACAGGCTCGGGTGGAAGCGAGGCATCCTCGGTGGCCAGCGCCTGGGCGCATGCCTCCAGGCGGGAGGCGAAGGTGTCCTCGGCGGGGTAGTCCAGCAGGAGGGAGGCGACCATGTGGGTGGTCGCCCGCTGCCGGGCGGTGACCGCCACGGGGGTGACGGGCTCCAGCGCCGCCACCTGGGGGGCTCTGACGAAGGTGGTCATCTCGGGCACCCGTGTCTCGCCGTCGGCTCAGCGTCCGGCGGGACCGACCGCTGGGACGCTCTCACGCCGCACCCGCGGCAGTGGCAGGCTCACCCGCCCGCCCTGCTCGACGGCGCCGCCGCAGGCCTCGGGTGCGCCCGCCCCCAGGAGCGTGCGCACGTCCTCACCCATCGCGGTCATGCCGCGCGGCACCTCCGGGGCGGCCGTCGGCACGACGTAGCGGTCGTCGTACTTGGCGATGGCCAGCAGACGGTACATGGCCTCCACCTGCGCGCCGTTCATGCCGACGGCACCGGCGATCCGCTCATCGGGCGTGCGCCCCAGGCGCACCTCGCGCATGTGCGAGCGCATCGCGGCCAGGCGGCGCAGGACCCTCTCGACCGGATTCGTGTCACCCGCGGTCAGCAGGGCGGCCAAGTACTCCAAGGGGATGCGCATCTCGGACACGGCCGTGAGCAGGACCCGATGGTCCTCCCCGTCCAGGCCGGCGGCCGCGACCTCGTCGACCACGGGCGACAGCGGCGGGATGTACCAGACCATCGGCATCGTGCGGTACTCGGGGTGCAGGGGCAGGGCCACCTCGTAGGTGGAGATGAGGTCCCACACGGGCGAGTCCTGGGCGGCCGTGATCCAGGACTCGGGCACGCCCTCAGCGCGGGCGGCGGCAATGACCTGCGGGTCGCGCGGGTCGAGGAGGATCTCGCGCTGGGCCGCATACAGGTCCTGCGGGTCCGGTACGGCGGCGGCCTGGGAGACGCGGTCGGCGTCGTAGAGCAGGACACCCAGGTAGCGCAGGCGCCCGACGCAGGTCTCGGAGCACACGGTCGGCAGGCCCGCCTCCAGGCGCGGGTAGCACAGGGTGCACTTCTCCGCCTTGCCGGTGGCGTGGTTGAAGTAGACCTTCTTGTAGGGGCAGGCGCTCACGCACATGCGCCAGCCGCGGCAGGCGTCCTGGTCGACGAGCACGATGCCGTCCTCGGTGCGCTTGTACATCGCGCCCGAGGGGCAGGCGGACACGCAGGTGGGGTTGAGGCAGTGCTCGCAGATGCGCGGCAGGTAGAACATGAAGGTCTGGTCGATGCTCGTCTCGACCCTGCGTCCCATGGTCCTCAGGACCGGGTCGTCCTGCAGGGTCTCGGTGGAACCGCCCAGGTCATCGTCCCAGTTCGGGCCCCACTGGATGGTGGGCATGTACTCGCCCGTCAACTGGCTGCGGGCGCGGGCCACGGGCAGGGCGGGAGAGTCCTTCGGGGCGGACAGGAGCTTGTCGTACTCGTAGGTCCAGGGCTCGTAGTAGTCCTCAACCGTGGGCATGTCCGGGTTGGAGAAGATCTGGGCCAGACGGCGCAGGCGCCCGCCCGAGCGGGGCACGAGGCGTCCGCTGGCGCTGCGCGTCCAGCCGCCCCGCCAGCGCTCCTGGTCCTCCCAGCCCCTGGGGTAACCGACGCCGGGACGGGTCTCGACGTTGTTGAACCACATGTACTCGGTGCCCTCGCGGTTCGTCCACGCCTGCTTGCACGTGACGGAGCACGTGTGGCAGCCGATGCACTTGTCGAGGTTCATCACCATCGCAATCTGGGCCATCACCTTCATCAGAAGGTCACCTCCTGGTTGGTACGACGACGGATGACAGTGACCTCGTCGCGGTTGTTGCCGGTGGGGCCGATGTAGTTGAAGGCGTAGGCCAGCTGGGCGTAGCCGCCGGCGAAGTGGCTCGGCTTGAGCACGATGCGGGTCATGGAGTTGTGGGTGCCTCCGCGGCGTCCCGAGCCCTCGGTCAGGGGGGTGTTCATCGTGCGCTCCTGGGCGTGGTGCATGAAGACCGTGCCCTCGGGGATGCGGTGGGAGACGATGGCGCGCGCCGCCACGATGCCGTTGCGGTTGGTGGCCTCGATCCACTCGTTGTCCCGCACGCCGATCTTGACGGCGTCGGCCGGGCTCATCCACACGGTCTGGCCGCCGCGCCCCAGGGTGAGCATGTGCAGGTTGTCGTAGTACTGGGAGTGGATCGCCCACTTGTTGTGGACGGTGAGGTAGCGCACCGCGACCTGCAGCTCGCCCGCCTGCGTCGTGGAGACGGCGCCGGGGGCGGCCTCCCCGTACAGGCTGGCGAAGTCCAGCGGTGGGCGGAACTGCGGCAGGCTCTCGCCCATGTCCCGCAGCCAGTCGTGGTCGAGGTAGTAGTGCATGCGGCCGGTCAGGGTGTGCCAGGGCTTGGCGTGCTCGACGTTAACGACGAAGGCGCTGTAGCGGCGCCCGCCGTGCTCCGAGCCGGACCACTCCGGCGTCGTGATGACCGGCTGCGGCTTGACCTGCGTGTCGGCGAAGGTCACGAGCCTGCCGGCCTCCTCCTCGCTCAGCTCGACCATCTCGGTGCCGGTGCGCTTGGACAGCGTCCGCCAACCCTCGGTGGCCACGCGCCCGTTGGTCGCGCCGGACATGTGCATGACGCCGTCGCCGGCGCGGATGGGCGTGTCCACCAGCGGGCGGCCCTCGGCGGCGCCGCAGCCGGTGCCGTGGGCGGACGCCAGGCGGCCCATCTCCTTGTCCGGTGTCAGGGCGATGCCCTTGGTGGGCAGGCCGAGCTTCTCCACCAGCGGGCCCAGCGCGTTGAACTTGTTGAGGACCTGCGTGTAGTCGCGCTCGATGGGGATGAGCTTGGGCATCGTCACGCCCGGGACCCAGTCATTGGGCATGGCGGACACATCGCCGTGCGCCATCGTCAGGGCGTCGGGGGTGTCGTGGTTGAGAGGGGCGGCCACGACATCTGTCTGGGTGCCCAGGTACGTCGGGGCCCACTCGGAGACCATCCGGGCCAGCTGTTGGTAGATGTCGAAGTCGCTGCGCGCCTCCCACGGCGGGTTGATCGCCATGTTGAAGGAGTGGATGAAGGGGTGCATGTCCGTGGTCGACAGGTCGTACTTCTCGTACCAGGTCGCCGCGGGCAGCACGACGTCGGAGTGCAGGGTGGTGGAGGTGTTGCGGAAGTCCGCGGTCCACATGAGGTCGAGCTTGCCCTGAGGGGCCTCGTCGCGCCACGTCATCGAGACTGGGCGGCGGCCCTCGGGCGTCTCGGTGGCGTTGACGTCGTTGTCGGCCCCCACCATGTGGCGCAGGAAGAACTCGGTGCCCTTGGCGGAGGAGCCGAGCAGGTTCGTGCGCCAGGAGGCGAGGATGCGCGGGAAGTTCTCCTCGGCGTCCGGGTCCTCACAGGCGAAGCGCAGCTCGCCTGCGCGCAGCTGGTCGACGACGTACTCCTTGGGGTCCATGCCGGCCTCGCGGGCCTGCTGGCCCAGCAGCAGGGGGTTGCGGTTGAAGGTGGGGTACGACGGCGTCCAGCCGCGCTTCATCGCCTCGACCATCGTGTCCGAGACGGTCTTGCCGGCCAGGGTGCCCGCGCCGAGCGGGGAGGCGAGCCGATCCGCCGGGGTGTCGTCATAGCGCCACTGGTCGGTGGTGAGGTACCAGAAGCCGGTGGAGATCATCTGTCGGGCGGGCCGGTGCCAGTCGAGGGCGAAGGCCCACTGCTGCCAGCCGGAGACGGGGCGGACCTTCTCCTGGCCGACGTAGTGCGCCCAGCCGCCGCCGTTGACGCCCTGGGTGGCGCACATGGAGGTCAGTGCCAGGATCGTCCGGTAGATCTCGTCGGCGTGGTAGTAGTGGTTGATGCCCGCGCCCATGAGCACCTGGGAGCGGCCGCCGGACTCGATGGCGTTCTGGGCGAACTCGCGGGCCACGCGGATGGCCGCGGGCCCAGCCACGCCGGTGAGCTCGCTGGCCCAGGCCGGGGTGCCCGGCACGGTCGCGTCGTGGTAGCCCTCGGGCCACTCGCCGGGCAGGCCGGGGCGCTTGACGGCGTAGTTGGCGAGCAACAGGTCGTAGACGGTGGTCACGAGGCGGCCGTCGCTCAGGCGGGTGGCGGGCACGCCCCGGCGCATGACGCCGCCGCCCACGGTGCCGGTGGGCGTCTGGGATCCGGGCACATCGAAGCGGGGCAGCAGGATCTCGACGTTCTCGACCGTGTGGCCGGTGCCGCGCAGCTCCTCGATGCTCATGACCGGGTCCAGGCCCTCCATGAGCAGGTTCCACCGGCCCATGCCCTCGGGGGTGAAGCGGTCGGCGAGGGTGCCCCCGGGGTCCTGGGGGCCGCGCTCGCGGTCCCACACGAGGGGACGGAAGCTGTTGCGGGGCATGTCCTGGGCGACGCCGTCGACCTCGTCGGCGGTGATGAAGCGGCCGGGGACGGTGCCGGTGGCGTCGGGGGAGTCGACGAGCTCGATGAGGAAGGGTGAGTCGGTGTGGCGGCGCATGTAGTCCAGGAAGAAGGGCTCGCGCCGCCCGACGTGGAACTCGCTGAGGATGACGTGGCCCATGGCCATGGCCAGTGCGCCGTCGGTGCCGGGGGCCACGCGCAGCCACTGGTCGACGAACTTCGTGTTCTCGGCGTAGTCGGGGGACACGCCGACGACCTTCTGCCCGTGGTAGCGGGCCTCGGTCATGAAGTGGGCGTCGGGGGTGCGGGTCAGGGGCAGGTTCGAGCCCCACATGATGAGGTACTGGGCGTTGTACCAGTCGCCGGCCTCGGGCACGTCCGTCTGGTCGCCGAAGACCTGCGGCGAGGCGGGCGGAAGGTCCGCGTACCAGTCGTAGAAGGAGAGCATGGTACCGCCGATGAGCTCGTGGAAGCGGGCACCCGCCCCGTAGGAGACCATCGACATGGCGGGGATGACGGAGAAGCCGGCGCAGCGGTCCGGGCCCCAGGTGCGGATCGTGTGGACGTAGGCGGCGGCGATGATGTCCATGGCCTCGTCCCAGCCGACCCGGACCATGCCGCCCTTGCCGCGGGCGGACTTGTAGGTGCGGGAGGTCTCGGGGTCCCCGGTGACCTCGGCCCAGGCGGCGACGGCGTCGCCGTCGTGCCGCTTCCTGGCGGTGCGGAAGGCGTCGAGCAGGACGGAGCGCACGTAGGGGTAGCGGATGCGTGTGGGGGAGTAGGTGTACCAGGAGAAGGCGGCGCCGCGGGGGCAGCCGCGGGGCTCGTACTCGGGCATGTCCGGCCCGGTGGTCGGGTAGTCGGTGATCTGCTTCTCCCAGGTGATGACGCCGTCGGTGACGTAGACCTCCCAGGCGCACGAGCCCGTGCAGTTCACCCCGTGGGTGGAGTGGACCATCTTGTCGTGGCTCCAACGGTGGCGGTAGAAGGTGTCCGCCTCGCGCCCGCCCTCGAGGAACAGGCGGCGGGCGTCGGCGGAGGGCGTGCCGCGGCGCAGGTAGGAGCCCATCGTGAGCAGGCCGGGCACGGACTCGACGGGGGCTCCGGAGCTGGGGACGACGTTGTCGGTGGGAGCGGTCATCTTGGTTCCTTGGCGTGCGTGCGGGGGTGGTGGGCCGGCTGGGCTCAGCCCGGTCGCTTGGCGTTGGGCTGGGCGTAGCGGACCCAGCAGATGACGGCGCACAGGAGGCAGAAGGCCGCGCAGCCGTAGAAGAAGACGGGGGTCTCGATGACGGTCAGCGCGATGCCAACGAGGAAGGGTCCCAGCGAGGCGACGGCGGCGGTGAAGCCGATTGCCCCGCCCGCCTGCCGCTTGGGCATGATCATCGGCATCTGTTTGAAGGTGGCGGCGTTGCCGACCCCGGCGAAGAAGAACATGGTGAGCAGGCCGACCATGAAGACGGGGAAGTCGCTGGGCGAGTCCGCGATGGCGGCCTGGAAGCCGCAGAAGGCCATGGAGACGGCCATGCCGATGGCGGAGACGAAGGTCCAGATGGCGCCGCCGAAGCGGTCGCACAGGGGGCCCCAGGCGAAGCGGAGGAAGGAGCCGATGAGGGTGCCGATGAAGGCGTAGGAGGCGCCCTTGGGCAGCGCGTCGACGGCGAAGGTCTCGGCGAGGGTGGAGGAGGTGCCGTAGGTGTTGTTGATGATGTTGGCGGTCTGTGCGGCGAATCCGGAGAAGATGCCGAAGGTCATGATGTAGAGGACGGTCATGAGCCAGGTGTCGACGTTGCCGAAGATGTCGAGCTGTTGCTTGACGTTGGCCTTGACCGGCACGTCCTTGATGTAACGGAAGGCCAGGAAGGCCGCGATGAGGGACCAGGGCAGGAAGAAGACGGTGGCGTTGACGACCATCGGAGCGCCCTCCTCGAAGGGGGTGACCCAGGTCAGGCCCAGCAGGGAGGTGCTCAGCAGGACGGGGGCGGCGAGCTGGATGACGCTCATGCCCATGTTGCCCAGGCCGCCCTGCAGGCCCAGGGCCGTGCCCTGCAGGCGCTTGGGGAAGTAGAAGCCGGTGGACGGCATGTATCCCGAGAAGGTGGCGGCGCCGATGCCGCAGGTGAAGGCGAGGGCCAGGAGAGTGCCAAAGGGGGTGCCGGGGTTCTGCACGGCGAAGAACCAGCCGAGCATCGGCAGGACGAAGAGGAGGGAGGACCAGCCGATCATCTTGCGCGAGCCGATGGTGGCGGGCAGGAACATGTAGATGAGCCTGAGGGCAGCGCAGGACAGTCCCGGCATCGAGGTGATCCAGTAGATCTCGTTCTTGCTCAGGTCGAAGCCCACCTCGTTCAGGCGCGGCGCGATGGCGCTGGGCAGGAACCAGACGGTGAAGCCGAGCATGAGCGAGAAGGTCGTGATGGCCAGCGTCATCCACGCGATCCGCGAGCTCCAGCGCTCGGGGTCCTCGGGGCTCCAGCCGCGAAGGACTGCGCCTGAGGTGTCGAGGGCGGGGAGGGTCTGCTCGTCGGTGCTGCTCATGGGAACTCCTGTCTGACTGCTCATGGGGACGTGTGTCTGACGTGGCTCTGACGCTGCGCACGGTGCCGGGCGCCGGGGGCAGGAGGGGAGATGGCTTCCTGTCATGATGAGCGAGGTGCTGCTGGGGTGGAATGGGTGGACTTCTGTCCCGGAACCGTGCGGGTTCCGGGACACTGATTTGTCACGGACGGCACCGCATTAAGTCATAGGCTCATGCTCTAATAAGTGACGTCGCACACACGGTGGGACGGCTGACGGCGGGGTGCGCGAGCCTGGCCGTCTACGGTGCGACCATGCGCACGTCCTCACAGCCCGCCTCCCGGTCGGCCGCCCAGCCCGACGCCGACGCCGTCGTCCACAAGGCCCTCATGCCCCTCGAAGAGCCCGTCCGCGGCGCCGTCATCACCGTCTCCGACCGCTGCGCCAGCGGCGAGCGGGAGGACTCCTCCGGCCCGCTCGCCCAGCGCCTGCTCGGCGAGCACGGCGTCGTCGTCGACACGGTCGTCATCGTCCCCGACGATGTCGAGGCCGTCCGCTCCGCCATCCGCGCCGCCGTGTCCGACGGCGCCCGTGTCGTCCTGACCGCAGGCGGCACCGGCGTCACCCCCTACGACCTGACCCCCGAGGCCACCGCCCCGTTGCTCGTCACCCGCCTTGAGGGCCTGGAGGCCCAGATCCGTGCCCACGGCCTGACCAAGACCCCGCTGGCCGGGCTCTCACGCGGCCTCGTCGGCGTCACCAGCCGCCAGGCCGACGGCGCCCTCGTCGTCAACGCCCCCGGCTCGCGCGGCGGGGTCACGGACACCGTCGCCGTCATCGGCCCGCTCGTGCCCCACGTCCTCGAGCAGCTCGGCGGCGGTGACCACTGAGCGCGCCCTCAGCCGTCCCGCTCCCAGGCGGCGATCTCCTCCCACGTGTCCAGGTCCCGCCCCGCGCCCCGCAGCGCCCCCAGGTCCACCTCGAGGGGCGCGAGCACCCCGAGTACACGCCTGAGAGCCACGTCGCGCAGCGGCGCCCCGCCGGGTGCAACGGCCTCACGGAGAGGACCCGTGCGGTAGACGCCCACGAGGTACTGGCGGTGAGCGCCGTCCGTGCTCACCGCCCCTGACGCCCCCGGTGAGGCGGTCAGACGGGCGACGAGCCCCGGCAGGGCGCGCCACGCCTCGGGCGCGTCACAGGCGAGCAGGGCCGTCGTCGGGACCGACGTGCGCCCCCCGGCACCCAGGGCGAGCAGGCCCGCCCCCGCCCCCGCCACCGGCCCGCCGAGCGGCGGGTCCTCCAGCGCCCGGCGCACACCGGCGGGCAGGGCCACGTCCTCAGGCGCCACGACGACGACCTCGCCCAGCGCGAGCGAGCCGCGCAGGCTGTCCAAGCCCCTGAGCACGTGGTCGATGAGACGGGCCCCGCGCGCCACGACGTCGGGCTTGGAGGCCCCACCCAGACGCGCGCCCGTCCCACCCGCGAGCACAACGACGTCGAGACCCCCCGCCCCAGCGGCCGATGGGACCGCCGCGGCCGGGTCGGGGCAACCTGCCCGGTGCACGGACTCAGCCCTCGCCGTCGGCCGGACGGACCCAGTCACCCGAGCGGCCCCCCGACTTCGCCGTCACCCGCGCCTCGCGCAGGCACACCGAGCGATCCACGCCCTTGATCATGTCCACCACCGCCAGGCCCGCCACCGTCGCGGCCGTCAGCGCCTCCATCTCCACCCCCGTGCGCTCCGCCGTGCGCACCGTCGTCTCGATGCGCACGCCCCCGTCCTCGATGGCGAGGTCGACGCTGCACCCGTGCACGCCGATGACGTGCGCCAGTGGCAGCAGGTCCGGTACCCTCTTCGCCGCTGCGATGCCCGCCACCCGCGCCACGGCCAGCACATCGCCCTTGGGGACGCTGCCCTCGCGCAGGGCGGCAACCACCAGTGGAGAGCACTGGACGAAGGCGCTCGCGCTCGCGGTGCGCACGGTCGGCTGCTTGGCGGTGACGTCCACCATGTAGGCGGCGCCGGCCTCATTCAGGTGGGTCAGGCGGATCTGAGAGGGGTCAGTCACGGGTCTCTCCGTTCGCGGGTCGGGTACGTGGGCAGGGGTGAGGCGGGGTGCGTCAGGAGGATGAGGCCGACCTCCTGGCCCGGCTCGACGGCGGGCGTGTGGGCCTCGACGACGGCGAGGGCCTGCGCGGCCCCGAGCGAGGCGACCAGGTGGGAGCCGGAGCCCAGGCGGTGCACCGGCGCCACCCACGGGGGCGCGTCCGGCAGGTCCCGGCCCTCACCGTCCGGTGGGGCCACCAGGCGCACCGGCAGGTACTGACGGCGCTCGCCCGCCGCCCTCCAGCCCACCGCCGCGCGCGCAGCAACCGGCACCATCGAGGCGGTCACCTCCCGGCGGCCGTGGCCGGACAGGACCGCCAGCGCGGGGGCGACGAAGACCGTGAAGGACACCAGCACGCTCACCGGGTTGCCCGGAAGCATGATGACGGGCACCTGCCGGCCGTCCTGCGCGAGCACCGTGCCGTGCCCCTGCGGCTTGCCCGGCTGCATCGCGACCCTCGCGAAGGACACGTGCGTGCCACTCGAGTGCTCGTGGGAGGCGGCCAGCATGGTGAACGGGTCGAAGGCGCCCGCGGACACACCGCCGGAGGTGACCACGAGGTCCGCGGCCTTCGCCGCCTCGCCCAGCACCTGGGCGAGGTCCGCGGCGGTGTCGCCGACGCGCGGGACCGCCACCGTCAGGGCCCCGTGCTCGGCGAGCAGGCCCTGGAGCAGCAGCCCGTTGGAGTCGGGGACCGAGCCCGGCGCCAGGGGGGTGCCGGCATCGACCAGCTCCGTACCGGTGGAGACGACGGCGACGCGTGGGCGCGGGTGGGCCCGCACGTCGGACAGGCCCACCGAGGCCAGGGAGGACAGGACCGCCGCCGACAGCACCGTGCCCGCCCGCGCCACCGGGTCTCCGACGGCGACGTCCTCGCCCGCGCGGCGCACGTTGAGGCCGGCGCGGGCCCGGGCGCGGACCTCGACCTCCCGCGGCAGCGGCGCCTGGCCGGGCTCCTGGTCCGTGTCCTCCACCCGGACGACGGCGTCGGCTCCCTCGGGCAGCATGGCGCCGGTCATGATGCGCATCGCGGTGCCCGGTGCGAGCGGGCCGGGCGCTGCGCCCGCGGGCACGTCGCCCGAGACCGGCAGGCGCACAGGGGCGCGGTCAGCGCCGACGGTCTGCGCGGCGCGTACGGCGTAGCCGTCCATCGCGGAGTTCGTCCACGCAGGCACCGGCAGGCGGGCACGGAGGTCCTGGGCGAGGACGAGCCCGTGGGCGTCGGCCAGCGGGACCTGCCCGGCCGGCAGCGGCGCGAGCGTGCTCAGCAGTGCGTCGAGGTACTCCTCGGGGGAGAGCATCTGCGGGGCGTGAGCCATCTCGGGTCCTTCCGTCGCGGTGGGGCGCCTTGAGGACATCATGCCCCGGGGTGCCGGCTGACAGCGGGGCACTGTGGGAGGTGAGCGACCCTCCGTGTACGGTCGGGGGCGTGGGCCCGGTCCCGCGCCCGGGACCGCCGCCCCTTGACGAGGAGAAGCATGACGCAGCCCCGCACCAGCGCCGTCGTCGTCCGCGCTGAGGTCACCACCGACGCGATCAGCGCGGCCGAGCTCGCCAAGGCCGTCGAGCACCGCGCTGCCGGCGCCGTCGTCACCTTCGACGGCGTGGTCCGCGACCACGACGGCGGGCGGGCCGTGACCGCTCTGACGTACGAGGCGCACCCGAGCGCCGACGCCGTCATCGCCCAGATCGCCGCCGAGATCGCCGCACGACCGGGCCTGCGCGCCGTCGCCCTCGTCCACCGCGTCGGCAACCTGACGATCGGGCAGACGGCTCTCGCCGTCGCCGTCAGCGCCGATCACCGCGCCCCCGCCTTCGAGGCTGTGCGCGACCTCGTCGAGGAGGTCAAGACGCGCCTGCCCGTGTGGAAGCACCAGGCCTTCACCGACGGCACCCGGACGTGGTCCAACCTCGCCTGAGCTCGCTGACCCGCGGGCTCAGCCGCCCGCTGTGTTGCCGCGGGCTCAGCCGCCCGCTGTGTTGCCGCGGGCTCAGCCGCCCGCTGTGTTGCCGCGGGCT